>JBCBRF010000089.1:0-15196 GCA_039819865.1 Pseudomonadota bacterium | reverse complement strand
ACCCGCGCCGTGGCTGCGCGAAGGGGAGAGCATGAGTTTCGAGACGATGTTGCGAGAGACGGCGGTTCAGGTCGCAGACTTGGAGACCGTGCGGTCCGAGACCGAGCACTCCGGTGTCGGGGCTGCGGCGATCAAGAACCGGGTGGCGTCTTATCAGCCGGTCATGGGGGTCGACTACCAGTGTCCTCGTTGCTGGGTGCTCAGGGGCGCGGCGGAGCCGCTCTTCACCGTCCGCATCCTCTCGCACGAAGACGTCTACGCCTGTTCGGCCTGTTCGACTGAGTATGTCGCGCAGACTTGAGCGGCATTGGTGCGGCGAGTATCAATAAAATTGCGCTCAATTTTCGGTTCAGTTTGAACTGATTGCGGATTTTTGGAGGATCCGCCAGTCGTTTTGCCGAAAACCGGCGCGAAGTCGCCGTCCGCTGCGCAGAACTGCGGTATGGTGACAAAGTGTTTAAGGTCTCTCCGTAGCTTGGCGATCGTCGAAATCGGTCGAACTGAGCGCTGCGGAGGTTCTTCGCCTTGTCTTTCCTGAAGCAGATTGGCGCCATGGTGGCGGGCTTTGCGCTGCTGAGCGCGGGCGCCGCTTTCGGCGAGGCCGCCGGCGACGGCGCCGATCCGGAGACGATCACGTATCGGATCTATGTCGACGCCGACCAGACGGTCGCCGCAGAAGCCGGGCGCGCGATCGAAATGGGGCTTCGCGCGGCGCTATCGGATCTCGATCCAAAGTCCATCATCCCGGGCAAGAAGGTTGCGATCGAGGTGGCGGTGCGCGACCACCGGACCAACGTGTTTCGCTCGAAACTCCATATGGACGAGTTTTTGGCCGACCCCCGCGGGCTGGTGTTTTTCGGCGGCGTGCACTCGCCCCAGTTGATCCGGTATCGGGAGTATCTGAACGAGAACGGCGTCCTGACGCTGGTGCCCTGGGCCGCAGGCGCTCCGGTCACGCGGGCTCCGACGGAAGAGAATTGGATTTTCAGGCTTTCGGTCGACGACCGTAAGGCCGGCGTCGAAATCGCGCGTTATGCGGTGCTGGATCGGGGGTGCGAAGACGTTCATCTCCTCCTGACCGACAATCCGTGGGGCAAGAGCAACGCCCGTACGTTGTCCGCCGGTCTCGAGCTTTACGACCGCCATCCGACGTCCCTCCATTGGATGCCGTGGCAGGCGGACCTGAAGATGCTCAGGCAGATCGTGTCTCGACTGCGGACGACGTCTGCGGACTGCCTCATCGCCGTTGGCGACAGCGTGCAGGCGAAAAGCCTGATCGACGCGCTGCTCGAGCTGCCGCGCGATACCCGCCCGAGCGTTCTCAGTCACTGGGGCATCACGACGAGCGATTTCCCGTTCCAGGCGCCGGCTTCCTATCGCGATGCGGTCGGGCTGAAATTCGTTCAATCCTGCCACGACCTGTTCGCCGACACGCCCGAGCATCATCGGGCGCTGGCCTCGCTCAAGAAGCTCGGCGGCGGGGCGCATTGGGCGGGCCCGGAGATCCCGGCGCCGCCCGGCTTCGTCCACGCCTATGACCTGACGAAGCTCCTGTTGGCGGCGATGCGTCAAGCGAGGCTGACCGGCGAGGTCCGCGCCGACCGCGCTGCGATCCGCGCCGCGCTCCAGAAGCTCGACGCGCCGGTCTTGGGCCTGATCAAGACCTACCGCCGTCCGTTCGAGCCCTATTCGCCGGACAAGCCCGATGCGCATGAAGCGCTGGGTCTCTCCGAGATGTGCATGGCGCAGTACGACGTGGACAACGTGGTGCGCGTCGATCTGCGGGCCTTCGCGAACCAGGAGCCCCGGCCATGAGGCGCTCCGTGAAGCTGACGCCCACGCAGACGTTTTACGGCCTGTTCGCGCTCGGATGCGCTCTGGCGACAGGGATCGCTTGCGCCCTGGTGTGGATCTCGACGCGGTCGGCGTTCCAGACCTTCACGATCGACAGCGTGGCGCTCGAAGCTCGCGGATCCGCCGAAAGCTTCGCCTCTTACGTATCCGATCGACAGCGGACGCTCGACGCGTTGGCGGGGGACCGGATCCTGGTCGCGACGGGGATGGGCGGATTCGACGCCAAGAGGGTGCTCGACGAGAAGCTTTCCCAGTTCAATCTGTTCGACGATCAACGTCGGGTCATGCTCTACAGTCTGACGTTGGAACCGGTCGTCGATCATCCCGACCCGCGCCTGGCGGATGTCGAGACAAGCGCCGCCATCCTGAAAGAGGCCGCCGCGCGCGTGATCGAGAGCGGGTCGGTCACGCCGCTGGTGACGAAGAAAATGATCGCCGGGCAGCCGACGATCGTCATCGCTGAGCCGATCCTGTTTCGCGGGGAGGTCGAGGCGGTCCTCGTCGGCGGCTTCGAATTCATTAAGGGCGCCATGGGAGCGGGCTTCGACAGCGACGCGCCTGCCTTCGTCGAGGTCACGTCCTCGGTCCCCGGACATCGCAGCTTGACGCCGCCTGCGTCTTTCGAGAGTCGCTGGCTACAGATCAGCACGCCGATCGCCGGCACCGCGCTGACGCATCACTATTTCCGCAACATCAACGCTCTCTCTTCGTCTCAGGAGAGAGCGCTATGGAAGACGGCGGCCGCCCTCGCGCTTGGGCTGGTGATCGCGTTCGGCGCGCTTCTCGCCATGGGGCGCCGGCTGATGCTCAATCCCTACATGGCGCTCGAGGCGTCTCGCGAGGCGCTCGAGGACACCAACAAGGCGCTCGAGCATAATGCGCTCCACGACGCGCTGACGGGATTGCCGAACCGGCGCTATCTGGACGCGCATCTGGCGGCGATGACCGAGAAATGCAGGGTCACCGGCAAAGGCTTCACCATCCTGCATATCGATCTCGATCGCTTCAAAGAGATCAACGACACGCTCGGCCACGCCGCCGGCGACACGGTCCTTCGGCATGTGGGCGAAGAGCTTCGCGCCAGCGTGCGAGACGAGGACTTCGTCGCGCGGATCGGCGGCGACGAGTTCGTGATGGTCGTCGGCACGGCGGATGAGCGCGACGCGATCGCGGCGCGCGCGGAGGCGCTCGTCGAGAAAATGCGCCGTCCGGTGCCGTTCGAAGAGCATCTCTGCCGCTTCGGCGCCAGCGTCGGGATCGCGAGCGCCCAGGGCCGGCGCTGCGACGGCAAGAAGCTGTTGATCGACGCGGATATCGCGCTCTACCGCGCCAAGGCGCAGGGGCGAAACGGCTACGCCTTCTATTCCGAGGAGGACGAGGCGGGGGTCGCGCAGCGCAAGTCGATCGCCGACGGGCTCCGCCGCGGGCTTGAGGAGGGCGAGTTCGTCCCGTTCTACCAACCGCAGATCTGCGCCCGGACCAAGCGCGTCGTCGGCGTGGAGGCGCTGGCGCGCTGGCGCGACCCGGAGCGCGGATTGCTGACGCCCGACCATTTCCTGCCGGTCGCCGAAGATCTCGGCGTCGTCGCGGAGATCGACGCGCAGATCCTGGCGATCGCTCTGGACGATATGAACGCCATCGAAGCGCAAGGGCTTCCGCGCCCCCGCGTCTCCGTCAATGTGTCGAGCCGGCGGCTGCGGGACGCGGAACTGGCGCAAAAGATCCGGGAGCTGCCCATCGCGCCGGGGCAGGTGTCGTTCGAACTGCTCGAGTCGATCTTTCTGGAGGAAGACGACGCCGTGCGCTTCGCGATCGATGCGCTCCGCGAGAGCGGGATCGACATCGAGATCGACGATTTCGGCACCGGCCATGCGTCGGTGATGAGCCTTGTCCGCCTGTCGCCCGACCGCTTGAAGATCGATCGGCGGTTCGTGCAGCCGATGCTCGACACCGAGCCCGCCCGACGTCTGGTTAAGGCGATGATCGAGATCGGCGACGCGCTCGGGGTCGAGGTAGTGGCCGAAGGCGTCGAGACCGACGCGCATATCGCGGCGCTCTCAGCGCTCGACTGCGACATCCTCCAGGGCTACGGCATCGCGCGCCCGATGCCGGTCTCGGGGCTGGAGGCGTGGCTGCGGGCCCGGGAAGAGGTGGCGCGCGCGTCGTAGCGTCGGATCCGATCCGCCGCGGCGCGGCGATCGGCGGCGGACGGGCTTCGCGCTTGGGAAGCTCACTTGGGAAGCTCACTTGGGAAGCTCACTTGGGAAGCTCAATGAGGTCGGTCTTGAGGGCCGTCGGGGCCGTTCTGTTGAGCGCGGCGCGGGTTTGCTGCGGCAACGGCCTCCGGCGGCTTGCCCGCCGCGCCCTTCTCGAAGACGCCCGACGCGCTGCAGCAAGGCCTTCTTCCACTGATGGACCAGCGTCGGGTGGACCTCGAACCGCGCGGCCAGCTCAGCCGCCGTCTGCTCTGCCGCGGGGCGGGCGTCGCACCGTCCAAGCGTCGCACCGTCCAAGCGTCGCACCGTCCAGGCTTCACACCGTCCAGGCGTCACACCCTCCAAGCGTCGCACCCTCCAAGCGTCGCACCCTCCAAGCGTCGCACCCTCCAAGCGTCGCACCCTCCAAGCGTCGCACCGCCCTAGCGTCACACCGTCCAGGGCGCCGGCGCTTCGGCGTCGACGCCGTAGCGCTCCAAGGCCTCCGCGAGCGTCCGCCGCTCGATCCGGCTTTGGCGCGCCAAGCGGTCGAGCGCGGCGAGCACGATGTGCCGACGGTCGACCTCGAAGAACGCGCGAAGGGCGGCGCGGGTGTCCGAGCGGCCGAAGCCGTCGGTCCCGAGGGCGGTGAAAGGCGCGTCGAGATAGGGGGCGATCATGTGCGGCACGGCGCGGACATAGTCGGTGGCGGCGATCACCGGGTCCGTCCCTGGCAGGAGGCGTTCGAGATGGGCGCGCTCGGGTTCGGCCTTCGGGTTGAGGCGGTTGCGCCGTTCGACCGCGCGGGCCTCGCGCTCGAGCTCCGAGAAACTCGTGGCGCTGAACACCTCCGCCGCCACGCCCCAATCATCGGCGAGCATGGTCGCGGCCGCCTCGACTTCGCGCAGGATCGCGCCGGCGCCGAGGAGGCGGACGCGCGCTTTGGGAGCGTTGGGCGCGGCCTCCGACAGCCGGTGGAGGCCGCGGATCACGCCCTCCTCGATCGATGGATCCGCGTCGCCGCCGGGCAGGCTCGGCTGCGGGTAGGTCTCGTTCATCACGGTCAGATAAAAGAACTCGTCCCGCTGCTCCTCGAGCATCCGGCGGAGGCCGTGCTCCACCAGGATCGCGATCTCGTAGGCGTAGCAGGGGTCGTAGGCGCGGCAGTTCGGGATGGTGGCGGCGGCGAGGTGGCTGGAGCCGTCTTGATGCTGCAGGCCCTCGCCCCCCAGCGTGGTCCGACCGGCGGTCGCGCCGATCAGGAAGCCGCGGGAGCGTTGGTCGGCCGCCGCCCAGATCAGATCGCCAACCCGCTGGAAGCCGAACATCGAGTAGTAGATGTAGACCGGCAGCATCGCGACGCCGTGGGTGCTGTAGGCGGTGGCGGCGGCGGTCCAGGAGGCGAGGGCCCCGGCCTCGGTGATGCCCTCCTCCAGAAGCTGGCCGTCCTCGGCCTCCCTATAGAGCAGCAGGCTGCCGGAATCCTCCGGCTCGTAGTTCTGTCCGCCGGGGGCGTAGATGCCGATCTGGCGGAACAGATTGGCCATGCCGAAGGTGCGCGCCTCGTCGGCGACGATCGGCACGATGCGGGGGCCGAGCGCCTTGTCCTTCAGAAGGCCGCTCAGCATGCGCACGAAGGCCATGGTGGAGGACATCTCCTTGCCGTCGGCCTCCGCCGCGAAACCCGCCCAGCCTTGGCGCGCGGGCGCCGCGACCGGGGCGGCGACGGTGCGGCGCGCCGGGAGCGGGCCGCCGAGCGCGGCGCGCCGGGCGCGGAGATAGCGGATCTCCTCGCTGTCCTCGGGCAGCTTGATGAATTCGAGCGCCGCGAGCTTCTCGTCGGAGAGCGGCAGGGCGAAGCGATCCCGGAACTCCTTCAGCGCGTCGATGTCGAGCTTCTTGGCCTGGTGCGCGGTCATGCGGGATTCTCCCGCGCGGCCCATGCCGAAGCCCTTCTTGGTCTTGGCGAGGATCACCGTGGGCTGGCCCTGGTGCGCCTTGGCGGCGGCGAAGGCGGCGTAGAGCTTGCGGAAATCGTGGCCGCCGCGGCGGAGCCGATCGACGTCGGCGTCGCTCATATGGCTTACGATCTTCGCGGTCTCGGGGTCCTCTTGGAAGAAGTTCTTCAGGTTGTAGGCGCCGTCCTTGGCGCCGAGGGTCTGGTATTTGCCGTCTACGGTCGCGGCGAAGCGGCGGAGCAAGGCGTGGTTGTGATCGCGGGCGAACAGCACGTCCCAGTCGCCGCCCCAGAGCACCTTGATCACGTTCCAGCCCGCGCCGTGGAACAGCGCTTCGAGCTCCTGGATGATCTGGCCGTTGCCGCGGACCGGGCCGTCGAGCCGCTGCAGGTTGCAGTTCACGACGAAGGTGAGGTTGTCGAGACCCTCGCGGGCGGCGAGCGACAGGCCGGCGAGCGATTCGGGCTCGTCCATCTCGCCGTCGCCGAACACGCCCCAGACATGGCGGCCCTCGGTCTTCGCCAGGCCGCGGGCGGAGAGGTAGCGCATGAAGCGCGCGGTGTAGACCGCGCTCAGGGGGCCGAGGCCCATCGAGCCGGTCGGAACCTGCCAGAACTCCGGCATCAGCCAGGGATGCGGATAGGAGCAGAGCCCGCCTCCCGTCGCATTGCGCCCGCCGATCTCCTGGCGGTAGCGCGCGAGCGTCTCCTCGCTGAGGCGGCCCTCCAGAAAGGCGCGGGAGTAGACGCCAGGCGCGGAGTGCGGCTGGAAATAGACGAGGTCCGATGCCTCGCCCGCGCGGAAGAAGTGGTTGAAGCCGACCTCGAAGATCTCGGCGGCGGAGGCGTAGCTCGCAATGTGGCCGCCGAGATCGCCGTAGGCTTTGTTGGCGCGCATCACCATGGCGAGCGCGTTCCAGCGCATGATGGCGGTGAGGCGCTCTTCGAGGCGGATGTCGCCGGGGAAGGGCGGCTGCTCCTCGAGCGAAATGGTGTTGCGGTAGGCGGTGTAGGGCAGGGGGCGGTGCTTTAGCCCGCGCTCCTCGGCCTGACGTTCGAGCATCGTCAGCATCGCGGCCGCGGCCTGCGGGCCTTCGTAGCGGATCAGCGCGTCGAAGGCCTCCGCCCATTCCTGGCGTTCCGGGTCATCGGCGATCGGCTCGGTCATCGGCGTCCCCTAGGGTTATGTGCGACTTCCGGCCTTGCGCGCGGGAGGCCTCGTCTCGGACTGGGGCAAGGCTAACACGGACCCTCGATCCGGGCGCGGGGCTCGACGATCACACCCATGATTTCGACGCGTGCGGGCCGATCCCGGAGGGCGCGTTTATGATCGAGGCCGAGAGCGAGACCATGGTCTACGGCTCGGGCGACAGGTTTTTCCTCGAAGAGGGGCTTCCGCACCGGGGGTATGCGGGGGAACAGGGCGCGGTTCCTCGTCGGCCGGCGCGCGCCTGTCTGACGGCGCCCGTTACGAGGCCTTTTCGAGCGCCGGGGCTTCGCTATCCGACGTCTTCTCTTCGATCGTCGCCATCAGCGCGCGGACCTCGCCGACGGTGAGAGGCTTGCCGAACAGAAAGCCCTGAACCTCCGCGCATTTCTCAACGCTGAGGAAGCTTAACTCGTCCTCGGTCTCGACGCCTTCCGCGAGGATCGGGATCTTCAGCGCGGCGCCCAGCAGCAAGGTCGAGCGGACGATCGCGGAGCTTTGCGGGTTCTGATGGACGTCGCGGACAAAGCTGCGGTCGATCTTGATCTTGTCGAAGGGGAACGAGCGGAGCGAGGCGAGCGAGGAGTAGCCCGTGCCGAAATCGTCCATCGCGATCCGGACGCCCATCGCTTTAAGGCGGTGCATCACCTCAAGCGTGTTCTTTTGGTCGTCGATGATGCTCGCCTCGGTGATCTCAAGCTCCAGGCGCGTCGGATCGAGACCGCTCTCCATCAGGGCGTCGGCGACATGCTCGACGAAGGAGGGTTGGACCAGCTGCTGCGGCGCGACGTTGACGGCGATCCGAAACGGCCTCGGCCAACTCGCGGCTTCGCGACAAGCGGTGCGGAGCACCCTGAGGCCGATCGGGCGGATCAGGCCGGTGTTCTCCGCAAGCGGGATGAAGTCCCCGGGCGAGACGCGGCCGCGAGTCGGATGGTTCCAGCGGAGCAGAACCTCGAAGCCGACCACCTCGCGGCTCTGGACCTCGTTCTGCAGCTGGTAGTGCAGCTCGAACTCGTCCCGGTCGAGCGCCTGGCGCAGGTCCTGGGTCAGCCCCATCCGATCGCGGCTTTGCTGATCCATCTGCTGGTCGAAGAAACAGACCGCTTCGATCCCGCCTTGCTTGGCGCGGAACATCGCCAGATCGGAATTGTTCAGCAGGATATCGACCTTGTCGCCATGCTCCGGATAGGCGGCGACGCCCACGCTGGCGCCGACGTGCAACTCCGTGGGGCCGAAGATGACCGGCTCGATCACCTGGGCGGCGAGGCGCTCGGCGAAGCTCTTGACCTCGCTCAGACGGTCATACCCCATCTTCACCGCGACGAACTCATCCCCGCCGACCCGGGCGACGAACTCCCCGAACGACATCGACGCCTCCATGCGCGCGCCGACCGCCTTCAGGATCGCGTCGCCGGCGGCGTGGCCGTGCATGTCGTTGATCTCCTTGAAGCGGTCGAGATCGATGGTCACGAGCGCGACGCGGCAGTCGGGGTCGCATTCGAACAGTCGGGCGGCCTGCTCCAGAGTGCGGTTCAGGTAGAGCCGGTTGGGCAGGCCCGTCAGCGCGTCGTGGAGCGTGGCTCGCGCGAAGGCTTCGTCCGCCTGCGCTTCGGTCTTGGTCTCGATCAGGAAGGCGATCAGGCCGACGAACAGGAAGAGCGACATCACGGCGATCACCAGGCCGGTCAGCACGGATTCGGGGATCTGCTCAGCCGGCGCTGGGACGGTTGGGTCGAGTTCGACCGTGACGGCCCCCATGCCGGTGAAGTGCATGGCGCAGATGGCGAGCATCATCGCGCCCATCGCGGCCGGCGCGGACCACCGTCCCCGCGGCCGGCCAGCCAGATGGAGGGCGAGCGCCCCTAAGCCGGCGCCGAGGAGCACGGAGGCGGCGATGAGGCTTTGATCCCAGACGATGCGGCCCGGGACTTGAAACGCCTGCATGCCCGTGTAGTGCATCACAGAGACGGACAGCCCGAACACGACGCCGCCTGACTCGATCATGGCGCCGCGCTCCCCCCACGTGGCGATCGCGAACGCTAAGGTGACGCCTACGATGGCGACGAACAGGGACGCGACGGTCAGCATCGGTTCGTAAGCATGCGCGACGACCGGATCGTAGGCGGCCATCGCGACGAAATGCGTGGTCCAGATCGTCGAGCCGCCGATCACCCCGACCAGCGCGACATGGAGGGCGCGGCGGTCCGCCGGGGCGCGGCGGAGCTGGCTGAAGCTTTGAACTGTCAGCGCGCAGCCGGTCAGACAGATCGCGCCTGCCAGCGCGACCAGCCACAGATTGTGCTCCTCAGTGAAACAATCGACGACTTTGAACATGCCCTCCTCCCGGATGCGTCGATATTGTCAAGAATACATCTTTTATTTATTAAGAAAGCGCGCCCTAGATTTTTTGTTCACCATGCGCCGAGTCGCTGATTTCGTTTGAATTCAACAAAGACTGGTCGTCTCAGTCGGTTTCTGTGCGCGCGGCGTCGCTCTGCGGCGGCGCCGTACGGACGATGGGCCAAAAAACGGTGGCGGCGCTCAGGGTTTGAGATCGCGCGGGTCTTCGCTCTAGGCTGAGACGATCGCAGGATCGGTTTTCGAGAACGCTCGAGGAGACTGGTCGCATTGAAGGCGCCGAACCGTCCGCGCCCGTCCTGAATTGCCGCTAAAACAACGAGTTCATCTATGTTCGCTGGTCCCCCTTCCGCCCAGACCAATCGACAGCAGCAGCTGGACGGGGATCCGGACTGGTGGCGCGGGGGCGTGGTCTATCAGGTCTATCCACGCTCGTTTCTCGACTTGAACGGCGACGGGATCGGCGATCTTGCGGGGATCACTGCGCGGCTCGACTATGTGGCGCGGCTCGGGGTCGACGCGATCTGGATCTCACCGTTTTTCGTCTCGCCGATGCTCGACTTCGGCTATGACGTCGCGGACTACAAGAACGTCGATCCGATCTTCGGGACCATCGAGGACTTCGACGCCCTATTGAACGCGGCTCATGAGCGGGGGCTGCGGGTGCTCCTCGATCTGGTGCTGTCCCATACCTCGGACAGGCACCCCTGGTTCCAGGAGAGCCGCGTCGATCGGCGGAATGCGAAGTCGGACTGGTATGTCTGGGCTGATCCGAAACCGGATGGCACGCCGCCCAACAACTGGCTGTCGCTCTTCGGCGGGCCGGCCTGGGAGTGGGATAGTCGGCGGCGGCAGTACTATCTCCATAACTTCTTGCCGAGCCAGCCGGATCTCAATTTCCACAACCCGATCGTTCAGGAGGCCGCGCTCGACGTGGTGCGGTTTTGGCTGGAGCGGGGCGTCGACGGGTTCCGGTTCGACACCGTGAACATGTACTTTCATGACGCCGATCTGAGGGACAATCCGCCTTGTCCGCCGGAGCTGGTGGTCAACACGGTGCCGGAGCAGAACCCGTTCGGGATGCAGAACCCGATCCACAACATCACGCGGCCGGAGAACCTCGCGTTTCTCGAGCGGCTGCGGGAGTTGATGGATCAGTATCCGGCGACGACGACGGTTGGCGAAATCGGGGCGGTGACGGATATGTACGCCACGGTCGCGGACTACACGGAAGGCGCCAAGCGGCTGCATGCGGCCTACAGCTTCGACTTCTTGACCCGCGACTTCTCAGCCAAGCGGGTCCGCCGTCTGGTCGAACGGATGGAGGCGCGGGGCGGCGATTGTTGGCCGTCCTGGGCGTTCTCGAACCATGATGTGGAGCGGGTGCTCAGCCGCTGGGGCTTGAGCGTCGAGAGCGAGAAGGCGGGGCCGTTCCTGATCGCGTTGCTGACCAGCCTACGAGGCTCGCCCTGCATCTATCAGGGCGAGGAACTGGCGCTGGCCGAGGCCTATGTGCCCTACGAGATGCTGCAGGATCCCTACGGCATCCGGTTCTGGCCGGAGTTCCGCGGGCGGGACGGCTGCCGAACGCCGATGCCGTGGTCGGACCGCGCGGCGCATGGCGGTTTCTCCGATGCGCCCCCCTGGCTGCCGGTCGCGCCAGAGCATGCGGAACGGGCCACGTCGGTGCAGGAACAGGACCCGGTTTCGCCGCTCAATCGCGTGCGGGCCTTCCTCGCCTGGCGCAAGACGCGCCCGGAGCTTTCGAAGGGTTCGATCGCCTTCCATGACGCGCCGGAACCGCTGCTCGCTTTCACGCGCGCCGTCAGCGTCGACGGCGAGGAGCATCGGAGCTTGTGCGTGTTCAATTGCGGCGACGGCCCGGCGGCGCTCGATGTGTCGAGCTTCGGCCATTTGATGCCTCATGTGCAGCACAGCTTCGGCGGGGCTCTGCAGGGCACGGGGGTGTCGCTCAGCGGCTACGACGCGTTTTTCGCGGCGTACTAACCGGCGGGCGGGGGCTTGCTCCGCCGCGAGGAGACGATCCGCGCCCAGCGCGTTCGCGAGCGTTTGCGCGAGCGTCGCATCGCTCGAGGCCACGCGCAGGGTCGTGGCGACCATGCCAGCCTTCGACCCGCCGTCGACGCGCTCGCCCCAGAACTGGAGGCCTCCGAGACCGACCGCCTTGGTCGTGCGGGCGATGGCGTCCGTCAACTGGATCTCGCTCCCGGCGCCGGGGGCTGCGCTCGCGAGCGCGCGCAGGGGCGTCGGGCCGAGCGCGAGATCAGGCGTCCGAGAACGCGCTCTGGAGCGCTTCGGCCCAGTAGGCGATGTCGCGGCGTTGCACGACGTCGCGCATCTCCGTCATGCGGCGGCGGCGATCCTCCTCCGGCATGTCGAGGGCCATATCGATGGCGTGGTCCATCGAGCGGGCGGAGAACGGGTTGCAGAGCACCGCCTGCGGCAGCTCGACCGCGACGCCCGCGAATTCGGAAAGCACCAGAACGCCGTCGCCGTCGGTGCGGGAGGCCGCGAACTCTTTGGCGACCAGGTTCAAACCGTCGGTCAGCGGGGTGATCCAGCAGACGTCCGCGCGGCGGTAGAACGCGGTTAGCTCCGCGAAGGGGACCGGGTTCGACATCAGATGCACAGGGTGCCAGTCGAACTTCGAGAAGCGCGCGTTGATCCGACCCGCCAGACCCTCGGTCGCGATCTGCACTTCCTCGTACACGCGCATGCCGCGGTTCGCGGCGACCGAGACCAACATCAGGCGGACCTTGCCGTGCAGGTCCTTGCGACGCTCGAGAAGGCGCTCATAGGTCTGCAGCAGCTCCACGCCGCCCTTGGTATAGTCGGTGCGGGAGACCGACAGCAGCAAGCGTTCGCCGTCGAGCTCCTTGTCGATCCGCTTCTCCAGCTCGGCGGTCTCGGTCGACTGCGCGCGGCTTTCGATGAAGGGCGTGTCGACGCCCACCGGGCAGACGCTCAGGCGCACGCGGCGGTCCTCGTAGGTCACCGCGGTGGGCGTCTTCAGTTCGGAAAGCGCCATGCCCGTCGGCGACAGGTCTGCGTCGGTCGGCTGGTGTTCGATTTTCTCGACGTCGAACAAGCTCTCGCAGACGGCCGAGAAGTTTTGCGCGTAGCGCGGGATGTGAAAACCCACGACATCGCATTTTAGCAAAGACCCCGCGATTTCGGTTCGCCACGGGAACATGTTGAACAGATCCGGGCTCGGGAACGGCGTGTGGTGGAAGAAGCCGATCCGGGCGTTCGGCTTCAGGCGCCGAAGATATTCGGGGACCAGCCACAGATTGTAATCATGGACCCAGATGATCGCGTCGTCGTTCGCCTCCGCGGCGGCGGCTTCGGCGAAGGCGTGGTTCACTTCGCGAAAGGTCGGCCAGTCGACGGGATCGTAATTGTACCGCTCGCGAAAGGCGTGCAGTACGGGCCAGAGCGCTTCCTTCGAGGTGACGTGGTAGAAGCTGCGGACTTGCTCCTTCGACAATGGCAGGCGCGAGACGCGGTAGTCGCCATAGGCGTCCGAGATCTCGACCACGCGCTCGAAGTCAGGCTCGATCGGATCCTCCGCTTCCTTCCAGGCGACCCACGAGCCCTGATCGACGCGGCCGAAGAAGCTCTTCAGCGTCGGCACGATGCCGTTCGGGCTCTTGTTTTCGCGACGGACGACGCGGCCGTTCTCGACCGTCTCCTCATAGGGCTGGCGGTGATAGACGATGACCAGATCAGCGCGTTTGCAGTGCGGCTCGATCATTCCTCGTCGCTCCCTTCCATCATTCGGGCCAGGCGCAGGCGCTCGGGGTCGAAAAAGCCGAAACGGTCGATCGCTTCGCGAATGCCGGCGGCGCCGTGGCCCGAGGCGTGATGCACGTTCAACCGGCCTTGGACGCGCTCGACGAGCGGCGGTTCACTGTTGCCGACCGCGACGCCCAAGAGCCCGGTTTCGAACAGCGATAGATCGTTCATCGTGTCGCCCGCGACCAGGACGCGGTCGTGGTCGGCCTCGATCGCGTCGAGCAGGCGGAGGAGCGACGGCCCCTTGCTGACGCCCTTCGGCAGCACGTCGAGGAAACGGTCGTCAGAGATCAAACAGTCGAAGCCCGCGCCCTCGACCACCGACACGATCTCCGGATCGAAGTCCCGGGGATCGTAATGGTAGCTCATGCGATACCGGAACGGGCCCGTTTGCGGGCTGAGGCCGGGCGCGGTCTCCAGGCGCTCTTTGATCTCTGCGAAGCGTTCGCCCCACAGCGCTCGGATGTCGTGCTCGAGCGCGGGATTGGGCCGGATCGCGCGTTTTGCGCGGTCGACGCTGGCGATGGTGGTGCCGACATCGCCCACGACATGGTCGGGCCAGGGCACGAAGCCGTCGGCGCAGAGGCCTTCGATGAAGGGCAAGTCGCGACCCGTGACGAAGATCAGCCCGATCTGGGCGCGATGCTCTTCGATCCAGCCGTAGAGGTCTGCGCGGTCCCGCTCCGAGCCGCCGAGGAACGTGCCGTCGAGGTCGGTGGCCAGGATCAGGTCGGGCTCCGGCATGCGGGAGGCCTGGCGGTTCGGTTGGGCCGCGATCATCCGATCAACTCCTCGATCTTCTCCCGGGTCTGGGCGGGCGCGGGGTGGCGCAGCAGCAGATCCAGGCCCAGCGGTTCGGCCTCCAGCGGGCGGGTCCAGAGATCGCCGAGCGTTGTGACGATGTCGGCGCCGTCATGGACCATAGCGCGGACGGCCTCGCAGATCGGCAGGTTCAGGCCCTTCGAGCGCGCCAGATCGGTGACGGACACCGCGTTCCGGACGCCCTCGACCACCACCGGCGCGCCGCCGAAGGTCTCCTCCCGTTTGGCGCCTTCGCCGAGCTGGATGCCGAAGCGGAGGTTTCGGGATTGCTCGCTGGAACAGGTGAGGCTGAGATCGCCGAGGCCGGAGAGGCCCGCGATGGTGTCGGCCCGGCCGCCGAGCGCGGTGGCCAGAAGCGTCATCTCCGCGAGCCCGCGCGTAATCAGCGCGGCGCGCATGTTGGAGCGAAAGCCCGCGCCCTTGGCGACGCCGCAGGCGATGGCGATCACGTTCTTCATCGCGCCGCCCATCTCGACGCCGATCGGGTCGTCCGAGACATAGGCGCGCAAGCCGCCGCTGCTGAGCGACAGCGCGAGGCGCGCAGCGACCGATCGCTCGACATCGTCGCCGGCGAGAATGTCGACGTCCGAGGCGATCGTGACCGCGGTGGGCAGGTCGAGCGCCACTTCATCCGCAAAGGTCGGCCCCGAGAGGACGGCGGTGGGCTGGCCCGGCATCTCTTCGGCGACGATGTCCCGCATCAAGAGCCCGGTGGCGGGCTCGACGCCCTTCGCGCAAATCACCAGCGGGACCGTCGTCGAGAGCGCGCCCGAGAGGGCGCGGGCCGTTTCGCGAACGCCGCTCGAGGGAATGACGAGGAGCGCCGCATCGGCGTCGCGCACGGCCTCGGCCATGTCCGTGACGGCCCGGATGGCGTGCGGCAACGGCGCGTCGGGCAAGTAGACCGTGTTGCGTCGGTTCTCGTTGATGTCGCGCGCAACGTCTTCGCGACGGGCGTAAAGCGCCACGTCGCGGCCCGCGCGT
>JBCBRF010000088.1:0-15513 GCA_039819865.1 Pseudomonadota bacterium | reverse complement strand
GCGCGCATACGCTAGAAATGCGGCGGCGAACGGCGGCCGTAATATCGCGGAGGCGGCGAACATGAGCAGTTCCGAAGCCAACATCTTCGATCTCTACTCGGACGTTTATAAGAGTCGAACCCAGAAAGTTTTGACGATTCAAGAGTATCTGGATGGCTGCAAGACCGACCCGATGATGTTCGCCGGCGCCGCGCAGCGGATGCTGGCGGCGATCGGGGAGCCGGAATTGATCGACACGTCGGAGGACACGCGCCTCGGACGGATTTTCATGAACCGCACGATCAAGCGGTATCCGGCGTTTGCGGACTTCTACGGGCTCGAGGAGACGATCGAGCGGATCGTCGGGTTCTTCCGGCACGCGGCGCAGGGTCTCGAAGAACGTAAACAAATTCTCTATCTGCTCGGTCCGGTCGGCGGTGGCAAGTCGTCGCTCTCGGAGAAGCTGAAATCGCTGATGGAGGTTCATCCGATCTACGTCCTGGCTGCGCCAGGGCAGAACGGCGATGCGGATCTCGAGCTGTCGCCGATTTTCGAAAGCCCGCTCGGCCTGTTCGATCCGGCGACGCTCGGCGACACGCTGGAGCGGACCTACGGCGTGCCGAAGCGGACGCTCACCGGCCATATCAGCCCGTGGGCGGTGAAGCGGCTCGACGAGTTCGCCGGCGATATCAGCCAGTTCCGCGTCGTGGAGATCCGGCCGTCGAAGCTGCGACAGATAGGCATCGCGAAGACGGAGCCCGGGGATGAGAACAACCAGGACGTCTCGGCCCTGGTCGGCAAGATCGACATCCGGAAGCTCGAGTATTTCGGCCAGAACGACGCCGACGCATATTCCTACTCGGGCGGGCTGAACGCGACGACGCAGGGGCTGCTCGAGTTCGTCGAGATGTTCAAAGCGCCGATCAAGATGCTGCACCCGCTGCTGACGGCGACGCAGGACGGCACCTATGTCGGCACGGAGAATGTCGGCGCGCTGCCGTATCAGGGGGTCATCCTGGCGCACTCGAACGAGAGCGAGTGGCAGACTTTCCGCAACAACAAGAACAACGAGGCGTTCCTCGACCGGATCTGCGTGATCAAGGTGCCCTACTGCCTGCGGGTCAACGAGGAGAAGAAGATCTACGAGAAGCTGCTGGCGGGCTCGGAGCTGGCGGAGGCGTCTCGGGCGCCCGGCACGCTCGAGATGCTGGCGCGGTTCTCCGTGCTCACGCGGCTGAAGGAGCACGAGAACTCCAACCACTTCTCGAAGATGCGGGTCTATGACGGCGAGAGCCTGAAGGAGACCGATCCGACGGCGAAGACGGTGCAGGAGTATCGGGATCAGGCGGGGGTCGACGAGGGGATGGACGGCATGTCCACCCGCTTCGCCTACAAGATCCTCTCGGAGACCTTCAACTTCGACAATCAGGAGGTCGCCGCCGATCCGGTGCATCTGATGTATGTGCTGGAGCAGGCGATCCGCCGCGAGCAGCTGCCGGCGGAGACCGAAACCAAGTATATCGAGTTCATCAAGGAGGATCTCGGCCCGCGCTACGCCGAGTTCATCGGCAACGAGATCCAGAAAGCCTATCTCGAAAGCTACCACGATTTCGGGCAGAACCTGTTCGATCGCTATGTGGCCTACGCCGACGCCTGGATCGAGGATCAGGACTTCAAGGATCCGGACACCGGCCAGCTTATGGACCGCGAGATCCTGAACGAAGAGCTGACCAAGATCGAGAAGCCCGCCGGCATCGCGAACCCGAAGGACTTCCGCTACGAGGTGGTGAAGTTCTGCCTCCGGGCGCGGGCGCGGAACGAGGGCCGGAACCCGCAATGGACCTCCTACGAGAAGATCCGCGACGTGATCGAGCGGCGGATGTTCTCCCAGGTCGAGGACCTGCTGCCGGTGATCTCCTTCGAAGCCAAGAAAGACGGCGAGATGGAGAAAAAGCATGCGGAGTTCGTCGAGCGCATGTTCAGCCGCGGCTACACTACGCGTCAGGTCCGCCGCCTGGTCGAGTGGTACATGCGGGTGAAGAAGGCGGGGTGATCGCGGTTCGGCGACATCTCTGAAGGGCGCTTCGGCTCGAGGGCCGGAGCGCAGATCGCTGAGGCGGTGCGCCGGTGGGCGAGGCCTTCACATCGGCTTGAGCCTGTCCGGCGCGGAGCACTGCCCGTCGTCGCGGCTAAGACGACGATCATTCAAAAAAGTGGGAAGAGCTGCGCCGCGTCGCTGGACGATGGCGCGGGTCTAGCTCATTCTGAGGTTTGGTCTTGCCGCGCCGGACCTTCGGGGTCACTTCCGTTTAAGAAGGCGTGACGAATATCGTCGAAGGCGTCTGCCGGACGAAGGGTCTCCATGCACATCATCGATCGACGCAAGAACCCGAAATCGAAGAGCCTCGGCAACCGCCAGAGGTTCATTCGTCGGGCCAAGGCGGACATCCGCGACGCGGTGCAGGATGCGCTGCGCAAGCGGAAGGTGTCGGACGTCGAGGGCGAGGAGAAGATCAAGATCCGCTCTAAAAGCGTTCGCGAACCGTCCTTCAGCCTCGGCAACGAACAGGGGCGCCGGCAATTCGTCCTGCCCGGCAACGAGGAATATCAGGTCGGCGACGTGATCTCGAAGCCGCCAAAGGGCGGCGGCGGCGGCGGCGGCGCCGAGGGCTCGCCGGACGGGGACGGGCAGGACGATTTCGTCTTCACGCTCACCAAGGAAGAGTTCCTCGAGGTGTTCTTCGAGGATCTCGCGCTGCCGAACCTGGTGAAGCGGAAGCTCGCGAGCCTGAAGTCGCCGGCGCCGGTGCGGGCGGGCTTCACGAGCGACGGGCCGCCGGCGAAGCTCGCCTATACGCGGACCATGCGGAACTCGCTGGCGCGTCGGATCGCGCTTCGGCGGCCGAAAACCGCGGACATCGCCAAGATGGAGGCGGATCTGGCGGAGGCCGAGGCGGCCGGCGAGACCGCGCGGGCGGCCCGAATTCGGGAGGAGCTCGAGGCGCTGAACCGGCGCCGTCGCTTGATCTCCTATATCGATCCGCTCGATCTGCGGTATCGGCGGTTCGAGCAGCGGCCGCAGCCGACGACGCAGGCGGTGATGTTCTGCCTGATGGACGCCTCCGCGTCGATGACCGAGGGGTTGAAGGACCTCGCCAAGCGGTTCTTCATGCTGCTCTACGTGTTTCTGTCGCGGCACTATCAAGACGTCGATCTGGTGTTCATCCGGCACACCAGCGTCGCGGCGGAGGTCGACGAGGACACGTTCTTTCGGGGCGTGCAGACCGGCGGCACCGTGGTCTCGACCGCGCTCGAGGAGATGCAGCGGGTGATCGCCGATCGCTATCCGGTCGATGAGTGGAACATCTATGCGGCGCAGGCGTCGGACGGGCACAATTTCTCGGACGACATGGCGCGCTGTATGGAGCTGCTGAACGACGATCTGCTGCCGCTCTGCCAGTACTTCGCCTATATCGAGGTGGTGGAGCGGGAGTTCGCGCGGTCGCGGTTCGCCAGCCAGCTCTGGTCCGGCTATCGCGACGTCGATGCGCTGCACGAGCATTTCGCGATGCGGCGGGTGTCCTCGCCGGGGGAGATCTTCCCAGTGTTCCACGATCTGTTCGCCCGCGATCGGGCCGAAAAAGCTTGAGCGGGCCCGCACCGACCGCACCGACCGCGCCGACGCCTGAAACCCTACGCTTCCAAAGGTGACGAGCCATGGCCGCCACGAACCAGACCGACGCCAAGCCGAAGCGCAAGCGTCCCGCTAAGCGCAAAAGCGCGGCTAAGGGAGCGGCGTCCGGCGCGAGTTCGACGCTGCTCTATCAGGGCTCGGAATGGTCGTTCGACCAGGTTCAGAAGGTCTACGACGCGATCGAGGAGATCGGGGTCGGCGAGATGGGCCTCGACATCTATCCGAACCAGATCGAGGTGATCACGTCCGAGCAGATGCTCGACGCCTATTCCTCGATCGGCATGCCGCTGCTCTATCGCCACTGGTCGTTCGGCAAGCGCTTCGCCCATGAAGAGACGGCGTATCGCCGTGGCGCGCGGGCCCTCGCCTATGAGCTGGTGATCAACTCCAATCCCTGCATCAACTACATCATGGAAGAAAACTCCATGACGATGCAGACGCTGGTGCTGGCGCATGCGGCGATGGGGCATAACCACTTCTTCAAGAACAACTATCTGTTCCAGCAGTGGACCAGGGCTGACGCGATTTTGGACTATCTCGACTTCGCTAAGGCGTATGTCGCGAAGTGCGAAGAGCGCTACGGGATCGACGCGGTCGAGCAGATCCTCGACTGGAGCCACGCGCTGATGTCGCATGGCGTCAACCGCTATGTCGGGCCCCGGAAGCGCGGCGGGCGGGAGGATGCGCGCGCCAAGCAGCTCGCGCGCCTCGAATACGAGGAGCAGAATTACGACGATCTTTGGCGGACCGTGCCGAAGGCGACCAATGACGCCGATCGCGGTCGGAGCGCGCGGGAGCCGAACGATCTGGGTCTGCCCGAGGAGAACCTCCTCTATTTCGTCGAGAAGCACGCCCCGAAGCTTGCGGATTGGCAGCGGGAACTGGTCCGGATCGTCCGCAGTCTGTCGCAATATCTGCATCCGCAGCGCCAGACCAAGGTGATGAACGAAGGCTGCGCCACCTTCGTCCATTACGAGATCATGAACACGCTCTACGACCGGGGCCGGATCGGCGAGGGGGAGATGCTGGAGTTCCTCCATAGCCACTCGTCGGTCGTGTTCCAGCCCACCTTCAAGGATCGGCGTTTCGGCGGCCTCAACCCCTATGCGCTCGGGTTCGCGATGATGAACGACATCAAGCGGATGGCGGAGCACCCGACCCAGGAGGATAAGGACTGGTTCCCCGATCTGGCGGGCTGCGGCGATGCGCTCGGCGCGCTGAAAGCGGCGTGGGCGGATTTCCGCGACGAGAGCTTCATCCACCAGTATCTCAGCCCGAAGGTCATCCGGGACTTCCGGCTGTTCGCGCTCGACGACGATGCGGAGGACAGCGAGATGGAGGTCTCGGCGATCCACGACGATGCGGGCTATCGCAATGTGCGGCGCCGACTGGCCGGTCAGTATGACGCGGCGGCGCTCGATCCGAGCATCGAGATCATCGAGGCGAACCTGTCCAGCAACCGCCGCTTGGTGCTCTGCCATACCGTCCGGGAGGAGCGGCTGCTCGACAAGGCGGAGTGCGAGCGAACGCTGCAATGCCTCGCCAATCTTTGGGGGCACCGGGTGAAGCTGCTCGAGGTCTGTTCCGAGACCCAGGACGTTCTGGTCGAGCACGACGCGCTGCCCCGGCCGCTCTGACCGATCCGGCTTTTATGACGACGAAAAAGGACGCCGCCGCGGAGGTCGGCGGCGGGATCGCTCGGTTATTCGCATCCGCGAGGCCGCGACGCGACCTGTGGCGGAGCGTCGCGGCTTCTGCGGCGAATGCGCCGGCATGATGAAAGTCAACACTGCAAAGCGTCCGATTCGCCCAAAAAAATGTCGTTTACAGGACGTCGCTCTCGAAAATGGCGGTTGACCGTATGGCTGCGGAGCGTCCCCAATCACGGCGCAAACGGCATGGGCGGTCGCGCGAGACGCATAGCGTCCGCGCGCGACGGCTTGGGCGCGCTTACGCAGTGCAGCGGGGATGCGCTCGCCGCTCGTTTGATGACGATTGAGGGAGAAGACGATGACTGACACGCCTAAGGATCGGGATGGCCGCGTAATGCGCCCGTTCGTACAGGACTGGGCCAAGGCCGCGCGCGAGGGCCGGATGGACCGGCGCGAGTTTCTCGGCCTCGCGACCGTGTTCGGCGCGACGACGGCGACGGCGTACGGCATGCTCGGCCTCGTCGACCCGACGCCCGCCAAAGCGCAGGGCGTCAAGGGCGGCGTGCTGAACGTCTCCATGAATGTGCGGAAGGTCGACGATCCGCGGACCTTCGACTGGTCCGAGATGGGCAACGTCGCGCGGCAGTTCTGCGAGACGCTGGTCCGCTATACGCGCGAGTCCACCTTCGTGCCGTCGCTGCTCGAGCGCTGGGAAGTCAATGACGCGGCGACCGAGTACACGCTCTATGTGCGCCAGGGCGTGAAGTGGTCGAACGGCGACGACTTCAACGCGGACGACGTCGTCTACAACATCTCGCGCTGGTGCGAGAAGGACGTCGAGGGCAACTCGATGGCCGGCCGGATGGCGACGCTGGTCGACGCCGACACCAACAAGGCGATCGACGGCGCGATCGTCAAAGTCGACGACTACACCGTCAAACTGACGCTGCCGAAGCCGGACATCACCATCATCCCGGGCATGGTCGACTATCCGGCGTTGATCGTGCACCGCGAGTTCGACGCTCAGGGCGGCACGCTCTCCGAGAACCCGATCGGCACCGGCCCGTTCGAGCTGGTGTCGCTCGAGGTCGGCAGCCGCGCCGAGGTCAAGAAGCGTCCGGATGGCTCCTGGTGGGGCGGGGACGTGTTCCTCGACGGCGTGGTCTGGACCGACTACGGCACGGATCCGCAGGCGGAAGTGGCCGCGTTCGAATCCGGCGAGGTCGACGTCAACTACCAGACCACCGGCGATTTCGTGGAGATTCTCGATGGTCTCGGCCTGACGAAGGCCGAGGTGGTCACCGCGTCGACGGTCTGCCTCCGCACGAACATCACCAACAAGCCGTACGATGATGTCCGCGTGCGCCGGGCGCTGCAGCTCGCCGTCGACAACGAGGTGGTGCTTCAGCTCGGCTACGCCGGTCTCGGCACCGCGGCTGAGAACCACCATGTCTGCCCGATCCATCCCGAGTACTTCAAGCTGCCGCCGATCTCGCGCGATATCGAGGCCGCGAAGGCTCTGATGGAAGAAGCCGGCCAAATGGATTTCGAGCACGAGCTCATCTCCATCGACGACGATTACCGCCGGAACACCGCGGACACCGTGGCCGCCCAGCTTCGCGAGGCGGGCTTTAAGGTGAAGCGCACTGTGCTGCCGGGGTCGACCTTCTGGAACGACTGGACGAAGTACCCGTACTCCATCACAAACTGGAACATGCGCCCGCTCGGCGTGCAGGTTCTGGCGCTGGCCTATCGCTCCGGCGAGGCGTGGAACGAGAGCGCGCTCAGCAACCCTGAGTTCGACGCGGCGCTGGAGGAAGCCCTGAAGGTCGCCGACGCCGAGCAGCGCCGGGCCCTGATGGAAAAGGTCGAGAAAGAGCTGCAGGACAGCGGCGTGATCATCCAGCCGTACTGGCGCTCGCTCTACAACCACCGCTCCGACCGGGTGAAGAACTACGGGATGCACCCGTTCTTCGAGATGTACTTCAACGAGACCTATCTCGAGGCTTAATTCGAACACAGGCGAGGGCGGGTTCCGCCCTCGCCGCCTTTTTATCTGGACAGGCGTCTGTCAATGCTCAGTCTAGATCTGGCCGGGAACGCGGTATCGGAGAGTTAACATGGCTATGTTCATCGCGAGGCGCATGGGCGTCATGCTCCTGACGATGCTGTGCTTAACCTTCATCGTGTTTTTCTTGGTTACGCTTGAGCCGAACCTGCGCAAGCTCTCGATCAGCCAGACCAATATGCGGGCGACCGATCAGATGATCGAGAGCTGGCTGGTGAAGAACGGCTATCGCGACAATTTCTTCGTGCAATACGGGCGTTGGCTCGGGGTCGCGCCGAAAGTGCCGAACATCGATCCCGCGACCGGCGAGGCGTCCCAGCGCTTCTCGTTCTGCAACGATCCGATCGAGCCGACCTATTCGGGCGTTTTCCAGGGCGATTTCGGCTGCTCCACCAAGTTTCGAAAGCCGGTGTCGGAGCGGCTATGGCCGGCGCTGGCGAACACCGGCGTGCTGATGTTCTGGGTGATGGTGGTGATGGTGCCCACGGCGCTGGTGATCGGCGTGCTGGCGGGGATGCGAGAGGGCTCCGCGACCGACCGAAGTCTCTCGGTGGTGTCGATCACCTCGACCTCGACGCCCGAATACATCTCCGGCGTGCTCTTCACCGTGTTCTTCGCGTCCTATCTGGGATGGCTGAACGGATCGGCGGCCAGCGCGACCAATCCGAACATCGGGGTGAACTTCTCGAACTTCACGCTGCCGGTGATGACCATGGCGGTCTACGGCATGGGCTATATCGCGCGGATGACCCGGGCCTCGATGGCCGAGGTGATGACCGCGCAGTACATCCGAACGGCGCGGCTCAAGGGCATGAGTTTCCGCTCGGTGGTGCTGAAACACGCGCTCAGGAACGCGCTGATCGCCCCCTTCACGGTGATCATGCTGCAGTTCCCTTGGCTGCTGACCGGGGTGGTCATCGTCGAGGTCATGTTCCGGTATCAGGGCTTCGGCTGGCTGCTGGTCGAGGCGGCGGGCAACAACGACATCGATCTGCTGCTGTCCTGCTCGCTGATTTCGGTGCTGATCGTGCTCAGCACCCAGCTGATCTCCGACATCGGCTACGCCTATCTCAACCCGCGCATCCGTGTGAGCTAGGAGCCGCTTGATGCCCCCTCTCGGGACCTCTGAAATCGTTTTTGGCGTCCTCGCGGCGTTCACGCCGGTATGGATCGCGGTCGCTCTGCTGTTCGTGGTCAGCTTCGCCTTCCAGCGGCGGTTGAGCCTTTACGGCCGGTTGTTCGAGACCGGGCCGGGGCTCGTCGGCGTGTTCATCTGCGCGTTCTGGCTGTTCACGGCGCTGATGGCGGATCTCGTCGCGCCGCACGGGCCGCTCGAGGTGTTCGCGTCGGTCGGCAAGAACAAGGTCCCGGGCACGATCGGGCCCGAGGGCGAGATGTTTCTGCTCGGCACCGATAAGCTGGCGCGGGACGTGTTCAGCCGGATGGTCTATGGCAGCCAGATCGTGATGGTGATCGCGCCGGCGGCGACGCTGTTCGCCTTCATGGTCGGCGTCACCCTCGGCCTGCCCGCCGGCTATTTCGGCGGCCGCACGGACACGGTGCTGTCGTTTCTCGCGAACCTCGTGCTCGCCTTCCCGGTGATCCTGCTGTTCTACCTGCTGGTCACGCCGGGCATTCGCGAGACCGCGGTGCCGCAGGTGATGTCCGGCGTGTTCTTCCTGTTCCCGATCATCTTTTTCGCGACGCTGTTCTACACGCGCTTCAAAGAGCGGCCGCAGCTTCTGGCGATCCAACTCGGCGTGGTCGCGATCCTCGGCGGGTGGATCTATTCGTCGCTCGTGTTCAATGCGGATCCGTTCGGCTTGCTGAGCCTGGAGCCCAACGAGCTCAATATTTTCGTCGCGGTCGTGTTCGCCTCGAGCCCCGGCGTGTTCCGGATCGTGCGGGGCCTGACGCTCGACATCTCAACCCGGGATTACGTGGCGGCGGCTCAGACGCGGGGCGAGGGGCCCTGGTACATCATGCTCTGGGAAATCCTGCCGAACGCGCGTGGGCCGCTGATCGTCGATGCCTGCCTCCGGATCGGCTACACCACGATCCTGCTCGGCACGCTCGGCTATTTCGGCCTCGGGCTGATCCCGGAGAGCCCGGATTGGGGCACGTCGATCAAGGAGGCGAGCCAGCTGCTGCGGCTCTACGCGCATCCGGCGCTGCCGCCTGCGATCGCGCTGATGTCGTTCGTGCTCGGCCTGAACCTGCTCGCCGACGCGCTCAGAGAGCAGTCGCTCAAGGACTGACGCGCGCCGCCGGGCCGCGCGGCGGCCCGCCCAATGCTTGCTCGAGGAGACCGCGATGCTGGACGAGAAGCCGGAGGAAGCCGGGGCCGCGGCCGCGACGGAGGCGCCGCTCCTCGAGATCGACAATCTCTACATCTCGTTCTTCACCCGCGCCGGCGAGATCCCGGCGGTGATGGACTTCTCCTGCAAGGTGATGCCCGGCGAGGCGATGGGGCTGGTGGGCGAGTCCGGGTGCGGCAAGTCCACCGTGGCGCTCGGCATCATGCAGGATCTCGGCAAGAACGGTCGGATCGTCGGCGGCTCGATCAAGTTCCATGGCCGCGATCTCTGCCTGATGACCGAGGCGGAGCTGCGGTCGCTCCGCGGGTCGGCGATCTCGATGGTTTATCAGGAGCCGATGGCCAGCCTGAACCCGGGCATGAAGATCGGCAAGCAGCTCACCGAAGTGCCGATCATCCACGAGGGGATCTCCGAGGCGGATGCGGAGAAGCGAGCGCTCCAGCTGCTCGATGCGGTGCGCCTGCCCGATCCGGCGCGGGTCATGGGCTCCTATCCGCACCAGATCTCGGGCGGTCAGCAGCAGCGGATCGTGATCGCGATGGCGCTGCTCTCCAAGCCGGAGCTGCTCCTGATGGACGAGCCGACGACCGCGCTCGACGTGACGGTCGAGGCCGGGATCGTCGATCTGGTGAAGGATCTCGGCAAAGAGTTCGGGGCCTCGATGCTGTTCATCAGCCACAATCTCGGGCTGGTGCTGGAGACCTGCGACCGCATTACAGTGATGTATTCGGGCGAGGCGGTCGAGACCGGCGAGATCAAGACCGTCTTCGACAACATGCGCCACCCCTACACGCAGGGGTTGTTCCGCTCGATCCCGTTGCCGGGCGCCGACAAGAACGCCCGGCCGTTGATCGCCATTCCGGGCCAGTTGCCGCTGCCGCATCAGCGCCCGACGGGGTGCAATTTCGGGCCGCGCTGCGATCATTTCGTCGATGGGGTCTGCAATAAGGCCGACTTCAAGATGCAGCCTGCGGGCGACACGCCCGACCATTGGTCGCGGTGCCTGCGCATCGGCGAGATCGACTGGACCGCGGAGCCGGAACACCAGACGGGCGGCGAAAAGGTCGATGTCGGCGACGTGGTGCTGAAGATCGACGGGTTGAAAAAGTACTACGAAGTCTCGGCCAACAAGATGTTCGGCGGCGGCGAGACCCGGACCGTGAAGGCGAATGAGTCGATCAATCTCGAGGCGCGCGAGGCCGAGACGGTCGCGATCGTGGGCGAGTCGGGTTGTGGAAAGTCGACGCTCGCCAAGGTGCTGCTGGGCCTTGAGACCTCGACCGAGGGCGAGGTGACGCTCGGCAACCTGGAGATCGGCGAGCTGGAGGTGCAGAAGCGGGACCCGAAGACCGTCGGCTCCGTCCAGATGGTGTTCCAGAACCCGTTCGACACGCTGAACCCCAGCCACACCGTCGGCAGCCAGATCATCCGGACGCTCGAGAAATTCGGCGTCGGGTCGAGCCAGGAGGAGCGGCGGGAGCGGATGCTCGAGCTGCTCGATCTGGTGAAGCTGCCGCGGGCGTTCGAGCATCGGATGCCGCGCCAGCTGTCCGGCGGGCAGAAGCAGCGGATCGGCGTGGCGCGGGCGTTCGCGGGCGGGCCTAAAGTGGTGGTGGCCGACGAGCCGGTCTCCGCGCTCGACGTGTCGGTCCAGGCGGCGGTCACAGAGCTCTTGATGGATATCCAGCGCGAGAGCCGGACCACGATGCTGTTCATCAGCCACGACCTGTCGATCGTGCGCTACATCGCGGACCGGGTCGTGGTGATGTATCTCGGGCATATCGTCGAGAGCGGGACGACCGATCAGGTTTTCGCGCCGCCCTATCATCCTTACACCGAAGCGCTGTTGTCGGCGGTGCCGATCGCGGACACCAAGGTGAAGAAGAAGCGCATCGTGCTGGAGGGAGACATTCCTTCGGCGGTGAACCCGCCCTCGGGCTGCGTGTTCCAGACCCGGTGCCCGCGCAAGCAGGACGCGCCCGAGGGCGGCAAGATCTGCGAGCGCGAAGCGCCGCCGGTCAAGACCATGGACTCCGGCCATACGGTGAAGTGCCACCTGGCCGATGAGATCCTGAAGCGCATGGATCCGGTGATCGCGCTCGCCTGACGCGGTCTTCCCGTTTCGGCCTCGTCATTTCTTGCTTGTGGATGCGGCCCCCTTCTCGCAGTCATCCTACAGGAACGAGAGCTGGCGAGGGGAGCGCATCGTGAAGCGTGAAGAAGCAGTCGATCCGAGGCGCCTCGCTGAGCTTGAGCGGTCGAAGTCGCCGGATCGGGCGCGCTGGGGCTCTGCGGAGAGTTACGATCCGGAATGGGCGACACGGTCCGAACTCGCCGCGTCTTTCGTGCCGGACGGGTTCGATGCGGGCGCCGGCGATCCTGGTGACGCTCGATCCGAAGGACGAGCGCTTCGAAGGGCTGGCGCCGCCCGAGGCGATGGCGAGCAGCGTCGAGTTTCAGGCGGATGCGGGCCGGCATGTCGACCGCGTGCTGGAGTGCGGGGCCGAGATCTCGGAGCGGGTCAGGGCCCAGGCGGCGCGATCGTTCGAGGCGCTGCCCCGGCCGGCGGAGAGCTGGCGCGACCGTCTGTTCGCATCCGTCTGAGCCGCGGGGGAAGCGCGCCGCCCGCGATGGGCGCGATCAGTCCGGGAAGCGGTCCTCGCGGATCAACGTCATGAGGAACTTGCCGTCGGGCTCGGACAGGTCGTCGAGCCGGGAGCGGGCGAGCTCCGCCAATGCGGCGTAGGCCTCTCGGCTCTCCACGCGGCAGGACCCAGAGACATGCGGGAGAGGCGAGGCGCGGTCGGAGAAGAAGAGGCCTTGGGCGGCGAGGGCGTCCGTTCCGATCGCCTCTTGCATCGCGCCGCAATCGAAACGGCGGACGCTGAACGCGCCGGCGGCGTCGATCCGCACCGCGCCGTAGCCGTAGAAATCCTCCGCGGCCTCGTGGAAGGCGAGGAACAGGCCCGGCCCGATCTCGCTCAGGAAGGCTTTGCCGGCGGAGCCGTCGCGCGTGGCGTAGACATACTCTTCGCCGTCGCGGAACATGTAGGTGGGGACGCACTCCTGCGGGTCGTCGAGTTCGCAGAAGCGATAGAGCCCTTCGACGAACGGCGTCGCGGGGGCGTCACGGACGAAATCCTCGCCCTGAACGCAGGCGCTGAGCGCGAAGAGCGCCGAAAGCATGATCATCAGGCGACGCATGGCGCGGTCCTCCCTGGAAAAAGCCCCCCGGTCGCAATCCTCTTTGCGCAGTTCGGTCGCGCTGCGGCGGATCGAAGGCTCCGACCCGCCGCCCGTCGCCCCTCGTCGGCTTCTCAGAGGAACTTGTAGGGCTCGGCCTTCGCCGCTGCGTTCAGCTTCTCGAGAAAGACCCGGATGTTCTCCTTGATCGCGCCCTCGTTCGCCAGGCGCTGGCGTTCGGAGCGGATGATCGACTCGGTGAACTGGGTCGTGTGGGGCGTCACGATCCGTTCCTGGTAGACGATCGCGCCGGTGCGGATCGAGCGGACCCGGTAGAAGATCGTGCTGATGACCTCGAGGTTCACCGCAAGTTGCGGTTGCTCGAGCTTCTCGAGCGTGGCGTCGACGGTGAGGGCGCTGTCCGTCCCGCCGAGCATGCTCGCGAGCAGCATGGCGTTTTGCAGCGCTTCTTGGAGTTCGGACGCTGAGACCTGCGTCAGACCGAGCGTCTTGGTCTCCGCTCCGCCATCGACGCGGCCGATCGAGATGTTGCGGTGGAGCGGGCTGTCTTCGGGCGCGAGGCTTTGGGCGGTGGCTTCGGGCACCAAGGCGGTCGTGCGGACATTGCTGGCGCAGGCGCCGAGGGCCCCGGTCAGCAGCAGGGCTGCGGCGAAGCGAAAGATCGTCTGAACCATGGTCGGCTCCCCTATTTTTCCATCCCTTGCCGATCGCGGTCTGGCCGCGGTCGCGCCTTTGACGCGCATCGCGGCGACGGTCGACGCCGGAGCGTGCTCCGCAGATTACGTCACGTTGACCGGATCCGGGAAAGACGCTTCGGTGACCGTGTCAAGGCGAAGCGCGCCCGGAGCGGCGCGGCGGCGGAGGGGTGAACGATGACCAGTTGGACGGCGCTCGGCACCGCGGCCGGTTTGACCGCAGCGCTTTTTCTGGCCGGTTGCGGCGGACGGGCCGCAAATCCGGTGCAGGAGAAACGCGCGCTCGACACCCAGGCGAGCTGCTCGAACCTCGAAGACCAGAAGAGCTTCAACACTCAACGGATCGCCGATCTGCGCGACGAGCGGGTCGAGAACCGGACACGGTCGCTGTCGCGGTTGCCTGGCGCGATCATCGGGAACCCGATCTCCGCCATCGCGTTGGCGGACACGTCGCGGGCGATCTACACGGAGATTGAGGCGCTCGAGAAGCGGAACATCGAGATCGATCGGCAATACGCGTCGCGCAGTTGTGCGGAGACGCTGAAAGCGCAGCCGCCGGTCTCGACACTCCCGGAACGCGTGATCGTGGAGACGGATTACAACACGCTCGGAAGCGCGCCCGAGCCCGCGCCGGCGGTCGAGGACGAGCCTGTCGAGCCGGCGGGGCTTCAGACCCAAGAGCCTGCGGCGGCCGAGCCCCCGACGGACGCCCCGGCGGTCGAGGACCCCGCCGCGCCGAGTTTGGAAGAGGCCGAGGCGCCGAGCGCCGAAGAGACCGCCGCCGCGACGCGCGCGGCGCTTCAAGGCGATGCGCCGGCCGCTTCGTCACCGACCTCTGCGGATAGCGAAACGCCCTACTGAGCGCGCAAGCGAGACGGCGCAGGCGTCAAATGCAAAAAGCCGGGGCGCGTTCGATCCCGGCTTTTGTGTTTCGCGGCCCGCGCGCCGCTCAGAGGCAGTCGCGCGGCGGCTCGCCGGCTTGGGCGGGGGTGATCTTCATCACCGCGGCCAGCGGCGAGCCGAGCACGCTCAGCCAGGAGTGATACTCCATCAGCCCCTGCATGCTCTGCCGGCTGTCCACCCGGCCCTCGCGCACGCCGCGGACGACTTCGTCGGTCCAGCGCGCGAGATAGCGGGCGTTGAGGGCGCTCGCATCCGCGACCACGGTGGTGTCCGACGTCGGCGCCTGCATGGTGCGGGCGTCGAGCGCTTGCGACTGCGCCGTGCTCGAGCCGACGAATAGGATCGCTTCGCGCGGATCGAACTCCTCGCCGACGGCGCGCCCAACGGCCTCGAGCCAGCGGCCCGCGCGCACCGCGTCGTAGTTATTGATCATCTCGAACGGGTTGGTGCTGGTCCCCGAAGCCGCACGGAGGCTCGGGATCACGACCAGCCCCAGATTGTCGATCGCGAGGGCGTCGTCATAGGTCGGCACCACGGCAAGCCGGCAGCCAAGACCGCGCATCACTGCGATCTTGCGGTCGGCCGCGACGTTCACGCCGACGATCAGATAGCCGTAATACTTCGCGTTCGGCGGCTCGGGCGCGGCCCGTTCCAGGTAGTAGATTTTGCCCTGGAGCTCCTGGTTCTGGGCGCGCCGGGCGGAGCGGGTGGCGGTGCTCGCCCGCGGCGGCGCCGGCGCTTCGAGCGCTTCGGGCCTTCCGCCGCGGGGGCCGCCGGAACTCATGCAGGCGTTGAACTCGTTCAAGCAGGGCGAGTATTGCGGGCAGCGGATCAAGCAGGTCAGATCGCCCGGCTGGCAGTCGCAGGCGCGCACGCACTGCTCGAGCTCGGCCTCGCACGCCGCGCGATGAGCTTGCGCCGCCGCGGGCGTCGAGAGCGCCGCGCCGAGCCCGAACGCCGTTAAAAATGCGAGCGCCGTGGTGATCCGATCGGCGCGCCT
>JBCBRF010000087.1:0-15934 GCA_039819865.1 Pseudomonadota bacterium | reverse complement strand
CCGGCACAAGCCCCAGCCCCAGCCCCAGCCCGAGCCCGAGGCGGGTCGCGACGCTCGGCGCGTCATGCTCTCTTGCGGCGCTGGCGCGGGACGCGGCCCGCGCGGCGCCCCAAGGGTCGGATCGCGATCTCGGCGAGATCTCGCTCAGCGTTGAAAGCGATACGATCGTGTTCGGCGTGGCGGCGGACCTGGTCTCGACGATCGCTTTTCTGATCGGCGACTGCGCGGCGCGCGCTGGCGGAAGCGACGGCGTGCGCCTTAAACTGCGTCAGGGTCCTGGGGGCGCGGCCTCGCTTCGGGTCGGCCCCGGCCGGCTGCTCGGCGAGGGCGCGGCGAAGTCCGCGGCGCCTCAGGAGGAGCCGCCGGTCGCGGCGCGGCGGGGGATCCTGTCGGCGCATGGCGGGGGGCTCAGCGCGTTCGACTATCGGGACGGGGCGCGGGTGTATTGGATCGCTCTGCCGCCGGGAGAGACGATGAGCGGGGCCTTGGCGAAGGCCGGGGTGGCGGAGACCGCCTCACGGACTGCGGTCTCGGCCGAAGGGGCGCGGACGCGGGCGCCGGACGTCGCCTCGGGTCCGCAGGCCGAAGCGGCGCCTGCGGCGATGCGGCCGCCGGCCGAGGACGCGACGTCCACGCCTAGCGCCGCCGCGCCACCGGCGCGCGACGCGGCCGCGTCGACGATGCGGCGGAAACCCTCCTTTGTCGCCTCGAAGCGCGGGGATTTCGAACGGCGGCGCCAGGAGAAGCTCGAGGCGGCCAAAGCGCGCCGGGCCGCGCGGACTTCGTGCGGCGGGTGCGCCTAGCGGCGTCTTAGACCATGATCACGATGAGCGGATCACGATCAGCGGATCACGATCCCGGGCCGTCTCTCATCGTCCGGCGCGATCCGACCGACGCCCGGTTTCGACCGCTCCCGACCGCGCTCCCGGTTCGACCCGTTCAGATCGGGTCTGCTCAGACCGGAGCGACCGGCGCCTCCACGGCGCCTTGCGCGGGGGGCGGGGGCGGCGGGCGGAGCGGCCCTTTGCGGCCGCAAGCGGCGACCGCGAGCGCGATCAGGACGATGGCGACGGTGATGCGCAACGGAGCCTCCCACCCAATTCAACCCGCCGACGCGGACGGCCGACGCTCCGAGCTATCGCCGCCGGAGCACAGGACGGTCAAGCGCCGCCCGGGCGCGTCCGGCTCTCCGTCTCCAACTGGGTCCGCCAGCGCGCGATCTGGGCCCGCACCTGGGACGGCGCCGCGCCGCCATAGCTGGTGCGGCTCGCGACCGACGCCTCTACGGTGAGGACGTCGAACACTTCCTCGGTGATGCGGGGCTCGACCGACTGCAGCTCCGCGAGGGACAGATCGGCGAGGTCGACTTCCCGTTCCTCGGCGAGTTTCACCAGGGCGCCGACCACGTGGTGAGCGTCGCGGAACGGCGTCTTCAGGGCGCGGACCAGCCAGTCGGCGAGATCGGTGGCGGTGGAGAAGTCGGCCGCGGCCGCGTCGCGCAGCGCTTCGGGGTTCGGGCGGAGGTCGCGGATCATGCCGACGGCGGCGGCGAGCGCCAGCTCGAGCGCGTCCGCGGCGTCGAACACCGGCTCCTTGTCCTCCTGCATGTCTTTCGAATAGGCGAGCGGCAGGCCCTTCATCACCATCAGCAGCGCGGTCTGTGCGCCGAGGATCCGGCCGATCTTGGCGCGCATCAGCTCGGCGGCGTCCGGGTTGCGCTTTTGCGGCATGATCGAGGAACCGGTGGTGAACTTGTCGGAGAGCCGCGCAAAGCGGAACTGGGCGCTCGACCAGATCACCAGCTCCTCCGCCAGGCGCGACAGGTGGGCGGCGGCGATCGTGGCGGCGCTCAGGAACTCGAGCGCGAAGTCGCGGTCGGAGACGGCGTCGAGAGAGTTCGCGGCCGGTCGATCGAAGCCGAGCGCGGCGGCGGTGGCGTCGCGGTCGATCGGAAAGGAGGTGCCGGCGAGCGCGGCGGCGCCGAGCGGGCATTCGTTCATGCGCGCGCGGGCGTCCTCGAAGCGGGCGCGGTCGCGGGCGAACATCTCGACGTAAGCCATCATGTGGTGGCCCCAGGTGACCGGCTGGGCGACCTGAAGATGGGTGAAGCCCGGCATCACCAGATCGGGATGCGCGCCGTCCGGGCCGTCGGCTTGATCGACGAGGGCCGCCAGCAGCTCGGTCAGCTGGCGGATGGTCCCGTCGACGCGCTCGCGGACCCAGAGGCGAAAGTCGGTGGCGACCTGGTCGTTGCGGCTGCGTCCGGTATGAAGGCGCCCCGCCGGCTCGCCGATCAGCGCGCGGAGGCGGGCCTCGACGTTCATGTGAATGTCCTCGAGCGCTTTCGAGAACGGGAACTCGCCGCGGGCGATCTCGCCGGCGATGCGGTCGAGCCCGCCGCAGATGGCGTCGGCGTCCTCCGTCGTGATCACGCCTTGTTGCGCGAGCATGCGGGCGTGCGCCTTGCTGCCGGCGATGTCCTGGGAGGCGAGGCGCTGGTCGAAATCGATCGAGGCGTTGATCGCCTCCATGATGGCGTCCGGTTGCGCCGCGAAGCGTCCGCCCCACATCGCGTTCGAGGTCGCCCCTGCGCTGTTCTTCGCTTTGATCTCGCGATCGTCACTTGCGGTCATGGGGCGGATCTCCTTGGTTCGGCGCGTCCAAAGAAGGAGAGCGACGCGATGCGCAACATCCTCTTCGCGGCGGCGGCCGTCGCGGCGGTGCTCGGCGGTCTATACGCGGGACAGCTGACCTTCGCCAGCGACCCGGCCGACGAGGGCTCTGCGGCGGGCGGCGCGGCGCGGGCCGAGACGCTGGCCGCGATGCAGGCGCAGGCGGTCGGGCAGATGGCGGGGCTGACGGTGCATGACGCGCCGGAGGCGCTGCCCGCCGTGACCTTGCTCGATCCGGATGGGGCCGAGATCGATCTGTCGGCGTTTCAGGGCGAGGTCGTGCTGATGAACTTCTGGGCGACCTGGTGCGCGCCCTGCCGGCGCGAGATGCCGTCGATCGACCGGCTGGCGGGGGCGCTGTCGGACCAGGAGGGCTTTCGCGTCGTGGCGGTCAGCCTCGACCGCGGCGGGCCGGAGAAGCCCGCGGCGTTCCTCGAGGAGATCGCGGCGTCGCGGCTGGCGCTCTACCGCGATCCGAGCTTCAAGATCGCGCGGGATCTGGGGCTGCTCGGCCTGCCGGTGACGCTGGTGATCGACGCGTCCGGCCAGGAGGCGGCGCGGCTGGTGGGCCACGCCGAATGGGACGCGCCGGAGGCGCAGGCGCTGCTTCGAACGCTGATCGCGAATTGAGGTTCGCGGCCCGGGTCGGGTCGCGTCAGTTCGCCACCGGCTCCGCCGTCAGATCGAAGGCGACCGAGATCTTCTCGCCGACCTCGACGAACAGGCTGGCCGGGCCGCCGCCGACGTTGAAGTCCCGCCGATCGAAGGTGATGTCGCCCCGGGCGTGGGCGCGGCCGTTCTCGAAAGTCAGGCGCACCGGCGCGGAAATCCGCTTCTCCACGCCCTTGATCGTCAGGGTGCCTACGGCGACGTAGAGATCGCCCGACAGCTTGATCAGCCCGTCGAGATCGTAGACCGCGTCCGGGTGGCTCTTCACGTCGAACCAATCCGAGCCCTGGACGAACCCCTCCCGGAAAGCGTCGGGGAGGGAGACGCTCTCGGTGGAGATCGTCAGCGTGAGCCGGGCCTTCGAGAGGTCTTCCGGGTCGAAGCGGCCGGTGGCGTCGAAGCGGTCGAAGCCGCCGTTCTGGGGCTCGCCGTCCTCGGCGTAGGTGAAGCGGAGCGCGCTGTCCTCGACGCGAAGGCGATACGACGATTCTGCGGCGACGGCGGGCAGGGCGGGCAGAAACGCGAGCAGCGCCGCACAGGGGGCGAGACGGGCGCGCCGGGAGATCGAGAGAGCCATGGGATCATCCTGTTCGTGGGTCACACGACGACGAGGAAGATAGGGCTTCTTTTATTCCCGACCGCTCGCGGATTTGTGAGCGGAGCGCGACGGTCCGGTCGCCAACGGGTCGGCCGTCAGCGCTTCGGTCCTCAACGGTCCGTCGTCAACGGTCCGGCCGTCAGCGCGTCGGTTTGGGCTCTCCGTCGCGATAGTCGTAGAAGCCGCGGCCGGCCTTTTTGCCGAGCCAGCCGGCCTCGACATATTTCACCAGCAGCGGGCAGGGGCGGTACTTGGTGTCGGCCAGACCGTCGTGGAGCACGTGCATGATGGCCAGGCAGGTGTCGAGGCCGATGAAGTCGGCGAGCTGCAGCGGGCCCATCGGATGGTTGGCGCCGAGCTTCATCGCGGTGTCGATGCTGTCGACGGTGCCGACGCCTTCGTAGAGCGTGTAGACCGCCTCGTTGATCATCGGCAGCAGGATCCGATTGACGATGAAGGCCGGGAAATCCTCCGCGCTGGCGGAGGTCTTGCCGATCCGATCGACCACCTCCTTCAGCTCCGCATAGGTGCCTTCCTCGGTCGCGATGCCGCGGATCAGCTCGACGAGCTGCATCACCGGCACCGGGTTCATGAAATGAAGCCCCATGAAGCGGCCCGGGCGGTCCGTGACGGCCGCCAGGCGGGTGATCGAGATCGAGGAGGTGTTGGTGGCGAGAATGGTGTGGTCGGCCAGCCCCTCGCAGACGCTGCGGAAGATCGACTTCTTGATCTCCTCGTTCTCGGTGGCGCTTTCGATGACCAGGTCGGCATCCTTCAAACGGCCGAGATCGGTGGTCGGGGCGATGCGGGAGAGCGCCTCCGACTTCTCCGCCTCGCTGATCTGACCCTTGCGGAGCTGGCGGTCCATGTTCTGAGCGATGGTGTCGAGCGCGACTTCGATCCGGTCGGCGTCGATGTCGTTGAGGCGCACCTCGTAGCCCGCGACGGCGCAAACATGGGCGATGCCGTTGCCCATCTGGCCGGCGCCGATGACGCCGATGGTGCGAATGGCCATGAAAGATCCTCCGGGGAAGGGGCTCGGCGCCTCTGGCGCGCCTCTGTTGTGACGCGCCCGTTATGAAATGTCGCGCGGGCGGCGTCTATGCCGCGGCGCCGAAGAGGGCTGTTGCGGCGCACCCGCTCCCAGAAACTCGCTCGCGCTCCGTGGGCGGGTCAAGGCTCGGAACGACGGGCGCTGCGGGAGAGCAGGCCCTGTAGTTCGGACTCGGGATTGTCGGCGGCGGCGGCGATGCGGGCGAGGGCGTCGTCGAGGCGCTCCGGGTCCGCCTCGTGCGCGATCACCACCAGGCGGGAGGTTTGATCGTCGCCCGGCCAGCCCGACAGCCGCGTCGGCGGATGGAAGACGTGCTGGACGCCGTGAAGCACGATCGGCTGGTCGGGGGCGTCGGTCAGCGCGATCAGGCCTTTGATCCGGAGCACGCTTGGGCCGAGATCCGCCACGAGGCCCTCGAGGCCGCTCCAGAACGCGGTCGGGTCGAGCGGCTGCTCGAGGCGCAGCGCGCGGGTCAAAACGCCGTCATGCGCGTGGTCATCCGGGTGGCCATGCGGGTGGTTGTGCGCATGGTTGTGGCGATGCCCGTCCGTATGATCATGGGCATGCGGCGGCGACCCCCAATCCTCGGATTCCGCCTCCAGGCCGCGGGTCCGGTCGAGCCAAAGACCGGCGTCGGGGGGACCCGCCTGCGGATCGGCGGCGGCGAGGCTCAGCAGCGTCTCCGGATCGAGAGCGCCCGCGTCCTGGATCTCGGCGGTGGGCGCCAGGGCCTGGAGCCGCTGCAGCAGGCGCTCGACGTCGCGGATCGAGGCCGGGTCCTCGGCGAGGTCGGTCTTGCTCAGCAGGATGAGATCGGCGATGGCCGCCTGGCGGCGCGCCTCGGGGAAGCGGTCGAGCGCGGCGTCGCCGTGGAGCGCGTCGACCAGCGTCACGACGCCGTTGAAGGCGGTGCGCGCGAGCAGATCCGGGTCGGTCATCAAGGTCTGCACCACCGGCGCGGGGTCGGCGAGGCCGGTGGTCTCGATCACCAGACGCTCGAAGGCCGGCGTCTCTCCGGCGGAGCGACGGTCGAGCAGCATCCGGACGGTGTCGCGTACGTCGCCCTGGACCGTGCAGCAGAGGCAGCCGGACGTGGTCGCCAGCAGGCTCTCGTCGGCCGTCGCGATGAGGTCGTGGTCGACCGCGATCTCGCCGAACTCGTTCACCACCACGGCGGTGTCTCGGAACTCGGGATCCGACAGGATCCGGTTCAGGAGCGTGGTCTTCCCGGCGCCGAGGAAACCGGTCAGGATCGTCACGGGAATGCGTTCGTCGGTCATGCCGGCAGATCTAGCGCCTCGCGGTCGCTCGGAACAGCGGCAACGGCGCGTCTGGTTCGGTCGGCCGATCACGGCCGCGAAGCAGGCGAGACGGGCGGCCTTCGTCGCTCGCTCTCAATTAGAACGGATCGAGAGCGCAGGCGCTGAAACTGAGCGTTTCGTCAAGGTCGGCGGTCTCGCCCCGGGTCATGCGCTCGACCTCGAAGGTCGGCGTCAGACCCCAGCGTTCCGCCAGCCGGCGCGCGGCGGCGTTTCGGTTCGGCGCGTCGAGCAGAACCGGCGCGCCGGCGATCGGCGCGAGAAGCGCGGCCAGGAGCCGGTCGGCGCAGGCCTCGTCCTCGGCCTGGAGCGGGGCGATGCGATAGGCGTCGCGGGCGGCGCGGACCGCGCCCCAGCCTCTCAGCCCGCCGTCCTCCACCAGCCCGACGACGCGACGCGTCGCGCCGCCCGCCAGAAGCGCGGACAACGCCGCGCGCCGGGGCGCTCCGGTCGCGGCTCGATCGAAGGCGTCCACCGCGTCGAGCGCCGCCAAACCGATCGGGCGGAGCGCTTGGTCTTGGTGTCCGGCGAAACGCGCTGCGGCGGGCGCGACGCCCGCATAGCGGCGGATGCGGTCCTGCGTCCGAAAGCCGCGGTCGCGATAGGGGGCGGAGGCGGCCGGGAAGGCGTCGAGCGTTACGGCGCGCGCCTCGATGCGGCGGAGCGCATGGTCGAGGACGCGCGCGCCCAGACCGCGCCCGCGGTCGGCGGCGCGGCAGATATGGAGACCGAGGCGAACCGTCCGGTCGGCGTAGCGGACAGAGGAGAGGCTCGCCGCCGGGCGGGCGTCGAGCCGGGCGATCAGACCGCCAACGGGGGAGGCGGCCGCCAGGATGTCGGCGTCCTCAAGACCCGGCGCCCAGCCCTCCTGCTCCGCCCAATGTAAGGCGCGCTCGCAGTCGGCGGCGTGCATTGGCGTGATTTCGAGGGTGGGTTGCACGGAGGCGCGACGGCGTCGAACGGGTTTCCGGCGGGCGGCGGACGCGTCGCTCGGTCGCTCCGGGCCGGACGGCGGGGTGCTCTGGGGCTCTGACATCGGGGCCTCCTCTGGGGCGGATCCGACGCTGAACAGAGCGGGGTCTGCTCGCGCGCGATGCGACGCGGATCACAGCCCCCGGAAAAAGGTGTCACAGGCGCTCGAGGGTGTCGAGCGGCGCGCCCGAGACCGTCGGGTGGGCGCAGGCCGACGGTTCACGCCGGCGCTGCGCCTGCTCGGGTGGGAGACGGTCTCGGGCGCTCTCGCGCGAGACCGCGCTTTTTGTGGCGTTCGCCGCGCGGCTCAGCCCTTGACCTTCGCGAGCTCCTGCTCGAGCTCCGGCACGGCGTCGAACAGGTCGGCGACCAGGCCGTAGTCGGCGACCTGGAAGATCGGCGCCTCCTCGTCCTTGTTGATCGCGACGATCACCTTGCTGTCCTTCATACCGGCGAGGTGCTGGATCGCGCCCGAGATGCCGACCGCGATGTAGAGATCGGGGGCGACCACTTTGCCGGTCTGGCCGACCTGGTAGTCGTTCGGCGCATAGCCCGAATCGACCGCCGCGCGGCTGGCGCCGACGGCGGCGCCGAGCTTGTCGGCCACCTTGTCGATCAGCGCGAAATTGTCCGCCGAGCCCATGGCGCGGCCGCCCGAGATCACCACCTTGGCGCTGGTGAGCTGAGGACGATCGCTCTCGGATTTTTGCTCGGAGACGAACGCCGACAGGCCGTCGTCGCCCGCGCCGCCGATTTCTTCGACCGGCGCGGGGGCCTGCTCGCCCGCCGCGGCGAAGCTCGCGGTGCGGACGGTGATCACCTTCTTGGCGTCCGTCGTCTTCACGGTCGCCATCGCGTTGCCCGCATAGATCGGACGCTCGAAGGTGTCCGAGCTCTCGACGCCGGTGATGTCGGAGATGATCATCACGTCGAGCAGACCCGCGACGCGGGCCATGATGTTCTTGCCGGACGCGGTTGCGGCGGCGACCAGATGCTCGTAGTCGCCCGACTTCTCCACGATCAGCTTCGCGATCGGCTCCGCGAGCTTCGCGCCATGAGCCGGGTCGGAGGCGCAGAACGACTTCGAGACGCCCTCGATCTTCGCGGCCTCGGCCGCCGCGGACTGGCAGCCGTCGCCGGCGCAGAGCACATGGACGTCGCCGCCCATCGCCTTCGCCGCGGTCATCGCCTTGTGGGTCGCGTCGCTGAGCGCGCCGGCGTCGATTTCAGCCAACAACAGGACAGCCATCTCAGATCACTCCCGCTTCGTTCTTGAGCTTGTCCACCAGCTCGGCCACCGAGCCCACCTTCACGCCCGCCTTGCGAGACGCCGGCTCGACCACCTTCACGATCTGAAGACGCGGGGCGACGTCGACGCCGTAGTCGGCGGGGGTTTTGGTGTCGAGCGGCTTCTTCTTCGCCTTCATGATGTTCGGCAGCGAAGCGTAGCGCGGCTCGTTCAAACGCAGATCGACCGTAACGATCGCCGGGGTCTTGACCTTGATGGTCTGCATGCCGCCGTCGACCTCGCGGGTCACGATCGCCTCGCCCTCGCCGATCTCGACCTTCGAGGCGAAGGTCGCCTGGGCCCAGCCGAGGATCGCCGACAGCATCTGGCCGGTGGCGTTCATGTCGTTGTCGATCGCCTGCTTGCCCATCAGGACCAGGCCGGGCTGCTCTTCCTCCACGACCTTGGCGAGCAGCTTGGCGACCGCGAGCGGCTCGATGTCGGTGTCGACGGTTTCGGCCGCCTCGATCAGGATCGCGCGATCCGCGCCCATGGCGAGGGCGGTGCGGAGCGTCTCCTGGCTCTGCTTCACGCCGATCGAGACCGCGACGATCTCGGTGGCCTTGCCGCCTTCCTTCAGGCGAATGGCCTCCTCGACCGCGATCTCGTCGAACGGATTCATCGACATCTTCACGTTGGCGAGATCGACGCCGCTCTGGTCCGCCTTCACGCGAACCTTCACGTTGTAGTCGATCACGCGCTTGACCGGCACCAACACCTTCATGCGGAGCGTCCTCCCAACTGCGCTGTCGTGCGGGGTTAGTTGCGTCGCCGCACGGATCTTTCAAACCAAGGACGACAGTTAGACCGCCGCGGCGCGCCGCGGCTGCGAAAAACCGACGCGCGAACGCTGCGCCGCGCCGGAACCCGTCGTCAATGCGAGGTTTGCTTTACGTTGACGTAAGCGGCAACCCTTTGTTCGCGACCTCTTCATCGGATCGCCGGGCGGCTCACCGATTTGCGCCGGGCGTCCACAGGACGTCGGCGCGGCCCTCGTCGTTGGCGATGCGGCCGGCGACGAACAGCCAGTCGGACAGGCGGTTCAGATATTTCACCGCGTGCTCGTTCACCGCCTCCATGGTGGCGAGCGCCACCACGCGCCGCTCCGCACGGCGGGCGACGGTGCGGCAGACATGGAGCGCGGCCGACAGCGGCGAGCCCCCTGGCAAGATGAAGGAGCGCAGCGGGGTGAGCTTCGCGTTCATTTCGTCGATCTCGGCCTCGAGGCGGGAGACTTGCTCGGCCGTGATCCGAAGCGGCTCGTAGCCGAGGTCGCGGTCCGTCTCGGGCGTGCAGAGATCCGCGCCGAGATCGAACAGATCGTTCTGGATCGCGCCGATGCGGGTCTCGATCAGCGCCGTGGCCGACTCGCCCATCTTGGCGCCGACCTGAGCCTGCAGCCGCGCCACGCCGAGGGCGGCGTTGGCCTCGTCGACCGTGCCGTAAGCCTCCACCCGGGCGGAGTGTTTGGCCACGCGGCTGCCGTCGCCGAGCGCGGTTTCGCCGGCGTCTCCGGTCTTGGTGTAGATCTTGTTGAGGACGACCATGGGCGGCTCCGGCGGTTGAGAGGTGCGGGGGGAGGCGTCGCGGCGCGGATGGGCGGCGCAGTCAGCCGCCGCTGATGGCGACGACCGCCAACAACAGGATGACCGCGACGAATTGCAAGGCGATCCGCCAGCGCATCATGCGGTTGGAGCTGCGCCGCGCTTCATCGCCTTCCTGCGTAAAGTGGTAGAGGCCCTTCGCGAGCACGAGGGCGACGCCCAGGAGCGCGATCGGCGCGAGGATCAACAGGGCGGATTGCATCGGCGAGGCTCCAAAGCGGTCGGGCGCGTCGGCGTCTTTGCGGCGCGCGTTGGCGTGAGCGAACGGCGCGTCAGTAGGACTGTTTGATCAGAAGCCGGTCCAACGCGCGGTTCGGCAGGAGCTTCTTGAGATAGAAGAGGAGGTAGGTCGGGAAAGTGACCATGTAGCGCGGGCGCGGATTGGAGCTCTCGAGCGCATGGATCAGTTTCTCCACGACCGCGTCGGGGCCGAGCTCGAACTTGCTCTTCAGCGACTCGGCGGTCAGGCGCTGCTCGATCTTAGGGTAGATGTGGGCGTGGGCCGAGCCCTCCCACGTGATCCATTTCTTGAAGTGCGAATAGGAGTTGCGCCGGATCTCGGTCAGGATCGGCCCCGGCTGGATCAGGATCACCTCGATCCCGCTGTCATGCATCTCGATGCGCATCGTGTCGGTCAGGCCCTCGAGCGCGTACTTCGTCGCCTGATAGGCGCCGCGATACTTCAGCGTGGCGAAGCCGAGGACCGAGGAGCATTGCACGATCCGGCCCTCTCGGTTTCGGCGCATCGCCGGGATCACCGCGCGGGTCAGCGTGTGCCAGCCGAAGAAGTTGGCCTCGAAGATCTCGCGCAGGCAGTCGGTCGGCAGATCCTCCGTGGCGCCCGGGGAGGCGAAGGCCCCGTTGTTGAAGAGGGCGTAGAGCTTGCCGTCGGTCGCCTGGAGCACCTGCTCGGCGCCCGCGAGGATGCTCGCCTCGTCCTGGTAGTCGATGCGCGGGCTCTCGAACCCGTCGGCGATCAGCGCGTCGCAATCGGCCTGCTTGCGGCAGGCGGCGAAGACCCGCCAGCCTCGCGCGCGCAGCGTGAAGGCGGCGGCGCGTCCGATGCCGGAGGAGCAGCCGGTGATCAGGATGGCGCGCCGGGCGGGGGCGGCGCCGTTCTGGCGGGCGCCGGTCTCAGCGGAGGCGGAGGCGTCGACTACGGCTTCGGTCATGGCGCTCGGGCATCGTCGAGGGGAGGGCGGTCCGCAGCGCGGACCAGCGCCGGACCCTGCATGAAAACGCCGCGAAGGCAACGGCGTCGAGCGGGCGAAAAGGCGTCCCGCCGCTCGCAATCCGGCGCGACTGACTGTATGCGAGACGCGGCTCGGCGCGACCGCCGCGCCGCGGAGGCGTCGGCAGGCGGAGCGAGGGCGGGCGATGCAGGACGAGATCGAACAGGTCAACGGGACGGGAAACGGCGGTTCGGCCGTCGAGCTGCGCGAGGCGTTCTACATCCTGGGGCTCGGGACGCTGGTGGTCGCGATCCTGTACTTCGCCGGCGACATCCTGGCGCCGATCACGCTGGCGGTGCTGATCTGGTTCCTGATCAACGCCATCGCCAACGGGCTGCGGGCTATGCCGGTGATCGGGCGGCTGATGGGGCTCGGCTTCGCGCTGACGCTGGCGAGCGTGGTGGTGATCGGCGCGATCGTCGGCGTCGGGCAGCTGGTGGCGTCGAACTTTTCGGAACTCGCCCAAGGGCTGCAGGGCCTGGACAAGAAAATCGCCGACGCCGTGAACGGCGGCGCGGGCTATCTCGGCGTCACGCTGCAGCTCGATATCCAACAGGAGATCGAGAATCTGCCGCTCGAGCAGCTGCTGCAGACGGTGGTGGAGGCGGTCAGCTCGACGGCCAGCAACATCTCGATGGTGATCCTGTTCGTCCTGTTCCTGTTGCTCGATCAGCCGTTCTTCGACGTGAAGATCCGGGCGCTGTTTCCGGACCAGGCGCGGCAGAGCCGGGTGCGGCATGTGCTGGCGAAGATCTCCGAGGACACGCGCGCCTATGTCTGGATCATGACGGTGGTGAGCGTGCTGGTCGGGCTCTCGACCTATGTGATCGCGGCGTCGTTTGGGCTGAAGGGCGCGGCGTTCTGGGGCTTCACGGCGTTCGCGTTCAACTACATCCCGACGATCGGCACCGCGATCGGGGTGGCGCTGCCGGCGCTGTTCGGGCTGGTGCAGTTCGACGACTACGCCGCGCTTGGGCTTATGGTGGCGCTGTTGGCCGGGTTCCAGTTCCTGCTCGGCAACATCCTGTTGCCGCGGATGACGGGGGGGCGGCTGAACCTGTCGGAGTTCGTCGTGGTGCTCTCGCTGCTCGTCTGGGGCGCGCTTTGGGGCGGGATGGGGCTGTTCCTCGGCGTGCCGATGGTGATGGTCATGGCGATCATCTTCGCCCAGTTCGACAGCACGCGCCCGGTGGCGATCCTGCTGTCGAAGAACGGGCGGGTGATGAAGGCCTGAGGGACGGCGCGCGCCGGGTCTGCGCCGTCGGCGCTTGGCGGGCCGGGCTTGGCGGGCCGGGCTTGGCGGGCCGGGCTTGGCGGGCCGGGCCAGCTCGCCTATTCTGCCGGCATGGACGGACAGCCGGACCGCGAAACCATCACGCTCTCGCCGGAGCTGACCGCCCGGGCGCGCGACGCCGTCGCCCGCGGCGAGGCGGCGTCGGTCGCGGAGTATGTCGAGATGGCGACGCTTGATTTCGACGCCGGCGATCTCGACAGTCTTTCCGAAGAGCAAGTCGCGTTTCTCCACCGGGAGATCGACATCGGGCTGGCCAGCGGGCCGGCGGAGCCGTTCGATCCGGAGGCTTTCCTCGGCGAGCTGCGCGCCAAAAATGGCGGCTAGAGGCTTTGCGCTGACGCCGAAGGCGCGACGCGACCTCGACGAGGTTTTCGCCTATTCGGTCGAACGGTTCGGACTTGCGCAGGCGGAGCGGTACTATTGGCGTCTGATCGGCGCTTGCGAGGCGATCGCGCAGGATCTCCGCTCGACGCGCCCCGCGCCGGGGCGTTCTGAGTTTCGTCTGTGTTCGGAGGGCAGCCACGTGATCGTCTTCCGACAGTCGGAGGCGCGCGTGGAGGTTCATGGGTTTCTCCACAAACGCATGAACCTCACCGCTCGGCTTTCGACGTTGCGAAAGAACGACGCGCCGCCGGATTGAGGCGCCCCGCCAGAATCCCCTAGCCGCGCTTTGTTAACCGCTGCTATATGCGGCATATGAGCGAGATCGACACCCCAAATGCTGGGGCTCCGGACAATCTGACCGACGAGCCTCTCCGCCGCGCTCTTGGCGAGCGCTACCTGCAATACGCGCTGTCCACGATCATGAACCGGGCGTTGCCCGATGCGCGGGACGGGCTGAAGCCGGTGCATCGCCGGCTGCTGTACGCGATGCGGGAGCTGAAGCTCGATCCGAGCTCGGGCTTCAAGAAATGCGCCCGCGTCGTCGGCGACGTGATCGGTAAGTACCACCCCCATGGCGACACGGCGGTCTATGACGCGCTGGTGCGGCTCGCGCAGGATTTCGCAGTGCGCTACCCGCTGGTCGACGGGCAGGGGAACTTCGGCAACATCGACGGCGATAACCCGGCCGCGATGCGGTACACCGAGAGCCGTCTGACCGCGGTCGCGACCGCACTGCTCGAAGGGCTCGATGAGGACGCGGTCGATTTCCGCGCGACCTATGACGGCGAGGACGCGGAGCCGGTGGTGCTGCCGGCGGCGTTCCCGAACCTGCTGGCGAACGGCGCGAACGGCATTGCGGTGGGGATGGCGACCTCGATCCCGCCGCACAATGTCGGCGAGATCTGCAACGCGCTTCTACACCTGCTGAAGCATCCGAACGCGCGGCTCGAGAGCCTGATCGAGCATATCCCGGGGCCTGACTTTCCGACCGGGGGCGAGCTGGTCGAGCCGCCGGAGGCCATCCTCGAGGCCTATCGCACCGGGCGCGGCGCGTTCCGGCTCCGGGCGTCCTGGGAGAAGGAGGATCTCGGCCGCGGCGCGTACCAGATCGTCGTGACCGAGATGCCCTATCAGGTGCAGAAGTCGAAGCTGGTCGAGAAGCTCGCGGACCTGATCAACGCCAAGAAGATCCCGCTGCTCGGCGATGTGCGCGACGAGAGCGCGGAGGATGTGCGGCTGGTGCTCGAGCCGAAGTCGAGCAAGGTCGATCCGGGGCTCCTGATGGAGGCGCTGTTCCGGAACACGGATCTCGAGGTCCGCGTGCCGCTCAACATGAACGTGTTGAAGGACGGCAAGACGCCGGGCGTCGCGACGCTGCCGGAAGTGCTGCAGATCTTCCTCGATCACCGCCGCGACGTGCTGCTGCGCCGGGCGGCGCATCGGCTCGGCAAGGTCACGCACCGGCTCGAGGTGCTCGAAGGCTACATCACGGCGTATCTGAACCTCGACCGGGTGATCGAGATCATCCGGACGGAGGACGAGCCGAAGCCGGTGATGATGGCGGAGTTCGAGCTGACCGAGGTGCAGACCGAGGCGATCCTGAACATGCGCCTGCGGTCGCTCCGGCGGCTGGAGGAGATGCAGCTCAGGAGCGAGCGCGAGGCGCTGCTCGACGAGCGGGCGCAGTTGATCGAACTGTCCGGCAGCGCGGAGAAACAGTGGTCCAAAGTCGCCGAACAGGTGCGCGAGGTGCGTGACAAGTTCGGACCGAAGGACCCGAACGGCGTGCGGCGGACCCGCTTCGGCGAGGCTGCGGAGCTCGACGACGCGCCGCTGCTCGAGGCGATGGTCGAGCGCGAGCCGGTCACGGTGATCTGCTCTCAGAACGGCTGGATCCGCGCGATGAAGGGGCATGTCGCGCCGGATGCGGAGGTGAAGTACAAGGACGGCGACGGCCCGATGTTCCGCTTCCATGCGGAGACGACGGACAAGCTGATGCTGTTCGCCTCGAACGGGCGGTTCTACACGCTCGAGACCTCGAAGCTGCCCGGTGGGCGGGGGATGGGCGAGCCGGTGCGGCTGATGATCGATCTCGGCGAGGGCGATGATCTGGTCGATCTGTTCGTACACGAGCCGGGCGCTAAGCGGCTGGTGGCCTCGTCGGACGGGAACGGCTTCGTCGTGGCCGAGGCCGACGCGGTGGCGCAGACGCGCGCCGGCAAGCAGGTGCTGGCCGCGAAAGCGCCGGCGACGGCGCTGGTGGCGGCGAAGGTCGAGGGCGACACGGTCGTTTCGGTCGGCGAGAACCGGAAAATGCTGGTCTTTCCGCTGTCGGAGCTGCCCGAGATGGGGCGCGGCAAGGGCGTGCGCCTGCAGAAGTTCGCGCAGGGCGGGCTCGCGGATGTCCGCGTCGTCGACGGCGCGGCGGGCGTCTCCTGGAGCGATCCGGCGGGACGGGTGCGCACGGAGCCGGACCTTGCGGAGTGGCGCGGGGCGCGGGCGTCGGCCGGCGCGCCGGTTCCGCGCGGGTTCCCCCGGGACGGGCGGTTCAGCGGGTAGTTTGCGATCGGTTCTCTGCGAGAGGCGCTCGCGGTCCGACCTGTTTCGTCGCCGCGCGATTGGGCGGGCCGCTCGGCTTCGCGGGTCCGAAACACGTTAGTCGGCTCGCGCTGCGGCGCCGGTCCGACCAACGCCGCCGGCGGTTCCATGGGGGCGCGACGCGGCCCCCACGCAGCCCCCACGCGGCCCCCACGCAGCCCCTCGGCGGTGGACCCAAGACTGTCGGGCGGCGCGCTCGTCTCGCCGGATCGCTCCAGGAGACGCCCGCCGCGCCGTCGACGACGCGGAC
>JBCBRF010000086.1:0-15987 GCA_039819865.1 Pseudomonadota bacterium | reverse complement strand
TGGTCGAAATTCGTGCTGTTCTCCGGCGTCTCCGGCGTCACCGCCGCTGCGCGCTGCCGGATTGGCGACATCCTCGACAGCCCCGAGCTCACGGCCCTGTTCCGGACCCTGGTCGCCGAGACCGCCGCCCTCGCCCGGGCCCGCAGGGTCGCGGTGGCGGACGACGTCGAGGCGCGGGTGTTCGACGCGATCCAAAGACTGCCGCGCGAGATGCGGGCTTCGACGGCCATCGATCTGGAGAAAGGCGCGGCGCTCGAGACGGAATGGATCAACGGCGCGGTCGCGCGCCTCTCCGCCGAGGCCGGCCTCTCGGCCCCCGCAAACCAAGCGATTTCGGCGGTGCTGAGCCTCTACAAGGACGGCCCCCGCTAGTCCCGCCGATTGACAACGCGAGCCGTTTCGGGGGACCAGCGCCGTCGATGTCTGAACAGCCCTCTCCGAGCGCCGGACCGCCGCGCAAACTGGTGGTCGCCATCGACGGTCCCGCCGCCTCCGGCAAGGGCACCATCGCCCGCCGCCTCGCCGCGCGCTTCGGGCTCGCCCATCTCGATACGGGTCTGCTCTATCGCGCGGTCGCGGCGAAGCTGATCGACCAGGGCGGCGATCCGAGCGACGCCGACGCCGCGACCCGCGCCGCCCAAGGGCTGTCCCAGGCCGATCTTCACCATTCCGAGCTGCGCACGTCCGCGATGTCCTCCGGCGCGAGCCGGGTTGCGGCGATCCCGGGCGTCCGCGCCGCGCTCCTCGCCTACCAGCGCTGGTTCATGGCCAATCCGCTCGGCGGCGCCCGCGGCTCCGTGCTCGACGGGCGCGACATCGGCACGGTGATCTGCCCGGACGCGGAGGTGAAGCTGTTCATCACCGCGAGCCCCGAAGAGCGCGCGCGCCGCCGGACCGCGGAACTCGCGCGCAGCGGCTCGGAGGCGTCGTACGAGGCGGTGCTCGCGGACGTTCTGGAGCGCGACCGCCGGGACCGCGAGCGCGCCGATGCGCCGCTCCGCCGTGCGGACGACGCGCACTTGCTTGACACCACCGATCTCGATATAGACCGCGCTGTCGCAGAGGCGGCGATTATCGTGACGGAGCGCATCGGCGATCCGGCGCGGTGACGGCTCCCGAAGCGGCGCGCAGGGAAAAGGGGGCTCGGAGACGCATCCGGGCCTTTTGCGCTTTGGGGAAGCCGTAACTTTGTCTTGCGACAAGCCCCGTTCGTTTTCCGCGTCCGCGCTTGAGTTCTGGCGACCGAGCGCGCGGCGTCCCGTAGATCAACCCCCCGCCAGACGAGACCCTCAGGAGCCCAAATGTCCGCAGCCCCCCAGCCCTCGATGGATGACTTCGAGGCCCTTCTCAACGAAAGCTTCGATGGCGCGGGCGCGCCGCTCGAGGGAACCGTCGTCACCGGCCGCGTGATCGCCGTCGAGAATCAGCAGGCGATCATCGATATCGGCTTCAAGATGGAGGGCCGGGTCGACCTGAAGGAATTCTCCGCCCCCGGTCGGGCGGCCGAAATCGAGCCTGGCGACGATGTCGAGGTCTATTTCGAGCGGGTCGAGAACTCCAAGGGCGAAGCGGTTCTGTCGCGCGACAAGGCCAAGCGCGAGGCCGCCTGGGATCGCCTCGAGAAGGCGAACGAGGCCGGCGAGCGCGTCGAGGGCGCGATCTTCGGGCGCGTCAAGGGCGGCTTCACCGTCGACCTCGGCGGCGCGGTGGCGTTCCTGCCGGGCTCCCAGGTCGATGTCCGTCCGATCCGCGACGTCGGCCCGCTGATGAACATGCCGCAGCCCTTCCAGATCCTGAAAATGGATCGCCGGCGCGGCAACATCGTCGTCTCCCGCCGCGCGGTGCTCGAGGAGAGCCGCGCCGAGCAGCGCGCCGAAATCGTCGGCCGCCTGCAGGAAGGCGAGGTCATCGACGGCGTGGTCAAGAACATCACCGACTACGGCGCCTTCGTCGATTTGGGCGGCGTGGACGGCCTGCTGCACGTCACCGACATGGCTTGGCGCCGCGTCAACCACCCCTCCGAGGTCTTGAACATCGGCGAGACCGTGAAGGTCCAGGTCGTGAAGGTGAACCGCGAGACCCAGCGGATCTCCCTCGGCATGAAGCAGCTGATGACCGACCCGTGGGAGAACATCGAGGCCAAGTTTCCGATCAACGCCAAGTTCATGGGCCGGGTCACGAACATCACCGACTACGGCGCGTTCGTGGAGCTCGAGCCGGGCGTCGAGGGTCTGGTCCACGTCTCCGAGATGTCTTGGGTGAAGAAGAACGTCCACCCGGGCAAGATCGTCTCCACCTCCCAGGAGGTCGAGGTGATGGTGCTCGACGTCGACCCGAACAAGCGCCGCGTCTCGCTTGGCCTGAAGCAGTGCATCGACAACCCGTGGGACAGCTTCGCGGCGAACTTCCCGCCGGGGACGGAGATCGAGGGCGAGGTCAAGAACAAGACCGAGTTCGGCCTGTTCATCGGCCTCGAGGGCGGCATCGACGGCATGGTCCACCTGTCGGATCTGGACTGGAACCGCCAGGGCGACGAGGCGATCGAGGACTACAACAACGCCGACATGGTCCGCGCCGTGGTGCTCGACATCGACGTCGAGAAGGAGCGGATCTCGCTCGGGATCAAGCAGCTCGGCGGCGATCCGTTCGAGACGGCGGTGGGCGACGTTCGCCGCGGCGCGGTGGTGACCGCGGTGGTGACGGCGATCGAGGACGGCGGCATCGAGGTCGACGTCAACGGCTCGAAGAGCTTCATCAAGCGCTCCGACCTGTCCCGCGACCGCTCCGAGCAGCGTCCCGAGCGCTACAATGTCGGCGACAAGGTCGACGCCAAGGTCATCAACATCGACAAGAGCTCCCGCCGCATCTCGCTGTCCATCAAGGCGCGCGAGATCGAAGAGGAGAAAGAGGCCGTCGAACAGTACGGCTCCTCCGACAGCGGCGCGTCCCTGGGCGACATCCTGGGCGCGAAGCTCAAAGAGCGCGGCATGTGATTGCGTCGGTTCGCCCTCCGGGGCGGATCGAGGTTCTCTGAGGCTGAGGCCGGCGTCGCCGACGGGGCGGGGCCGGCCTCGTCGCTTCCGGGGCAGCGCGCCGCCTACGCCCGGCCTCAGCCAAGTCTAGGCCACGCCACACCTTAATTTGCTTGTTCCCCTTGCCTTCCCATCCCTTCCTCGATTTATGAATAAGAGATGACCCGGCGGCGAGCGCCGCGGACCCGCGCCTGGATGCAGGATCGCGGCCCCCGGAAAAGCAGCCGACCGATCGAGAGAGGAACGCGGAATGGCGTCGGAGCCCGCCGAGGGAGCGCCGAGCGAGGCCATCGCTCTGGAATATGTTCTTGAAAAACGCCGACTTCGGCGCAGCCGCTTTTGGTGGCGGCTGATCGCGATCGTGGTGTTCCTGATCCTCGTCGGGGTCTCGTTCATGGGCGGCGAAGACGGCCCCGGCCGCGACCATATCGCCCGCTTCGACGTTGAGGGCGTGATCGCGGACGATCCGAAACGCGACGCTCTGTTGCGCAGCCTGCGCGACGACGACCGCGTCAAAGCCGTCATCGTCCGCATCAACAGCCCCGGCGGCAGCACCGTCGGCGGCGAGGCGCTTTACGCAGAGCTCCGCCGTCTCTCCGAGGCGAAGCCGATGATCGCCGTGATGGGCGAGGTCGCGGCCTCGGCCGGCTACATCACCGCCCTCGCCGCCGACCATATCGTGGCGCGCGGCAACACCATCACCGCCTCGATCGGCGTGATCTTCATGAGCGCGAACTTCTCCGAGACGCTCGACGCGGCCGGCGTTCAGGTGATCGAGCTGAAGAGCGGCGAGCGCAAGGCGCAGCCCTCGCCCTTCACGCCGGTCGACGAAGCCAATCTCGACGTCGAGCGCGCGCTGATCGCGGAAAGCTACGACTGGTTCGTCGGCCTGGTCGAAGAGCGCCGAAACATCGACCCGTCGACCCGCCGGTTGATCCGGGATGGGCGGATCCTGAGCGGTCGTCAGGCGCTGGCCGCGGGGCTCGTCGATCAGATCGGCGGCCAGCCCGACGCGGTCGACTGGCTGGTGACGGAGCAGAACATCGACCCGGACCTCCCCGTGCTGGTCCGAGAAGTCGAGGAGGAACGAGAAGGCGTGTTCACGCGCCTGATCGAGGGAGCGGCGGCGAGCCTCGGCTGGCCGTTCGCCCTGGACGGATCGGGCCTCTGGGCCGGTCCCCGTTTGATGTCGACGCTGCGTTGAGCGTCGACGGTTTGAGGAGGAGCAGTCATGATCAAATCAGAACTCGTGGCCAAAGTGGCCGAAGAGCATCCGCAACTCGCCCAGCGTGACGTCGAGTCCGCCGTGTCGACCGTGTTCGACGTCATCGCCGACGCGCTTGTCAGCGGCGACCGCGTCGAGCTGCGCGGCTTCGGCGCCTTTTCGGTGAAAACCCGCGAGCCCCGCACCGCGCGCAACCCGCGCACCGGCGCTCTGGTCGACGTGCCGGAGAAAAAGGCCCCGCATTTCAAGCCGGGCAAGGAGTTGCGGACCCGCCTCAACGGCGAGGACTGACCCCGTCGCCCCTCGATCCGGCGCGCTGGGTTAACCCTCTGTTGAGGTCCGACGGGCAAGACCTCCCGAAAGACTTCCCGCGAGGATCCCAGCCGCCGCATCGAGATCGGCGGACCGAGAGCGAAAGGACAACGTCATGAGCCGGTTGAAGAAGTTCTTCTGGATCGCCGTTCTGATCCTGACGATCCTGTTCGCCGCGCAAAACATGCACGGGATCGAGATCCGTCTTCTGCCTTTCGCCCCGAGCGACGACTCGATCACCGCGATCGACGGCGTCCCGCTGATCTTCGTGATCCTGGCGGCGCTTCTGATCGGCCTCCTGGTCGGCGTGATGCTCGAGAACGACCGCGAACGCCCGTTCCGTCGCGAGTTGAACGAAAAGGCGCGCGAGCTCAGCCATGTGCGCAGCGAACTCGCGAAGCTGCAGAGCGCTCTCAAGCAGTCCGACACGCCGGAAACCGCGGCGCTGTTGCTGCCGAAGCGCTGACGCGCAGGCGTTCGCGTCCAAAATCCTGGACGCGGGCCTCAAAACGTTCCAATTGGCATCGTGTGGATCGCGCGCCGCAGGGCGCTGCGATCTTTTCTTTTGCGCGATGAATGACGACCGGCGGCGGACGACATGACGGTGAAGGTGAAGATCTGCGGCGTGCGGGACGCCGACGCCGTACGCGCGTCGGTCGAAGCGGGCGCCGCCTATCTCGGCTTCGTGTTCTTCGCCAAATCACCCCGCGCCGTCTCCGCCGACGAGGCGCGCGACCTCGCGCTCGAGACGCCGCCGGGCCTTTGCAAGGTTGGCCTGTTCGTCGACCCGACCGACGCGTTTCTGGACCAAACGCTGGCGACCGCGCCGCTCGACATGCTGCAGCTTCATGGTCGGGAGACGCCCGAGCGGGTCGCCAAGATCGCGCGGCGCGTCGGGCTTCCGATCATGAAGGCGGTCTCGATCGGCGCCGCCCAGGATCTGCCCGCACTGGCCGCGCACGAGGCGACGGCGGATCAGATCTTGTGCGACGCGAGGCCCCCCTCGGACCACCCCTTGCCGGGCGGCGCCGGGGTCTCCTTCGATTGGCGCTTGATCGCGGGCCGGCGATGGCGTCGTCCTTGGATGCTGGCGGGCGGGCTCACGACGGCCAATGTGGCCGAAGCGATCCGGCTGACCGGCGCGACCCAGGTCGACGTCTCATCGGGCGTCGAGAGCGCGCCGGGCCTGAAATCGTCGGAAAAGATCCGCGCCTTCATCGACGCGGCGCGAAACGCAGAGCGGCCCGAAGCGCCGCCACAGGGAGACGGGCATGCGGCCTGACGTACTGAATTCCTATCGCAGCGGCCCGGACGAGCGCGGCCGCTTCGGCGATTTCGGCGGCCGCTTCGTGGCCGAAACTCTGATGCCCCTGATCCTCGACCTCGAGCAGGAGTATCAAAAGGCGAAGACCGACCCGGCCTTCGAGGCCGAGATGCAGGATCTCTGGACCCATTATGTGGGTCGACCCTCGCCGCTCTATTTCGCGGAGCGGCTGACCGAAGAGTTCGGCGGCGCGAAGATCTATCTGAAGCGCGACGAGCTGAACCACACCGGCGCGCACAAGATCAACAACGTGCTCGGCCAGATCCTGCTCGCCCGGCGCATGGGCAAGACCCGGATCATCGCCGAGACCGGCGCCGGCCAGCACGGCGTCGCCACCGCGACCGTCTGCGCCCGCTTCGGCCTGAAATGCATCGTCTATATGGGCGCGCACGACGTCGAACGGCAGAAGCCCAACGTGTTCCGCATGCGCCTGCTCGGCGCGGAGGTCGTGCCCGTCACCTCCGGCCGCGGCACCCTCAAGGACGCGATGAACGACGCGCTCCGCGACTGGGTGACCAACGTCGCCGACACCTTCTACTGCATCGGCACCGTCGCGGGCCCGCACCCCTACCCCGCGATGGTCCGCGATTTTCAGTCGATCATCGGCCGCGAGACCCGCGAGCAGCTGCAGGAGCGCGAAGGCCGCCTGCCCGACAGCCTGGTCGCCTGCATCGGCGGCGGCTCCAACGCCATGGGCCTGTTCCACCCCTTCCTCGACGACCGCGACGTCCGGATCATCGGCGTCGAGGCCGGCGGCAAGGGCGTCGACGAGCGCATGGAGCACTGCGCCTCGCTCACCGGCGGCCGCCCGGGCGTGCTCCACGGCAACCGCACCTATCTGCTGCAGGACGAGGACGGCCAGATCCTCGAGGGCCACTCGATCTCCGCCGGCCTCGACTATCCGGGCATCGGCCCCGAGCATGCGTGGCTGAAGGATCTCGGCCGCGTCGAGTATGTCCACGTCACGGATGAGGAGGCGCTGAGGGCTTTCCAGCTCTGCTGCCGAACCGAGGGCATCATCCCCGCGCTCGAGCCGAGCCACGCCCTCGCCCATGTGGCGAAGCTCGCGCCGACCCTGCCGAGCGACCACCTGATGGTGATGAACATGTGCGGCCGCGGCGACAAAGACATTTTCACCGTCGCCGACGCCCTCGGGCAGGAGATCGCGTGATGGAGAAGCGCATCGACCGCCGCTTCGCCGCGCTCCACGCCGAGGGCCGCGCCGGCTTCGTCTCCTTCATCATGGCCGGCGATCCGGACCCGGAGACCACGCTTTCGGTGATGAAGGGCCTGCCCGCCGCCGGCGTCGACGTCATCGAGCTGGGGATGCCGTTCACCGACCCGATGGCCGACGGCCCGGCGATCCAGGCGGCCGGTCAGCGCGCGCTGGCCGCCGGCATGACGCTGTCGAAGACGCTCGATCTGGTCGCCGCTTTCCGGGCCGGCGACCAGGACACGCCGATCGTTCTCATGGGCTATTACAATCCGATCTACAGCATGGGCGTCCCGACCTTCCTGGAGCGCGCCCGCGCCGCCGGCGTGGACGGCCTGATCATCGTCGACCTGCCGCCCGAGGAGGACGCCGAGCTTTGTCTGCCGGCGCAACAGGCGGGCCTGAACTTTATCCGCCTCGCCACGCCGACCACGGACGATCACCGCCTTCCGGCCGTGCTCGCGAACACCAGCGGCTTCGTCTACTACGTGTCCATCACGGGCATCACCGGGGCCGCCGCGGCGCAGGCCGACGCCGTGGCGCCCGCGGTTGCGCGGATCAAAGCGGCCACCGATTTACCGGTCTGCGTGGGCTTCGGCGTCCGCACCCCCGAGACGGCCGAGGCCATCGGATCGGTCGCGGACGGCGTGGTGGTCGGCTCCGCCATCGTCTCGAAGCTCGCGGAGCGTCGTCCGGTGGCGGAGGTGCTGGGCTTCGTGGCCGAGCTGTCGGCCGGCGCGCGCCGCGCGCGCCCGTCGGGCGCGTGAGTCAGGGGCTCATTGGGAGCGGAGACGAGCGATGAATTGGATCAACAACGTCGCGCTGCCGAAGTTCAACAGCTTCTTCCAGCGCCGGGACATGCCCGACAATCTCTGGCGCAAATGCGAAGAATGCGAGCAGATGATCTTCCATCGCGAGCTGAAGCAGAACCTCTATGTCTGCACGCATTGCGACCATCACATGCGCATCAGCCCGATGGAGCGCTTGGGCTCGCTCTACGACTTCGGCGCCTTCACGCTGATCGAGACGCCGGAGCCGGTGGCCGACCCGTTGAACTTTCGCGACGAGAAGCGTTATGTCGACCGCCTGCGCGAGGCGCGGCGTCATTCCGAGTTCAAGGACGCCGTCGTCGCCGGCGTGGGCCGCATCGGCGACGTCGAGGCCGTGGCGGCGGTCCAGGATTTCAGTTTCCTCGGCGGCTCCATGGGGATGGCCGTGGGCGATGCGATCCTGGCCGCGGCTGAAGCGGCGGTCGAGCGCAAGGCCCCGTTGCTAATGTTCTCCGCCGCCGGCGGCGCGCGGATGCAGGAGGGCATTCTTTCCCTGATGCAGATGCCGCGCACCACCGTGGCCGTGCAGATGGTGCGCGAGGCGGGACTGCCCTACATCTCGATCATCACCCACCCGACCACCGGCGGGGTCACCGCCTCCTACGCCATGCTGGGCGACATCCAGATTGCGGAGCCCAACGCGCTCATCTGCTTCGCGGGCCCGCGTGTGATCGAGCAGACCATTCGCGAACAGCTGCCCGAGGGCTTCCAACGCTCCGAATACCTGCTGGAGCATGGCATGCTGGACATGGTGATCGGCCGCCGGCGCATGCGCGCGGAGCTGGTGAAGCTGCTGAGAATGCTGATGGATCTGCCGATGCTGCCCGCAGGTCAGTTGCCGGAGCCAGGCTCGCTCGTCTCGGATCACGACGAGGAGGCCCAGCCCGAACCCGCGGACGCGACGCCATGACCGCCGACGCCCCGACCGCGCGGCGCGGCGTCGGCGCGGAAACCGGCGCCGCACCCGTCGTTGCGGCGAAATCCGCGCGCCGCGAGCACAGCGACGTGATCCTCGAGCGTCTCCTCGCGCTGCATCCGAAGTCGATCGACCTCTCCCTCGAACGCCTCGAACGGCTGTTGGCCCGCCTCGGCCATCCCGAGCGTGCGCTCCCCCCGGTCGTCCATGTGGCCGGCACCAACGGCAAAGGCTCGACCTGCGCCTACATCCGGGCGGGTCTCGAGGCCGCCGGCCACGAGGTGCATGTCTACAGCTCCCCGCATCTGACGCGCTTCCATGAGCGCATCCGCATCGCCGGCCGGCTGATCGACGAAGGCCTGCTCGCCGACCTCCTCGCGGAGTGCGAGGAGGCCAATGGCGGCGCGCCCATTACGTTCTTCGAGATCACCACCGCCGCCGCGTTCTTGGCGTTCGCTCGAACCCCCGCCGATTTCTGCGTCCTCGAGGTCGGCCTCGGCGGCCGCCTGGACGCGACCAACGTGATCGGCGCGCCCCGGCTGGCCGTGCTGACGCCGATCGATCTCGATCACCAGCAGTTCCTCGGCGACACGATCGACCAGATCGCGCAGGAAAAGGCGGGGATCCTGAAGCCCGGCGCGACCGCGGTGGTCGGACCTCAGCACGGCGCCGCGCTCGACGAGATCGAGCGGACCGCCGCTCGGCTGAACGCGTCGCTCGTTCGCGCGGGGCAAGAGTTTACCGGGCATCTCGAAAACGGCCGGCTCCTGTTCCAGGACGACACTGGTTTGCTGGATCTGCCGCCGCCCCGGCTCTTCGGTCGCCACCAGATCGAGAACGCGGCCACCGCCGTCGCGGCCCTCCGCGCGCTCGATTTGCCGGAGGAAGCCTGTGCGGCCGCGATGACCCGGGTCGAATGGCCGGCCCGGTTGCAGCGGTTGCGCCGCGGCCCTCTGTTCAGCGAAGCCCCGCCGGACTCCGAGATCTGGCTCGATGGCGGTCACAACCCGGCCGCCGGCGCGGCGTTGGCCGAGCATTTCGCCGTGCTCGAAGAGCAGAGCACGGCGCCGCTCTTCTTGTTGTGCGGGATGCTGAACACCAAGGATCCGGGCGGATTTCTGCGGCCGTTCGCGGGTCTCGCCCGCCGTGTGATCGCCGTATCGATCCCGGACGAGCCGAACGCCCTCCCGGCCTCCGAGATCGCCGCGATGGCCGTCCGAGAGGGCCTCGCGGCGCAGACCGCCGGCTCCCTGGGCGGCGCGCTCCGCGCCATCGGCCAGGAGCTGATCGACGATCTGAAGGAGTTGCCGCCCCGCATCGTGATCTGCGGCTCGCTCTATCTCGCCGGCCAGATTCTGCGCGACCATACGTGAAACGCCGGCGGAGACGGGCTCCACCGGCGCTCAAAACCGCATCGCGGCCTCGACTGGGCGATCAGGAGTGCTGATCGATCCACTGGGCGAGCGCGTTCTTGTTGCTCGGCGCCCCGACCTTGGTGTCGACGACCTCGCCGCCCTTGAACAGCAGCAGCGTCGGGATCCCGCGGATCCCGTACTTCGCCGTCGCCTCGCCGTTCTCGTCGATGTTGAGCTTGGCGATGGTCACGTCGGAGCGCTCCGCCGCCAGCTCTTCGAGCATCGGCGCGATCGCCTTACACGGGCCGCACCATTCCGCCCAGAAATCGACGACGACCGGCTTGTCGGCCTTGAGCACGTCGTCCTCGAAAGACGCGTCCGTGATCGCGATCGGCTTGGTCTCGCTCATTCGAAGACCTCCTTGCTTCGGGCGCAAACTGGAACGCCCATTCTGAAACTGCGCGGCAGATAGGCGCGCTCGGTCGATAGATCAAGTCGAGCGCTCAAGATCCCGTGAGGCTCGATCGATCGCCCCGTCTAGCACGTCGGACGAAACGGGTTCCAGTCTCGGCAGCGCGGTCCAGAGCAGCGCGCAGTCGATCGGCCGATCCTCGAACAGAGGCCGAAGCGCCTCTCGATACGCCGCGAGCTGTCGCAGATAGGCCTCCGGCGCCGCGGCCGGCGCGCGCCCGGATTTAAAATCGACGATCAGCACCCGCTCCGGCCCCACGACCAGGCGGTCCACCACCCCGTGGAGCTCGCCCGGCCCGAGCGACGGCAGCACCGCCCCGACCGGAACCTCCGCCCGCGAACCGGGCCCGAACAGAAGCGAGGCCTCCGGCATCTCGAACACCGCGAGGGCCTCCTCCAACATCTCCGCGCGCGTCGCCGCATCGAACCCCGAAGCCTGCCGCTCGAGCAGCGACGCCCCGCGCCCCCGCCGGCGTTCCGACGGCGCCTCCGCCAGCGTTTCGAGCAGCAGGTGGATCAGCTCCCCGCGCGCGGCCGCCGCCCCGCTCTCGAGCCCGGAGCCCCGCGCGATGATCTCGAGCTCGGTCTCGGGATCTTCGCCGCCAAGCTTGGACGGCGACAGATCGGAGGGCGCGGTCTCGAGCGGCGCGGCCCGGCGCATCCACGCCTCGACCGGGAGCGCCATGGCCCCGCGCGCCGCAACATCGTCTTCGCGCGTCTTGGCCGTCCCCACGCCGTCCTTTCGGAGCGCATCGAGCGCCCGCCCCTCGGCGTCCGTCACCGGCGACCGGACGGGCTCCGCGCCCGCCATCGCGGCCGCGCAGAGCGCATACCAACTGCCCTCGGGCGATTCGCGCCGCTTCCCGAGCGAGCCAGCGATCAACAGGCGATCCTCCGCCCGCGTCAGCGCGACATAGAGGAGCCGGCGATGCTCCTCCGCCTCCCGCGCCTCCCGCGCCGCGCGAAGCGCTGCGACCGCTGGCGGATCGCTCTCTTTGCGCCCGATCCAGATCGGGGGCGACGCGCTGTCCGGGTCCACCGTCGCCGGATCGAGCAGTTTCGGCGCCCGCCCGCCCCCGGGCGCGCCGGTGGTGTCCGGCAGCACGACCACCGGCGCCTCGAGCCCCTTCGCGCCGTGCGCGGTCATCACCCGCACCTCGTCGCGCCCCTGCTCATGCTCCCGCTTGATCTCCGCCTCGCGCGTCGTCATCCAGCTGACGAAGCCTTGCAGCGTCGGCGTCGTCGCCGTCTCGAAGCTGAGCGCCTGGGCCAGAAACTCGTCGATCGGGTCCTCCGCCTCCGCTCCGAGCCGCCCGAGCAGCCGCGCCCGGCCCGAGCCCTGCCCCGCGTCATGGCTGAGCGCATGCGCATAGAGCTCGAACGGCCTCAGAAAGTCCGCCCGATCGATCAGCCCCTGCAGAAGCGCCGCCGCCCGTGTGAAGGCGGGCGTCTCGGCCGGCCGTTCCGTCGCGCGCTCCTTCAAGGCGTACCATAGTGGTCGCCGCCCGGGGCGTTCATGCGCCAGCTCGAACAGCTGCTCCTCCGACACGTCGCAGAACGGCGAGCGCAGTACGGTCGCGAGCGTCAGATCGTCCTCGGGAAACAGGCAGAACCGCCCGAGCGCCAGCAGATCTTTCACGGCGAGCTGACCGGCCAGCAGCAGCCGATCCTCGCCCGAGACCGGCACGCCGAGCTGTTTCAACCGCTTGATGATCCCGACCGACAGCGGTCCGCGCTTGCGCACCAGCACCAGCACGTCGCCCGCGCGCATCTTTCGCCCGCGCGCCGGCAGCGGCTCGGTTCCCACCCAGTCCGCGATCTGCCGCGCCACCAGCCCGGCCAGACGCCGCGCCGGATCGTCCGCCGGCGGCGCGTCGATCGGCTCGTCCCAGGCGGGCGCTGGTCCGGCGTCCCGCGGCGTGACCAGGGGCCAAAGCTCCACCCGCCCGGGTTGACCGGCCCGAAAGGCCCGGTGCGCGACCGCCGTCCGATCGCCGAACAGCAAGCCCGCCCGCGCCTCCTCCGGCGCAAAGACCCGATCGACGAACTCCAGAATTGCGGGCGTCGAGCGGAACGACGTCTCCATATCCGCTTGCTCGAACGCGCGATCGGCCGCCGCCGCGCGCGCCCGAAACGCCCGCCCCGTCTCGGCGAGCAGCGCCGGCGCCGCCCCCTGGAAGCTGTAGATCGACTGCTTCTCGTCGCCGACCGCGAACAGGGTCCGCGGCCGCTCCTCGCCCGCCCGCTCCGAATAGGCCGTCCGCCCGGCGAAGAACTCCTCCGCCAGCGCCCCGATCACCCGCCACTGCGCGGGGCTCGTATCCTGCGCCTCGTCGACCAGGATATGCTCGACCCCGCCGTCGAGCTTGAACCGGACCCAGTCGCGCGCCTCGGCCCGGGTGAGCAGGCCGACCGCCCGCTCGATCAGATCGTCATAGTCGAGACCCGCCCGCGCCGCCTTCAGCGCCTGGTAGCGGGTCAACAGCGCCCGCGAGATCCGCGCCAGCGCCGTCGACGCCTCCCAGCGCTCCGCTACCGCCGCCGCCCGCGTCGCCGCGATCGCGTTCTGCTGAAGCTGGTGGATCGGCTCGTCCGCCCAAGGATGCTCTGTCTGGAAGGACTTGCTCGGCAGCCCCTTCTCCGGCGGGCGCAGTTCGTCTTTCACCAGAAGCGCCGCCCGGACCAGAGCGAGTTTCTCCCCATCGCCCGCCGCCGTCAGCGCCGCGCGGAGCCGCGCCCCGCGCTCTTGATCGCGCTTGCCGTCCGCCCGTTCGAACGCGACCGCGAGCCGCGCGATCATGGGCCAATCCGCATGGGCCCGCCAGCGCGCCAGCACGCTCTCGGCCGACGCGCCCTCCTCCGCCCCGAGCGCCTTAGCGATCGCCGGTCCTGGATCCGTCCGCCCCTCCGGCGACCCCCCGCGCAGAAACGCCGCCCGCTGCGACAGCACCTCGGCGAACAGCTCCTGCAGCGTCGCCTCGCCCGCGCTCGAGAGCACCCGCTCGAACGCCTCCGCGAGCGCCGGCTCCCCCGCGCTGTCGAGCGCCGTCTGATCCTGCGCGCTCTGCAGCAGCTCTTCGGCGGCGTTCTCGTCGATCACCTGAAAATGCGGCGACACGCCCGCTTCGAGCGGAAACCGGCTGAGCAGGCTCTCGCAGAAAGCGTGGATGGTCTGGATCTTCAGCCCGCCCGGCGTTTCGAGCGCGCGGGCGAACAGCCGCCGCGCCGTCTCGAGCGCGTCCGGCGCTAAGGGCGGCTCGTCGTTCGGCAGCAGCCGGTCGATCTCCGCGGCCAGCCGCTCATCGTCCGCCATCGCCCAGGCGCCGAGCGTTTTGAACAGGCGGTTCTGCATCTCCGCCGCGGCCGCCTTGGTGTAGGTGAGGCACAGGATCCGCTGGGGCGCCGCGCCGGCGAGCAGCAGCCGCGCCACCCGGTTGGTCAGGACTCGCGTCTTCCCCGATCCCGCATTGGCGGACACCCAGACCGAGGCCTCGGGCCGCGCCGCCCGGGTCTGCGCCAGGGTCGCCGGATCGTGGCTGCGAAAGGTCGTCGGACCGTCGCCGCCGCGCCGCGCTACGGGCCGGATGATCGCGCTCATGCCGCACCTCCCCGCGCCCGGAGCGCGCCGTCCGCATCGCTCGGCGCGTCGACGCCGTCGGCCCACTCGCCCACCCGCGCCAGATGATCATAGTCGCCGGCGTATCGAAGCGATTCCGGCCGCGTGCGAGAGCGATAGGCGAGCCCGGGATCCGCATAGGCCGAGCAGAGCTTCGCCAGCCCGTCGAGCGCGGCGTCCGCCGCCTCGGCCTCCTCTCCCTCGAACAGGCGCTTCACCGTCCCGCCGCCGCTCCCGCCCGTGAGGCTTACATAGGCGACCTCCGACACCGGCCCCGGCCCCGCCGAAGCGCCGCCGACCGGGTCGTCGAACGCCGTCCGCGCCAGCATCGCCGCCTCGAGCGGCAGCTGTTTCGCGAAATGCGCGACCTGGCGCTCGCTGGGCGGCGCGCCGGTCTTGTAGTCGTAGAGCGCGAACGTCCCGTCGTCTTTGCGGTCGATCCGGTCGGCCTTCCCGGTCAGCGTCACGGTCCCGAGCGCCGTCTCGACTGGAAGCTTGCCGGTCGCCTCGAGCGCCGTCGGCCGTCCGGCCGCGCGCCGCGCCGCCTCCTGATCGAGGTGCCAGTCTCGGATCTGCCGCGCCCGCGTCCGCCAGAAGGCGTGCAGCATGGGCCAGTTCCGGATCGGGGCCAGCGCCGTCTCGACGACCGCGTCATAGAGCCCCGAGGGGTCCTCGGGGGGCCAGTCGCCATCCGCCGTGCGCCGCGAGAAGTCCTCCATGATCGCATGCAGGATCTCGCCCCGATCCCGCGCGTCGGGCCGCTCGTCGAGCGCCGGCAACGCCCGGAGCCGGAGCGTCCGCTTGGCGTAGAGCGCATAAGGGTCGCGGATCAGCGTTTCGACATCCGTCACCGAGAGCGCCCTTGGCCGCGCCTCGATCGGCGGACGGGGGGCGGGCCGTTCGGCCGGTCGGCGCGCCGCCGCGTTCAAAGCGTCGAGCGGATCGAGCCGTCCCGCGAGCGCCAACCAGCGCGCGCCCCGCGCCCGCATCTCGCCGAGCGGCTCCGGCGCCAGCCCTTCCAGCAGCGTCGTCAGTCGGAGCAGCCAGCGCGACGCCACCGTCGGCGCCCCGTCGGCCTTGCGCGTCCGCGTCAGCACCACCTCGCGCGCCATCGCCGCCTGCAGGAAATCATGCGCCGACAACCCGATCCGGCTCTCGAGCGGCGGCAGTCCGAGCGCCGCCCGCATATCGCGGCTGACCCAGGGATCGGGCTCCTCGGGTTTCGGCCAGACGCCCTCGTTGAGGCCCGCCGCGACCACCACCTCCGCCGAGAGCATCCGCGCCTCGAGCGTGCCGAGGATCGCCACGCGCGCATGCTGGCCGAACGGCTCCCGGACGCTCTCGCCCGCCATCAGCTGTTTCAGCAGCAGCGGATAATCGGCGGTCTCGATCGCGCCGAACCCCTCGGCCGCCCGCGATGTCCGCCAGAGGAGCCGCTGCAGCGTCTCGCCCGCCTCGCGCTTGAACAGCTCCGGCTGCTCCGCGTCCGCCGCCGTCGACAGCGCCGTCGCGGCCTGCTCATGCGCCGCCAGGATCGTCTCGAGCGCGGCTGTCTCGTCGCTGAGCGCCTGGGTCAGCGGATCGAGGCGCGCGACCACTTCGGCGAGCCACGCGCCGAGCGTCGGGCCGCCCGTTGATGCGCGCCGCGATCGAACCCCGCATGCGCCAGCGGATGCTTCAGGAGCGACAGCAG
>JBCBRF010000085.1:0-16074 GCA_039819865.1 Pseudomonadota bacterium | reverse complement strand
CGACGGCGCGGCGACGACGACCGGCATCGCCCTGCCCATCGACGGGGGCTGGTCGGACATCTCAAGCGTGGCCTCTGAGCGGAATTCTCAGTCGCTATATGCGCCTTCGGCCCGAAAAACGAAACCGGACCGGCGTCGCAGGCGCGCGCCGGTCCGCGGAGCGTTGTTGGTCGGATGCTCCGAGAGCGATGCTCAGAGAGCCGTCCAGCCCCCGTCGATGGGCAGGGCGATGCCGGTCGTCGTCGCCGCGCCGTCGGAGGCGAGCCAGACCGCCGCGGAACCCATCTGCTCGACGGTCGCGAACTCCTTCATGCCCTGCCGGGTCAGCATGACCTCGCGGATCACCCAGTCCTTGTCCTTGCCGTGGGCTTTCATCTGATCCGCGAGCTGGCCTTCGACCAGCGGGGTCCAGACATAGCCGGGGCAGATCGCGTTGCAGGTCACGCCGAAATCGGCGCCTTCGAGCGCAACCGTCTTCGTCAGCCCCACCAGCCCGTGCTTCGCCGAGACGTAGGCCGATTTGAACGGCGACGCCGTCAGGCCGTGCGCCGACGCGATGTTGATGATGCGCCCGAACTTTCGCTCCTTCATGCCCTTCATCGCCGCGCGGATGGTGTAGAAGGATGAGCCGAGATTGATCTTGAGGATCAGCTCCCACATTTTCGGCGGGAAATCCTCGATCTTCTCGACATGCTGGATGCCGGCGTTGTTCACCAGGATGTCGACCCGGCCGAACTTCGCCTCCGCTTGGTGGATGAGCGCCTCGCAGGCTTCGGCGTCCGACATGTCCGCCTTGATGTAGGCGGCCTCGGCGCCGGTCTTTTCCTTGATCCTCGCCGCGACCGCCTCGCTCTCGTCGTTGCCGAGATGGTCGTTGACGACGACCGTGGCGCCCGCCTTCGCGAGTTCGGTCGCGATCCCCTCTCCGATGCCGCTGGTAGAGCCGGTCACCACGGCGATTTTGTCTTTCAAGATCATCAGGTCCTCCAGGATCGAGGGGCGAGATCGTCGGTCCCCATAGACGACGAAAGCTGGCCGATGCTCGGTCGGCGCGCAGGTCGGCCATACGCCCGCGCCGACGTGGCGGCAAGCGGGCCGCGTTCACGGGTGGTCACGACCGTCATCATTCAACGTGACCGCCGTCGCCCCGGTTCCGCGCCCGCCCGGCTTTAGAGACGAAACATCAGGCCGACCGCATAGGCGACGGTCGCGCAGACGCCGCCGACCGCCACCGTTTCGATCACCGAGCGCCAGAGCCCCTCGCGGGTCACCGCCCAGCGCAGCACGCCGAGGAGCGCGAGCGCCAATCCGGTCAAGAGCACGGAGGCTTGGAACAGCTGAGTGCTCGGCGGCGCGACGAAATAGGGCGCCAGCGGGATCGCCCCGAACACCATGAAGGATCCGAACGTCGCCATCCCGTCCCGTGCGGGCGAGGCGTCCGCCGGGTCGGCGAGGCCCAACTCCTGTTGCGCGAGGAAGTCGGCCAGGAGCTCCGGACGCCTGCCAAAACGCTCGGCGACCGCCTGCGCGTCCTCCGGCGGCATGCCCTTGCCCTCGAGCACCTGGGCGGCGATCGCCCGCTCCGCTTCCGGCGCCGCCTGGATCGCCACGATGATCTTGGCGCGTTCGGAGCGATAGACCTCGCGCGCCGAGCGGGACGAAAGGAACGCTCCCAACCCCATCGCGGTCGCGTCCGCCAAAAGGTTCGCGAGGCCGAACAGCAGGACCACCACGCCGGCGATCGCCGCGCCCTCCTGCTCGAACGCGGCGCCGGCGAAGCCTGCGACGACGGCGAAGGTGGTGACGATCCCGTCATTGCCGCCGTAGACGATCTCGCGGAGCGACCCGGAAAAACGCCCGATGCGTCGGGGGGCTCGGGCCTGGGCGCTGAGCTCTGGGGCGGAGTGGGTCATGGCTGGCGCTCCGAAAGCGGAGGACGGCTGGCGAGAGACCCGTTATCGCGGCCCGTCGGCGGCGAAGCAGCTGCGCAAACTGGCGCGCCGAGGTTGATTGCGGGGTCGTCTCACGCCGACCCGTGCTCGGTCGGCGACATGGACGGGGCGGCTGGTCGCGCGATATCTCTAGGTCATGAGCGCCCATGCATCCCATACTTACGATTACGCGCCCTGGCGCGCGGTTCTCGATTTTTGGCTCGACACGATCGGCCCGCAGGGGTGGTACAAGACGGACCCGGAAGTCGATCGCGCAATCGCGGATCGGTTTTCAGCCCTCGTATCAGAGGCGATCGGCGGCGGTCTCGACGCCTGGATCGAGACGCCGGACGGCGCGCTCGCGCTCCTGATCTTGCTCGACCAGTTCCCGCGCAACCTCCACCGCGGCTCGGCCCGCGCCTTCGAGGGCGATGCGCACGCACTCGAGATCGCTGAACGCGCGATCGCTCGCGGTCATGATCGACGGATCCCTGAGCCGGAACGGCAGTTTTTCTACCTGCCGTTCGAGCACGCCGAATCGCTGGCGCAGCAGAACCGCGCGGTCGCGCTCATCCGGGAGCGCTGCCCGTCCCTGCCGACGACGCTCGAGCACGCGGAGAAGCATCGCGACCTGATCAGGCGGTTTGGCCGGTTCCCCCACCGCAACGCGCCGCTCGGCCGCGAGGACACCGCCGAAGAAATCGCGTTCGCCGAAAGCGGCGGCTATCGGCCGGGATCCCTGCCGACCCAAAGGGGTTAGAGCGCGCCGAGCGCCCGCAACCGCGCGACCGCGGCGCGGGCCCGGGCTCCGACCTGCTCCGCGCCGTCGCCGGGCTTGTAGAGGCTCGATCCAAGTCCGAATCCGCTCGCGCCCGCGGCCAGCCAGCTCTCGAAATCCGCCGGCTCCACACCCCCGACCGCCAGCGCCGGGGTCTCGGGCGGCAGGACGGCGCGAAACGCCTTCAGCCCGTCCGTCCCGATCTTGAAGGCTGGAAACAGCTTCAGCGCGTCCGCCCCGGCGCGGAGCGCCGAGAAGGCCTCGGTCGCCGTCGCAACGCCCGGCGCGGAGAGCAGCCCCGCCGCCTTGGTCGCTTCGATCACCGGCGCATGGGCGTCGGGAGAGACGATCAGCCGCCCGCCGGCGTCCCGCACCGCCGCCGCCTGGCCCGGCTCGAGCACGGTCCCCGCACCGATCAAGACCGCGTCGCCGAAGCGCCTGGCCAGTCTTTCGACGCTCTTCAGCGGGTCGGGCGAGTTCAGCGGCACCTCGATCGCGGTCGCGCCGGCCTCGACCAAAGCGCCGCCGATCGCCTCGACCTCGTCCGGCCGCACCCCGCGAAGGATGGCGACCAGCCGCCAGATCGTTGGACCCTCGGTCATCGCGCGCCCCCGTCGATCAAAGCCTGGGCGAGGACGAGGCCTTGGAGCGTCGCAGCCTCGCTCTCCACCCGCTCGACCGACCCAACGCCGGCCTGTTCGAGAGCGCCATGATAGAGCGCGCCGATCGCGCCGTCCGCCACCAGCATGACCGGGCGTTCGCGCCAGTACGGCGCGGCGCCGGCGATCTCCGCGCCGATCAGCAGACCCGATAATCGGCCGAGACCGACATCGCCCGAAGCTCCCTCCAAGAGGACCGCGGCGCGGAGGGCGAATAAGCGCCCCAGGATGTCGCCGGGCGACCCCAGCGCGTCCGCCACGCCGGCGGCGAAGGCGCGCTCGCACGGCGGCCCCTCCCCCATCGCCAGCCGCAGCACGGACCGCGCCCGCAACAGCTCGAACAGCTCGCCGGTCAGGAAGGTGCGGAAGCTCTCGACGATCCCGTTCCGCACCGCGACCCATTTGCTGTGCGTGCCCGGGAGGCAGATCGCGCCGGCGAACTCCGGTCGCGCCGCCAAAGCGCCGGCAATCTGGGTCTCTTCGCCCCTCATCACGTCGGGCGGCGCCGCCTGGCTGAGGCCGGGCGCGATCCGGACGCTTAATCTCGGATCCAGGCTTCGGACCGCCGTCAGCGGGTTCCCGAGCGGCGGGGTCGGCGTCGCGCGATAGGGCGCCTCGACCCATCCATCCCGAGCGCCCGCCATCCCGCAGACCAGGACTTGAACGGGTTCATCCACGTCAGAAAGCCAGGGCGCGACCAGCTCGATCAGCGCGGGCTCGAAGGCCGACGGCGCGAGCTTCGCCATCCCCTGGTCCGAGACGCGGCGCGCGATCGCCCGTCCGCCCCTGTCCATCGCCCAGGCCCGGAGCCGCGTCGTTCCCCAGTCGACCGCGATCCAGTCCGCGGGCGCGGAAAGCGCGCCGGGGGGCGCCGCCTCGCCCATCTCAACCGAGCGCCGGGTCGTGGAACGCGGGGCCCTCGACCCGTCGCCCAAGCGCGAAGGCGTCGACCACATGCGCCATCGGCGCGAGATCCATGTCGACTCCGCCCCGCGCCGCGAGAGCGGCGAATTTTGCGTAGAGCCTCGGATACTCCCGCCCGATCGGCGCCGCGCCTTCGCGCCCCGCGAACAAGCCGCTCGCCTCGGGCGCGGGTTGCTCGACGCCGTCGATCGAGAGCCGCGCGCCGCCATCGCTCAGGGTCGCCGTCCCCGCCGTGGTTTCGAGATGGATGGTCCAGGTGGGCGGTCCTTCGGCGAGGAAATCCATCTCCGCCGTCGCCTCGGCGCCGCCCGGATGGGCGAACCGGAGCCGCGCCTCGGACGGCGCGCCGCAATTCGAGGGAAAGGTGAGTTCGGCTGCGGTCAGATGGATCGGATCGGGCAGGATCTCCGTCACGATCGAGAGCGCATTGATCCCTGGATCGAACACGCCCATGCCGCCCGGCTCCCAGATCCAGGTCTGGCCCGGATGCCACTGCCGCGCATCCTCGCGCCAGTCGATATGCATGCGCGTGAGGGTCTTGTCGCTCAGCCACGCCTTCGCGGGCGCCACCTGATCCGCCTCGCGTGAGTGCCAAGTGGCGAAAAGGGACCCGCCGGCGCTCTCGGCCAGATCGCGCAGCGCGAAGCACTCGGAGATGGTCGCGCCTGGCGGCTTTTCGAGCATCACGTGGCGGCCAGCCCGGAGCGCGGCCGCGGCGAGCGCGAAACGCGCCGTCGGCGGCACGCAGATCGCGAGCGCCTCGACATCGTCGCGCTCGTCCAGCAGGCGCTCGACGCTGTCGTAGGACGGAACGCCGTCGACCGAGCCGTGATGGGAAAAGGTCGCCGCGAGATCCCAATCGGGCGATTCGGCGATCGCGGGGACATGCTGATCGAGGGCGATCTTGCCCACGCCGATCAGCGCGATCTTCATGCTCATGGCCGCCTCTTGGGTTCTAGTGGCTGTCCTTGCCGACCGGCGCGCCGCGGCAGCCGATCAGAAAATCGAGATCCGCGCCGGTGTCCGCGCCCTGGACATGGCCGTGGTGGAGCCAGGCGTAACCGTCGGCCGGCGCTTCGGCTCGCGGCGTCCAGGCCTTCAGCCGCGCCTCGAGCTCGGCGTCCGAGATCTCGAGCGTCAGGCGCCGCGCCTCGACATCCACCGAAATCATGTCCCCGTCGCGCACCACGGCCAGAGGCCCGCCAACCGCCGCCTCGGGCGCGGTGTGGAGGATCACGGCGCCGTAGGCGGTGCCCGACATCCGGGCGTCCGAGATCCGGACCATGTCGGTCACGCCCTTGCGCAAGACCTTTGGCGGCAGACCCATGTTGCCGACCTCCGCCATGCCGGGATAGCCCTTCGGTCCGCAATTCTTCAGAACCATCACGCAGGTTTCGTCGATGTCGAGCGCCTCGTCGGCGATCCGGGCCTTGTAGTCATCGATATCTTCGAAGACCACGGCGCGGCCGCGATGCTTCAGCAGATGCGGCGAGGCGGCGGAGGGCTTCAGCACCGCGCCTTTCGGCGCCAGGTTGCCGCGCAGCACCGCGATGCCGCCCTGCCGCGTCAGCGGTCGATCCGCCGGGCGGATCACGTCCTCATTGTGATTGACCGCGTCCTTCACCTGCTCCCAGATCGCCCCGCCCGAGACGGTCAGCGCGTCCTTGTGCAGAAGCCCCGCTTCGCCGAGCCGCTTCAGCACCACCGGCAGGCCGCCCGCGTAGAAGAACTCCTCCATCAGATACGCGCCCGACGGCATCAGGTTCACGATCGTGGCGACGTCGCGCCCGCAGCGATCCCAGTCGTCCAGGGTGAGATCGACCCCGACCCGGCCTGCGATCGCCAACAGGTGGATCACCGCGTTGGTCGAGCCGCCGATCGCGCCATTGGTGCGGATCGCGTTCTCGAAAGCGGCCTTGGTCATGATGTCCGAGGGCTTCAGATCGTCCTTCACCATCTGCACGATGCGGCGGCCCGAAAGCTGGCCCATCAGGCGCCGTCGGCTGTCCACCGCGGGGATCGCCGCATTGCCCGAGAGCGCCATCCCGAGCGCCTCCGCCATCGAGGCCATGGTCGAGGCGGTGCCCATGGTGTTGCAGGAGCCCGGGCTTCGCGACATCGACGCCTCCGCTTCCGAGAACGCGGCCGCGCTCATCTCTCCGGCTTTCACGGCCTCCGAGAACTTCCAGAGATGCGTGCCTGAGCCGACCCGCTCCCCCGCGAAGTAGCCGTTCAGCATCGGCCCGCCCGAGACGACGATCGAGGGCAGGTCCGTCGAAGCGGCGCCCATCAGAAGGCTCGGGGTGGTCTTGTCGCAGCCGACCAGCAGCACGGCGCCGTCGATCGGCTGGCCGCGCATCTGCTCCTCGACCGCGAGCGCCGCGAGGTTGCGGAACATCATCGCGGTCGGGCGGAAAGAGCTCTCGGCCGCCGAGAACGCCGGGACCTCCACCGGGAAGCCGCCGGCCTCGAAGACGCCGTGCTTCACCCGCTCCGCCAGATCGCGCAGATGCGCATTGCAGGGCGTGAGTTCGGACCAAGTGTTCATGATCCCAATCACGGGCCGGCCGTCGAACAGATCGGCGGGCAAGCCCTGATTGCGCATCCAGCCGCGGTGATAGATCTGGTCGCGGCCCTCGCCGGAGAACCATTCCTGCGAGCGGAGCCGCCGCGGCCAGGGAGCGGGTCGGAACGCCATCGTCTCAGCTCTGCTTCTGTTTGTTGTAGACGTCGAAGACCACCGCGGCGAGCAGCACGAGGCCCTTGATCACCTGCTGGTAGTCGATGCCGATCCCCATGATCGACATGCCGTTGTTCATCACGCCCATGATGAGCGCGCCGACCACGGCGCCCACGATCCGCCCGACCCCGCCGGACATCGAGGCGCCGCCGATGAACACCGCCGCGATGACGTCCAGCTCGACCGTGAAACCCGCCTTGGGCGTCGCCGTGTTGAGGCGCGCGGCGAAGATCATGCCCGCCAGGGCCGCTAGCAGCCCCATGTTCACGAAAGCGAGGAAGGTGAGCCGCTTGGTCTTGATGCCCGACAGCTCCGCCGCCTTTTTATTGCCCCCGAGCGCGTAGATCCGCCGGCCGAGCACGGTGTTCTCGGTCAGGTAGCCGTAGATGATCGTCAGCACGACCATCGAAACCAAGACGTTCGGCAGGCCTCGGAAGGCGGCGAGCTTATAGGCGATGAACAACAGGGCGCCGCCGATGATCACGTTGCGCGCGACGAAGAAACTCATCGGCTCGGTCTCGACGCCGTAAGCCCTGTTTTGCGCGCGGGCGCGCAGGCCCGACCAGACGATCAGCAGCGTCGCGCCGACGCCCGCGGCGAGCGCGGTGCCGTTCGGCCGCCCGATGCCGAAGATGTCGGGGATGAACCCGGTCGAGAGCACCTGGAACTCGCGCGGGAACGGCCCAACCGACTGGCCCTCGAGCAGCCAGAGCGACAGGCCGCGGAACACGAGCATCCCCGCCAGCGTCACGATGAAGGACGGGATGCCCCAATAGGCGACCCAGTAGCCCTGCGCCGCCCCGATCGCCATGCCCATGACCAGGCAGGCCGCCATCGTCAGCCAGACCGGCAGTTCGAGCTGGACGATCATGACGGCCGCGAGGGCGCCGACGAAGCCCATGACGGAGCCGACCGACAGATCGATGTTGCCCGACACGATCACCACCAGCATGCCGAGCGCCATGATGATGATGTAGCTGTTCTGCAGGAACAGGTTCGTGATGTTGACCGCTCGCAGCATCGTGCCGTCGGTCAGCACGTAGAAGAACGCCATGATCGCGACCAGGGCCAGCAACAGCCCGTACTCGCGCAGGTGCTTCAGCAAATACTCGCCGACATTCGGGCTCGCCGCGGCCTTGGCGGCGGCGCTCGGATCGCCTGCGGTTTTGCCGGTCTCGACGGTGGTCATGCGCCAGTCCTCCGGGGTCGAGGGCGGTGGGAGCGGTCTGTGCTCACGGAACCAAGTTCAGTGCGTGACGATGAGCGACATGATGCGCTCCTGCGTCGCTTCGTCGGCCGACAGCTCGCCGACCAGCGCGCCCTCGTTCATGACGTAGATGCGGTCGCACATGCCCAGCATCTCCGGCATCTCCGAGGAGATCATGATCACGCCTTTGCCCTCCGCGGACAGCTCGTTGATGATGCTGTAGATTTCGAATTTCGCGCCCACATCGATGCCGCGCGTGGGTTCGTCGAGGATCAGCACCTCCGGCCCCGCGAACAGCCATTTCGACAGCACCACCTTCTGCTGATTGCCGCCCGAGAGGTTGACCACCCGCTGGAACACCGACGGCGTGCGGATGTTCATCGCCGCGCGGTACTTCTCCGCGACCTGGGTCTCCCGCCCCTGGCTGAGCACCCCATAGCGTGACACGCCGGGCAGGTTCGAGAGCGTGACATTGCTCGCGATGGTCTCGTCCAGGATCAGCCCCAGAGACTTGCGGTCCTCGGTGACGTAAGCGAGGCCGGCGGCGATCGCGCGGTCGACCCGCGAGACGTCGACCGGCTCGCCGCGCATGAGGACCTCGCCCGAGATGTTCCGCCCGTAGCTCCGTCCGAAGATGCTCATGGCGAGTTCGGTTCGCCCCGAGCCCATCAGGCCCGCGATCCCCACCACCTCGCCGGCCCGCACCGTCAGGGTCGCGTTCTTGATCACCTGGCGCTCCGCATGCAGCGGATGCCAGACGTTCCAGTCGCGCACCTCCATCAGAAGTTCGCCCGAGCGCCGCGTCCGCTCCGGATAGCGGTGAGCCATGTCGCGCCCGACCATGTCGCGCACGATGCGGTCCTCGGTGATTTCCTCGCGCCGGGCGTCGAGCAGGGAGATCGCGGCGCCGTCGCGGATCACGGTGATGCGGTCGGCCACCTTCCGGACCTCGTTCAACTTGTGGCTGATGATGATCGAGGTGATCCCTTGGCGCTTCAGCTCCAGAAGCAGGTTCAGGAGCGCCTGGCTGTCGCTCTCCGACAAGGCCGCCGTCGGTTCGTCGAGGATCAAGAGGCGGACGTCCTTCGCCAGAGCCTTTGCGATCTCGACCAGCTGCTGCTTGCCGACGCCGAGATCGTCGACCAGCGTTCCGGGCGAGTCGAAGAGCCCGACCTTCGCCAGCAGCGTCTTGGTCCGCTGGAAGGTCTCGCGCCAGTCGATGACCCCGCCGGTCGCGCGCTCGTTGCCGAGGAACAGGTTCTCCGCGATCGATAGGAGCGGCACCAACGCCAGCTCCTGATGGATGATGACGAGGCCCTGCGCTTCGCTATCCTTGATCTGCGAAAACTGCGCGAGGCGGCCGTCGTAATAGATCTCGCCCTCGTAGGAGCCGAAGGGATAGACCCCCGACAGCACCTTCATCAGGGTCGATTTGCCCGCGCCGTTCTCGCCGACAAGCGCGTGGATCTCGCCCTCGTGGACGGTGAAGTTCACGGCTTTGAGCGCTTTGACGCCGGGAAAGCTCTTGGTGATGCCGCGCATCTCCAAGAGCGGTTTCTCCGCCGTCGCAGCGTCGGGCGGGCGCGTCGTCGGCGAACCGCTCGGCGCCGACGCCTGTTCGGGAGCGCTCATGAGGGAGCCTTTCCTTCCGCGTCGCGCCGGGGCGCCGCCCGCACGGAGGCGCCAAGCGGCGGCGGGCGACGCCGAGCGAGACCGGCCCCTCGGACGCCACAGCGGAGGTCCGAGGGGCGTTGCGCTTAGAACTGGCTCTTCTCGTAGTAGCCCGACCCGATCAGGATCTCTTCCCAGTTCGAGGCGTCCACGGCCACCGGCTCGAGCAGGTAGGAGGGCACCACCTTGACCCCGTTGTCGTAGGTCTCGGTGTCGTTGATCTCGGGCTCGCCGCCGCCCAGAACCGCGTCGACCATCCCGACGGTGACGCGCGCCAGTTCGCGGGTGTCCTTGAAGATCGTCGAGTACTGCTCGCCCGCCAGGATCGACTTGACCGACTGCACCTCCGCGTCCTGCCCGGACACGATCGGCATCTTCAGATCGCCCGAGCCGTAGCCGACGCCCTTCAGCGAGGACAGGATCCCGATCGACAGACCGTCATAGGGCGAAAGCACGCCGTGCACGCGCTTGTCGGTGTAGTTCGCCGACAAGAGGTTATCCATCCGCGCCTGCGCCACCGCGCCGTCCCAGCGCAGCGTGCCGACGGTGTCCATGCCCATCTGGCCGGAGACCACCGCGATCCGCCCCTCGTCGATCAGCGGCTGCAGAACGCTCATCGCGCCGTCGTAGAAGAAGTAGGCGTTGTTGTCGTCCGGGGAGCCGCCGAACAGCTCGACGTTCCACGGCTGCTCCTCGGGGAAGCGCGCCTCAAGGCCCGAGACCAGGGAGCTCGCCTGCTGAACCCCCACTTTGAAGTTGTCGAAGGTGGCGTAGAAGTCGACGTGCGCGCTGTCGCGGATCAGACGGTCATAGGCGATGACCTTGATCCCGGCCGCGTTCGCGTTCTCCAGCGCGTTCGACAGCGTGGTGCCGTCGATCGCGGCGATGACCAGAACGTTGACGCCCTTGGTGATCATGTTCTCGATCTGGGCGAGCTGGTTGGGGATATCGTCTTCGGCGTATTGCAGATCGGTCGTGTAGCCCTGCGCCTCGAACTGCTCGACCATGGACTCGCCGTCAGAGATCCAGCGGGCCGAGGATTTGGTCGGCATCGCGATCCCGACAAGACCTTTGGCGAGCGCCACGACCGGCGCGCCGGCCAGACTGACGCCGAGAGCGAGCGCCGCGGCCGCGGCGATGACGGATTTCATGAGAACCTCCCTGTTCGGTCGAAAGCGCTTCACGTCCCGCCGCACGAAGAAGGACATAAGCGCCGTCTTGGGGTCGATTGTTGTCGCCCGAGAGAACGCTGCGCTGTTTGGAGATGACGATCAAATGCTCTATTGCTCATATTAGATAACAAAAAAGGCATTCACTTTATGGCCTTCCGCACCGACCGCCTCCAGCTCAGGGACTTTCGCCTCCTCCTCGCGATTGAGGAGACCGGGCAACTGAGGCTCGCTGCGGAGCGGCTCGGGCTGGCGCAACCGGCGGCTTCGCGGATGCTGGCGGCGATCGAGCGCGAGTTGGAGGCGCCGGCGTTCGAGCGCCATCCGAAGGGCATGACGCCGACCCCGGTCGGCAAGGCCCTGATCCGCCACGCCTTCGGGCTGTTGAGCGGCGTGCAGCAGGCGATGCGTGAAGTCGATGCGGTGCGCGCCGGGCGCGCCGGCATCGTGCGGGTCGGGGCCGTGACCGGCGGTGCGGTGGCGTTCCTGACGCCGGCGATCCGAGAGCTGAAGCGCAGTTCCGACGGAGCCGACGTCTATGTCGACGTCGCCAACAGCGACGCGCTGATCGAGGGGCTGCTCCAGGGCGATTACGATTTCGTGCTCGCACGGCTGCCGTCGGGTCTCGATCTGCGACGGGTCGAGGCGACGCGCGCGCTCACCGAATCCGTCCGTTTTCTCGCCCGCCGCGGCCATCCGCTCGAGGCCGAGCGCGGCGCGCCCCTGGCGCGGCTCACCGCATGCGAATGGGTGGTGCAGGGGCCGAAGACGCCGATCCGCAGAGCGATCGAGGAACGCCTCATCCAAACGGACGCGCGGGCGCCGGAGGAGTTCGTCAACACCAGCTCTTTGTTGATGACGATCACCTATCTGCTCGGCTCGGACGCGATCGCGCCGGCTTCTCGAGAGGTCGCCGACACCTTGGCCCCCGACGGCGGGAGGCTGGTGATCCTGGACATCGCGGAGGAGATCGTCCTGCCGCCCTATTACGTGCTGCGGCGGTCCGATCGGGTGCTGTCGCCGACCGCTCAACTGCTCGAGCGCATCGTTCGTGACACGATCGACGCCAAGGCGCCGGGAACCGCCTTTTCCGCGTGACCCGCTCTCCAGATCCGCTCGCCGCCAGGTCCGGCCCCTCCCTAGGTCCGCCCCTCGCCAGGTCGGCCCCGGGCGCTTCTCGGGTGCGCTCTTGCGTCGCCTCTTGGGTCGCCTCTTGGGTCGCCTTTCGGGTCGACGGGGCTCTCAGACGGCCGGAGTGGCGCGCCGCCCGTCGGCGGCGTCGTCCGATAGATCGTCGACCGCCGCCTCGGGATCGCTCTCCGCCTCCTCGAGCTTCTCGATCGCGATCTCCTGCGCCATCTCCATGCCGACCGCGCTGGTCCGCGACGTGACCATCGCGTAAGGGGCTGGATCTTCGACGGTCGCGCGTTGCGTCATCCGATAGGCGCCGTAGGCCGCAACCGCAAAGAGCAGTCCGGAGATGTAGATCCAGAACGCGTGGGCGCCGATGAACTCGAACAGATATCCCACCAGGATCGGGCCGATCGCGGCGCCGATCCCGTTCATGAACAGCAGCCCGCTGGCGGCGGCGGCCATCTGCTCCTTCTCCAGAAAGTCATTGGTGTGCGCGACGAGCAGCCCGTAGGCCGGATGCGCGAGACCGCCGACGACCAGGGCGGCGAAGAACAGCGCGAGGATCCGGACCTCGCCGATTTGGCCGAAGGACAGCGCCGGCGCCGCCAGGGCGGTGAGGCCAGCGAAGGCGCCGAGTAGACAGATCGCCACGATCAGCACCCGGCGATCCATCTGATCCGACAACCAGCCGATCGGATACTGCGTCGCGAGCGCGCCGGCGTAGAAGGCGGCTAGGAAGATCGAGATCTCCGGAACGCTCATCCCGACCCGCGTGGCGTAGAGCGCGCCCATGCCGAACATCGCCGCCATGGTGCCGCCGAGCAGCAGCATCCCGATGCTGCCGAGCGGCGACGCTTCGTAAAGCTCGCGCAAGGACATCGGCTTCGAGGTGTCGAACACCGGAGCCGGCTGCACGCTGAGCAGGATCGGCGCGAAGGACACCGACACCAGGACCGACATCAGGACGAACAGCTCGAAGCCCGCCGGGTCGCCGACGTTCAAGAGCGCCTGCCCGACCATCACGCCGCCCATCTGAGTCAGCATGTAGACGCCGAGCGCAGCGCCTCGGGTGGTGTTGTCGGAGCTGTCGTTGATCCAGCTCTCGGAGACGATGTAGACGCCCGCGAACCCGATCCCGACCACCAGTCGGCACAGGAACCAGGCGACCGGATCGACCAAGGCCGCGAAGATGATGAAAGCCGCCGAGATCAGCGACGCCAGGGCGGCGAACACCCGCACATGGCCGACCCGCCGCAACAGACGCGGCGTCAGCCAGGCGCCGAGCATCAGTCCGATGAAATAGGCGGAGCTCACGAAGCCGAAGATCTGCGGATCGAAGCCCTCGATCTCGGCGCGGACGCCCACCAGAGAGCCCTGGAGCGCGTTGCCGATCATCAAGAGCAAAATGCCGATGTAAAGGGCCCAAGAGGCCCGGATCACGTTGAGCACGGCGGACCCTCCGAAGGCCTGTTGGGCGCGCGAGGTCGGGGGCGTCTCCCGCATCGCATTCACGCCGCGGCTACCATGCGGAAGCGCCCCGCCGTCGCGTCTGTTTTCGACGTCGATGGCTCAGAAGCGGCAGCGGGCTCGGGTTTTACAGGATCAGCTCTCTGGCGGGGCGCGCCAGAGCAGGGACGAATCGCCGTAGGAGAAAAACCGATACTTCTCGCGCACCGCATGGGCGTAGATCGCGCGCATGCGGGCCAGCCCGACGAAGGCGGCGACGAGCATCAATAAGGTCGATTTCGGGAGGTGGAAATTGGTCATCAGGCCGTCCGCCGCCCGGAATTCAAAGCCCGGTCGGATGAAGAGATCGGTCGACCCGCTCCAGGCGCTCACCGCCCCGGCGTCGCGCGCCGCGCTCTCGAGAAGCCGCAGCGCGGTCGTCCCGACGGCGATCACCCGGCCGCCCGCGGCCCGGGTCTGCGCGACCGCCTCGGCCGCTTCCGCCGAGATCATGCCCCGCTCCGAGTGCATCTTGTGCTCGTCGACGCGCTCGACCTTCACCGGCAGAAAGGTGCCGGCGCCGACGAACAGCGTCACGGTCGTGGTTCGGACCCCCGCCGCAGCGAGCGCGCGCATCAGCACATCGTCGAAATGGAGCGCCGCCGTCGGCGCCGCGACCGCGCCCTCGGCGCGCGCGAACAGGGTCTGGTAGTCTCGATGGTCCCGCGCATCCGGCGCTCTGCGCGACGCGATGTAGGGCGGCAGGGGCATCGATCCGATCTCGCCGACCGCGACGTCGAGATCCGGGCCCACCCGGTCGAAGGCGAGCGTCACCAGCCCCCCCTCCCCCTTCGCCTCGATCCGAGCCGTCAACGCGCTCGCGCCGAGCGGCGCGGCGAAGCGGATCAGATCCCCCACCGCGAGCCGCTTGCCCGGTCGCGCCAGCGCGCGCCAGCGCCCCGGGTCGACCCGTTCGATCAGCGTGGCCTCGACCTGCGCCTTGCCGTCGGCGCGCAGGCGCTCCCCCGCCAGCCGAGCCGGGATCACCTTGGCGTCGTTGAAAACCAGGAGATCGCCCGGGCGCAGCGCGCGGGGCAGATCCTCGACGCTGCGATCCTGGATCGGGTCGGGCTCCGGTCCCGCGATCAGCAGCTTGGCGCTTCGCCGCGGGCTGACGGGCCGGAGCGCGATCAGCTCTTCGGGAAGCTCGAAATCATAATCGGACAGCAGCGCCCCGTCGGCCTGCGGATCTCTGGTCATGGCCTGGTTTCCGAGGGTCTCGTGCGCGGCTGGTATCGCGCCCGCGCGGCCAGGGGAAGCCCCGCCGCCGTCAGCGCTCGGGTTGCGCTCCGCCCTGGTCGACGCCGGCGCGGCTTAGCGGCCGAGCATCCAGGCGCCGTCGGGCTCGAAGGCGTGAAAGGCGAAGGCGTAGGTCACCTCGTGGACGAGCGGCGCTCCAGAGCCCGCGTCGACGACGCGAACGCCGCCGACGTCGCGACCCTCCGCGATCAGCGGGGCGTCGAGCGCCGAGGCCTGGCCCGAGCGCCATGAGAGACGCACGCCGGCTTCGACGAGCTCTCCGCCGGGCGCGGCGCGCAGGCGTTCGAGCGGCCAGGCCCGGCTCCCGACCCGCACGACGCGGGCGAGCGCCGGCACGCCGTGCGGGGGCTCCTCGCCGCGATACAGCATCGGCCAGCCGGAGGCGTCGTAGCCCGAATAGGGGCTGCGGCCGTAGGCGCGCGCGTGGCCGGTCGGCTGGGCCATCACCTCGGCGTCCGGATGCGCGGCGCGAAACACGCCCCAGCTTTCGAGCGTCGAGGGAAGCGCCGTCAGGCGCGCGCCCGTCAGAGCGCCGACGATCGCCTCGCCGGTGAATTGCTGCCACCAGCTCTCGGTCGCGCGGTCGAACATGATCATGTCAGAGTTCCGCAGCAGGCCGGAGACCCCGAAAGTCGCCGCAGTCCCGCCGCCGAGGCGTCGGTCGAACACGATCGCGCTGTTGCAGAGCGGGCAGTAGGTGACCGCCACTGGAACGCCCGCGATCTCGTCGTTTACGATCTCGTGCCAGATCAGATAGCGGATCGGATACGCGCGGGTCGTGTCGCCGACCGTCAGCGCGATCACGGGTTCGCGCGCGTCAAGCGCGGTGGCGGCGGCCGCCGGTTCGAACGTCGGCGCGTCGATCGCCGGGATCCCATCCTTGGGCGGCCCGCCCGGGATCACGGAGCCGAAATCGATCGCGGAACGGGAGAAATCGGTCTTCGGCCACGCGGTCTTGAGGCCCGCCGACGGCGTGTTCTGGGCCGCCGCCGGGGCGCTGATCGCAGCGCCGACGGTCAGGGCGGCGAGCGCCGCGGCGAAGCCGAGGGCGCACCTTGAGCCGCGGCGGCGAGCGGGCGCGGTAGAGACCATGGT
>JBCBRF010000084.1:0-16393 GCA_039819865.1 Pseudomonadota bacterium | reverse complement strand
TCGACTATCCGCGCTATGTGACGCCGGGCGCTCGGATCCCGTGCCCGCCGGAGGTCGCGCTCGAATTGCTCGATGCGCGCCCGGTCGGCGCCCCAAACCGCGATCGACGCGTCGAGCCGGCGGGCCAGGGTCAGGGCCGCGCTCTCTGTTCGCCGATGGCGGGGGCGCCCCGCCGGCCCCGTCAAGAACGGCCCGGCGTTTGCGCGTTTCCAGGGGCTGAACCCCAGCGTGACGATCGGCCGTCGCCGCTCCCGCGCGAGCCGAGCGAAGAACAGCGCCGCCTCGAGACCCTCAGCCGCATCGGTCTCGAGACCGCGCCAGGGATCGACGAAGCGCACGCCGGACGCCGGGCCGGACGCCGGGTCTTCGGGGTCGCCGTCGACGCCGCCGAGGCGCGCCCAGAGCGCGGGCGCCGCGCCCTTCGGTGCGGACACGTGGACAAGGGCCTCCGGGGCGAAGTCGCTCAGCGCGTAGAGCGGCTGGACGCCGAAGCGCCGGGCGATCGAAGGTCCGAGCGCGCGCCCGGCGGAGGATGACAGAATGACGGCGTCGAAGGCTCGGCCCGCGTCGCGGGCCTCCGCGAGCGTGCGGGCCAGGCGAGAGCCCGGGAAAACGGACGGGGAGACGAGCAGCCGCTCTGGGCGCGACGCCCCCCGCCTCGGGACCGGCCACCAGAGCCGCGCCTCGCGGATCGTTTGGATCGACGCTTCGGAGAGCGGAGGCCGCGGCGCGCTGAAGGCCACGATCGGCGCGCCGGGATAAGCAGGCGGCAAAGCGGCCTGGACAGAAGCGGCCTGGACAGAAGCGGCCTGGACAGAAACGGCCTGGACAGAAGAGGCCTGGACCGACGACGCGCCGGCCGCACGCCCGCCGGGCGGCCGAGAGGCGGCGGCGTTCGCGCCGTCCACGCCGCCCCGGTCCTCGCCTGCTTCGCCCAAATCCTCGCTCCCAGCCCGTCTTCGCGCGCGCACAGCCGCATGCTCCCTGTCCCGAGCCCTGCATTCTCAGGGAGTTGTCGCATTCCTGCCGCGACCGCGTCGAACGTTAAAGACCGCTCGAGGATAGCTTTGCAGTAAGCGTTGTTCGGGTATAGAAACCCCCTTGCTTAACGGGCCTGGGCGGGGTCGCCTGTTAGCGGAGGGATTGCGGTGTTGAATTGGGCGGCGAAGTTTCCGCGATATCTGTTGCTCGCCACGCTGGCGGCGGCGGCGCCATCATGCGCGCTGATGCCCTCCGCGGGGCCAAGCCTGGATCTGGTGGTCGACTCCGCCGATGACGAGGACTTTCAGTACGAGCTGATCGAGGTCAATCGGTCGGTGATCGATACCCTGTCGACGCGGCTTGAGCCGACGCTCGCCTCCGCCATGGGCGCGCAGGCCGAGACGCCGGAGCGACTGCTCGGCGTCGGCGATCTGGTTTCGGTGACGGTTTGGGAGGCCGCCGCGGGCGGCCTTTATGCTTCCGCAGGCCTCAGCAGCAGCGGCGGCGTCGGCACCGTCGGCGCAAGCGCGGTGGCGATCCCGCCGCAGCGGATCGATCCGTCGGGCAAGATCTCCGTGCCGTACGCCGGGCCGATCAAGGCGGAGGGGATGCGCCCCGACGAGGTCGCCGACGCGATCGTGTCCGCTCTGAAAGGCCGCGCGATCGAGCCGCAAGCGCTGGTCACGGTTTCCGAATCGAGCCGCAACCAGGCGACCGTTTTCGGCGACGTCATCAATGGCGGGCGGATCCCGCTGGTCGGCCAGGGCGAGCGGATCCTCGACGTGATCGCCGCTGCGGGCGGCGTCAGCGCGCCGATTTACAGCGTCTCGGTGCGCCTCACCCGAGGCAGCCAGACCGCCGAGACGCCGCTCCATCGCGTGATCTCGAACCCGGACGAGAACATCATCGTTCAGCCCGGCGACATCATCACGCTGTTCAAGAACCCTGAGACCTTCACCGCCTTCGGCGCCACCGGGAGCAGCACGCTCGCTTCGTTCGACGATGAGCGGCTGATGCTTGACGAGGCGCTGGCCAAGGTCGGCGGCGTGATCGACGCGCGCGGCGATCCTGCGGGCGTGTTCATCTTCCGTTACGAGCCGGTCAGCCTGATCTCGCAGCTCGGCGGGTCGAGCCTCGAAGGCGCGGATCTGACGGGCGTCGAGGCGGTCGCGCCGGTCGCCTATCAGATCGATCTGCGCAAGCCCGCGGGCCTGTTCCACGCTCGGAACTTTACGATGCGGAACAAGGACATCCTGTTCGTCGCAAACTCCGATGCGAGCGAGCTGCGCAAGGTGCTCAGCCTGATCGGCGCGGCGCTGTCGCCGGTCGGCTCCGGGGCGAACCTGGCCCGCACGGTCCAGTAAGCCGGTCTTGAGCCAAGTCTAACGACCGCCGCCGCCAGCGAGCGGCGGTCGCGTTCGCCGAGGCTCTAGGGGCGCTTGGCGAGCATCCGACGCGCCAGTGTTTCGGCGCCCGGCTCGGCCCCCTCCCCATCGAACGCCCCCCGGAACTGCGTCCGCGCCATGAGCGCCTGCAGGAACCGCCCGACGGCGTGCGGCTCGGGCGGCTGGGGGTCTCGCCAAAACGCGTCCAGGCCCTGCATCCCGCCCAGATGCGCAAGACCAGGCTCGCCATAGAGCGCATCGCCGAGCGGCAGCGTTGGTTTTCCAAAACCGATCGCGCGCAGGCCGACGGTGCTGTTCACGCACACCACCCCGTCGACCCGCTCGATGATCCCGTCGAGATCGCCGCCGTCGAGGAACCACACCCGATCCTCGATCCCGTTGCGCGCCGCCGCCCGCCGGAGATCGCGCGCCCAGGGCGTCCAGAGATTGTCGAGCGGATGCGCCTTCACCAGGAGCAGCGCGTCGGTGGGCGCATGCGCGGCGAACGAGGTGAGGATCGGCGCGATCAGCGCGCGCTGCGGCGCGCCGACCCCGTCGCGGCGGATCTGGTAGTCGGCTTCGAGCTGCAGCGCCCAGAGGAACATCGGCCGCTCGCTCTCCGCCGCTCGCGCGAGCGCCGCCTTCGCCCGCCGGGCTCGGGCCGGCGCGACGGCGAGCTTACGGAGCCAACCCGCATACTCGACCAGCGGCCAAACGGTGGAATGCCCCTCGTAGCGTGGGGCCAGAACCGGCCGGGTGAAGACGTTCGACAAATTGTAGGCGACATCCATCGCCGCATAGGCCGCGAACGAAGAGCGGTAGATCCGCGCCGCGTCCGGCGGCGATCCGGGCGCGGCCTCGGGCAGCCGTCCCTCGCGGAATTCCCGACGCACGGAGGATCGCGGCCCCATGCCGCCGATCTCGTGCGTCAGCCAGTCCGGCCGGAAATAGCCGTGCTCGACCACATGGCCCAGGACCCCAGCCGCCTTGGCCACGGCCAACGCCGCCCGATGGCGCGCCCGGCTGTCCCCGAGCATCACGAGGTCCGTGACGCCGCGCTCCTCGATCAGCGCGCGCAGCGCCGCCGGCCAGGCCGAGAGCCCGCCGCGGAACCAGACATGCGGCTTCCGCCGCCAGAACAGCCGGTCGCCCGCGCAGAAGCAGACCCGGAACGCGGACGCGCCTTCAGAGATCAGCGCATCGCCGAGCAGATCGAAGAAATAGGAGGACGGCCCCTGCAGCAGGCAGACGGTCCGGGCGCCGGCCGTCGCATCCTGCTCACGCCTCGGAGCCTCGGCCAGCGCCATCGCTCAAAGAGCGGCCGCGGCGCCAGCCCGCCGGGCGATCTCGTCGAAGGCGCCGGCCTTCAGCAGATCGGGCGGGGCGATCCAGGAGCCGCCGACGCAGACCACGTTCGGCAGCGCCAGATAGTTGGGCGCGCTCTCGACCGTCACGCCACCGGTCGGGCAGAACCGGATCGGCGCGAGCGGCGAGGCCCAGGCCTTCAGCGTGGCGATCCCGCCATTCGCCTCGGCGGGAAAGAATTTCTGGAAGGAGAAGCCGGCTTCGAGCGCCGTCAGAGCCTCCGTCGGCGTCGCCACCCCGGGCAGCATCGGAAGACCCGCCGACTTCGCCGCCGCCAGCACCGGCGCGGGCGCGCCCGGGGACACGCCGAAGGCGACGCCCGCCTCGATCGCCGCCTCGACGTCGCGCGCGGACAACAGCGTGCCCGCCCCCACCACCGCCTCCGGCGCGGCCGCGCGCATCGCGCGGATCACATCCAAAGCCACCGGCGTGCGGAGCGTCACCTCGAGCGCGCGCAGTCCGCCCGCGACCAGCGCCTCGGCGAGCGGCGCGGCGTGCGCCACGTCGTCGACCACGAGCACCGGAATGACCGGGGCCAGCTTGGCGACCGCCTCGATGTCGTGTTCCCAGCTCATCGCTCCGCGCTCCGACCAGTTCCTCAACCGCCTCCGCTCATAGCACAGCGCGGCGAGAAAGCGACCGTGCGCCCCGGTCAGTCGATGCTCGCCTGAGCGCGCGCGATCTCGGTGAGCCGCCGCGCCACCGGACGGCTGGGCGGGCGCACCTCGCGCGTCTCGGCGCAGACGAAGGTCAGCTCGCTCTCGCCGGTCGCCAGCGCCGTCCCGTCCGCGCGAACCAGCGCATGCGCGAGCCGAAGCTTCGCCCCGCGTCGCGAGGCGATCCGGGTCGCGACGCTGGCCCGATCTCCGATGGCGGGCGACGCCAGCCGGCGCGTCTTGCTCTTGGTCTGAGCGTAACGCCCCGCGGCGCCCTCGGCGATATCGGCCGAGATCCACCCGACGCAGGCCTCGGTCGCGCTTTCAAACAGCGCCGCCAGACGGGCCTCCCGGATCGCGCCGCCGCCGTCGAGCCAGTCCGCATCGATCGTGACGAGGCTCTCGCCTTCCAGCGCACCGGCCCCGAGCGCGCCGTCGACGGCGTTGAGCAGCCGGCCCGCGCCCCAGTCCGTGCCCTTCAGCGCGCGCATCATCGCGACGAGGTTGGCGTCGCGCGCCCGCTCGAGCTCCCGCACCGAGCGGCCTTGGGCCTGAGCGTCGGACTGCGCCGCGATAGTCTCGATCAGCTGGTCGGAGAGCTCGGGCGTATCCATCAGCTTGGTCCAGGGCCATTTGAGCGCCGGGCCGAACTGCTGAAGGAAATGCCGCATGCCGGCCTCTCCGCCCGCGATCCGGTAAGTCTCGAACAGCCCCATCTGCGCCCAGCGGAGCCCGAAGCCGAAACGGATGGCGTCGTCGATCTCCTCCGTCGTCGCGACGCCGTCATGGACGAGCCACAGACCCTCCCGCCAGACCGCCTCGAGCAGGCGATCCGCAATGTGGGCGTCGATCTCCCGACGCACCTTGAGCGGGCGCATCCCGAGACCGTCGAGGATGGCGGCCGCGCGGTCGAGCATGACCGCGGGCGTCGCGTCGGACCCGACCAGCTCGACCAGCGGCAGCAGATAGACCGGGTTGAACGGATGAGCGACGAACAGGCGCGCGGGATCGGCCGCGCCCACCTGAAGCTCCGAGGGTTTGAAGCCGGAGGTCGAGGAGCCGATCAGCGCCTGCGGGCCCGCCGCCGCCTCGATCTCGCGATAGATCGCGCGCTTCACCTCCAGGCGCTCCGGCGCGCTTTCCTGGATCCATTCGGCGCCCGCCGCCGCCTCGGCGATCGAGCCCGCGATGCGGAGCCGCCCCTCGGGCGGCAGAGGCGCGTCATAGAGCCGGGGCAAAGCGGCCCGCGCGTTCTCGAGCACGGCGCCGAGCTTTCGTTCGGCCTCCGGGTCGGGATCAAAGACCGCGACGTCCCAGCCCATCAGCAGAAAGCGCGCAGCCCAGCCGCCGCCGATCACGCCGCCGCCGATCAGGGCCGCGCGCCGGCGCTCGGGCTGCGGCGACGCGGCCAGTTCGCTCGGGTGCTTGAGCGCCATCAGAGTTCTCCGGTCGCGGGCGCGCGCTTGGTGAGCGACAGCTTCTCCCGCACCGCCTCCGGCCCGATCACCCGCGCGCCCAGCGTCTCGATCAGCGTCACGGCCTTCTCGACCAGCGCGGCGTTGGTCGCGAGCACGCCTTTCTCCAGATAGAGATTGTCCTCGAGCCCGACCCGCACATGACCGCCCGCCAGCACCGACGCCGCCACATAGGGCATCTGACTCCGGCCGAGCCCAAAGGCGGAAAAGGTCCAGCCCTCGGGGATCGCGGCAACCATGGCGTGGAAGGTCTGCAGATCGTCCGGCGCGCCCCAGGGCACGCCCATGCAGAGCTGCACCAGGGCCGGATCGTCGAGCACGCCCTCCTCGACCAAGCGCTTGGCGAGCCAGAGATGCCCGGTGTCGAAGGCCTCGATCTCGGGCTTCACGCCGAGCCCCGTCATGCGCGCGCCCATCGCGCGGAGCATGCCCGGCGTGTTGCAGAGCACATAGTCGGCGACGGCGAAATTCATCGTGCCGCAGTCGAGCGTGCAGATCTCGGGCAGGCATTCGGCGATGTGCTGGGTGCGCTCGGTCGCGCCGACCAGATCCGTGCCAGCCTCCGACAGCGGCAGCGGCGCCTCGACCGAGCCGAACACCAGATCGCCGCCCATGCCCGCGGTCAGATTGACGACGACATCCGTCTCCGCGCTCCGGATCCGCTCCACCACCTCGCGATAGAGGGCGAGGTCGCGGGACGGCGCGCCGGTCTCGGGATCGCGCACATGGCAGTGCACGATCGCGGCGCCCGCCTTCGCCGCCGCGATCGCGTCGTCGGCGATCTGCTGTGGCGAGCGCGGCACATGCGGGCTCTTGTCCTGGGTGGGGCCGGCGCCGGTCAGGGCGCAGGTGATGAAGACCTCGCTGTTCATCCGAAGCGGCATGGCGACCTCCGCGCGACCTCTGCATTCCACCGTCGAGCGACACGATCTGCGGTCTTGCATCGGGGCGTCATGCCGGTACATGCTTAAATCATGCAGGATTCGACGAAATTTCTTGAGGATTTGTCTCGCTTCGACATTCTGCTGTTCGATCGCTTCTCGAACCACTGCCTGGCGAACGCGCTCGAGCCGTTCCGGGCCGCCAACACGCTGCTGCGCACGGAGGCTTACGCCTGGCGTTTCCTGACCCTCGATGGCGGCCCGGCGACCTCCTCGAGCGGCCTCACCGTCGCGCCGGAGATGGCGCTGGCGTCGGCGCTCGGCGGCCAAGAGAAGCCGGATGCGCTGTTCGTGATCTCGGGATACGGCCATCGGGCGCTCGACCGGCCGGAGGTGGCGGCCGCGCTCCGCCGCGCCGCGGCGCGGGCGCGCCTGGTGATCGGGTTCGACACCGGCGCTTGGCTGCTGGCCGCGGCGGGCCTGCTCGACGGGCGCCGGGCCACGCTGCACTGGGATCTCCTGGGGGCCTTCGACGAGCGGTTCCCGCGGATCGAGACCGCGCGCGCCCGCTATGTGCTCGACGGACCGCGGATCACCTGCAGCGGCGCGATGGCGGCGTTCGACCTCGCGCTCGCGCTCCTGAAGGCCCGCTTCGGCGAGGCGCTGCGGCTCGACGTAGCGGCGAACTTCATGCACGGCCCGGGCTTCAGCGGCGCCGCGCCGCCCGCCGCCTCGCCCGAGACCCTGGGCGCCGGGCCCGTGGCGCGCGCCGTCACCCTGATGCAGGAGACCGTGGACGAGCCGCTGCCGCTCGCCGAGATCGCACGCCGTCTCGGCCGCTCCCAGCGCGACCTGGAGCGGCGCTTTCAGCGGGAGTTCGGGGCGACGCCGCTCGCGATCTACCGGCGGATCCGCCTCGCCGCCGCGCGACGTTGGGTGGAGACCTCGGACCTCACGATCGCGGAGATCGCGGCGCGCTCCGGCTACGAGAATGCGAGCGCGATGACCCGCGCCTTCAAGCGCGCGTTCGGCGCGCCGCCCACCGCGCTCCGACGCTGAGGGCGCGGCGCGGCGAATCGCTTTGCCGCAGCGGCGCCGCAAAGTATGCCGGGCGCGCCGATGCCATCCCGCCCCACCCCAGCCGGAGACCCCGATGACCGCCTATCTGATCGCCGGCGCCCGCGTGCTCACGCCAGAAGGCCTCGAGGATCTGTCGGTCCGGGTCGAGGACGGGCTGATCGCAGAGATCGGCGCGCCGAGCGCCGCCGGCGCGGTCGTGCTGAACGCGAGCGGCCTGCTGCTCGCCCCCGCGATCGTCGACATCCATGGAGACGCCTTCGAGCGTTCGGTGGCGCCGCGGCCGAGCGTGACCTTTCCGCTCGACACGGCGATCCTCGACGTCGACCGTCAGCTCGCGGGCCTCGGGATCGCCACGGCCTATCACGCGCTGACGCTCAGCTGGGAGCCAGGCCTGCGCTCGGTCGAGCAGGGCGCCGCGTTCATCGACGCGCTGCAGGCGATCGGCGACCGCCTGACCGTCGACCATCGGCTGCAACTTCGCTGGGAGACCTTCGCGCTCGAGGCGATCCCGCTGATCGAGCGGGTTTTGGCCGGCCCGCGGACCCCGGCGATCGCCTTCAACGACCACACGTCGATGAGCATGCGCGCCTTCGACACGCCGGTGACCGAGCGGCCGTTCGAGCATGCGCCGGGGTTCGTCGCGGCCGACCCCGTTGATCCGCGGATGCGCGCCCGCGTCGCGTCGAGCGCCAAGCGCGCCGGGCTGTCCGACGACGACTACATCGCGCTTCAGAGCCAGGTCTGGGCGCGTCGCGACGGGGTCGCGCCCGCGCTCGCCGAGGTCGCCGCCATGGGCCGCGCGGCAGGTGCGCCGATGCTGAGCCATGACGACGCCAGCCAGGCCGCGCGCGACTTCTATCGCGCCCTCGGCGCCCGCATCGCCGAGTTCCCGATGCAGGAGACGATCGCGCGGGACGCCCGGGCCGAGGGCGAGGCGGTTGTGCTCGGCGCGCCCAACGTGCTCCGCGGCGGCTCCCATATCGGCTCGCTCTCGGCCGCCGACATGATCGAGGCCGGTCTTTGCGGCGTGCTGGCCTCCGACTACGCCTACCCGGCGATGCTGGCCGCCGTCGGCCGCCTGCATCGCGAGCGCCGCGCGCCGCTCGCGCAGATCTGGGCGTGCGTCTCCAGCGGCCCGGCCCGCGCCTTGGGCCTGTCCGATCGGGGCGAGATCGCGGTCGGCCGGCGCGCCGATCTAGCGGCGCTCGACTGGCCCGAGGGCGGCGCGCCCGCCGCCCGCCTCACGCTGAGCGCCGGCCGGATCGCGCATCTCTCGGGCGATTTCTTCGGTTGAGCGCCCCTGTGAGCGGCCGGGCGTTCGACAGACGGGCGCCGCGGCCCTAAACAGTGTTCAGACGCAATCTGCCGGAGCACCCCCATGGACGGCGCTTTCGAGACCGACAAGCCGAGCCTGAAGCCGAAAGACGCCCCTGATCTCGGGAGTTTCGACTGGGCCGATCCGTTCCGGCTCGACGACCAGCTGACCGAGGAGGAGCGCCTGATCCGGGACGCGGCGCGGGCCTTCGCGGACGAAAAGCTCGCGCCCCGCGTGATCGACGCCTTCGCCCAGGAGACCGTCGCGCCCGAGCTGTTCGCCGAGATGGGCGCCCAGGGCCTGCTCGGCGTCACCGTGCCGGAGGGGTATGGCGGCGCGGGCGCGGGCTATGTCGCCTACGGGCTGGTCGCGCGCGAGATCGAGCGCGTCGATTCCGGCTATCGCTCGATGATGAGCGTGCAGTCCTCGCTGGTGATGTACCCGATCTACGCCTACGGGACCGAGGCGCAGCGCAGGCGCTTTCTGCCCGGCCTCGCGGCCGGGACGATGATCGGCTGCTTCGGCCTGACCGAGCCGGACGCGGGCTCCGACCCCGCTGCGATGAAGACCCGCGCCACGCGCGTGGACGGCGGCTATCGCCTCTCGGGCTCCAAGATGTGGATCTCGAACAGTCCGATCGCCGACGTGTTCGTGGTCTGGGCCAAAATCGACGCCGAGGGCGATCCGGACCACGGCAAGATCAAAGGCTTCGTGCTCGAGAAAGGCGCGAAGGGCCTCTCCGCGCCGAAGATCGAGGGCAAGCTGTCGCTTCGCGCCTCCGTCACCGGCGAGATCGTGATGGACGGGGTCGAGGTCGGCGAGGACGCGCTTCTGCCCCATGTGCAGGGCCTGAAAGGCCCGTTCGGCTGTCTGAACCGCGCGCGCTATGGGATCTCCTGGGGCGTGCTCGGCGCGGCCGAGTTCTGCTGGATGGCGGCGCGCCAATACGGGCTCGACCGCAAGCAGTTCGGCCGCCCCCTCGCCCAGACCCAACTGTTCCAGAAGAAGCTCGCCGACATGCAGACCGAGATCGCCCTCGGCCTTCAGGCGAGCCTCCGGGTCGGCCGGCTGATAGACGAGGCTCAGGCGGCGCCCGAAATGATCTCGCTCGTGAAGCGCAACCATTGCGGCAAGGCGCTCGAGATCGCGCGACACGCTCGCGACATGCATGGCGGGAACGGGATCGCCCAGGACTATCAGGTGATGCGCCACATGCTGAACCTGGAGACGGTCAACACCTATGAGGGGACGCACGACGTGCACGCGCTGATCCTCGGTCGCGCGCAGACCGGACTGCAGGCGTTCTTCTAGGGCCGCGCAGAGCCCCTTTTGCGGCCGGCATCACCGCGATAGTGGCGTCTCTTTACCAAGCGCACACCTGAATGTGGGACATCCTGACGCGGTACGTCCAACCGGTCAGGAAAGAGTCGATGCGCAAACTGTCCCTGAAGCAACGCATGCTGCTGCTCGTGATCGCCCCGATGATCGCGCTAGCGGTCATTGCCGCGCTCAAAGCCAATGCTTTCTACGACGCGCTGCTCACGCAGCGGGTCCAGGAGATCCAACGGCAGACGGACACGGCGATCACGGTCTATGAGGCGGTCGCCAAGGACGCCGCGGCGCGTGGCGAAGACCCGGTCGCCGCCGGTCTCGCGGCGGTCTCGGCGATCCGCTACGGCGAGAACGACTATTTCTTCGCCCTCCGCGGAACCACGATGCTGGCGCACCCGAAAGCATCGCTGATCGGCCAAGACCTTGTGGGCTTCGAGGATCCGAACGGCGTCCCGCTATTCGCCGAGTTCGACCGACAGATCAACGCCTCCGGCGAAGCGATCGTCGAGTATGGCTGGCCGCGCGCCTCCGGCGGCGATCCAGTTTCGAAGATCAGCTACGCGCGCCTGGTTCCCGGCCAAGACTTCTACTTCGGCACCGGGGTTTACACCGATGACATCGACGCGATCGTCTACGAGCAGTTGTTCTCCTCGTTGTTGATCGGCGTGCTGATCCTTGGGTCGATCGTCGCGGTCACGCTCCTGGTCTACCGCAGCATCTACACGCCGCTCTCGAGCCTGAAGGGCGCGATGGATCGGCTGACCGCCGGAGACGTGGAGGCCCCAATCGCCGACACTGACGCGCCAGATGAGTTCGGCGCCATGGCGCGCGCGGTGGACACGTTCCGGGCCAACGCCGCCGAGGTTCGGAGCCTGACCGCCGCGCGGGACGCCGAGGCGCAGAAGGCCGCTGAAGACCAGCAGCGGCTGATCGAGGAGCTGAACGCAGCCTTTGGCGAGGCGGTCAACCGGGCCGTCGCCGGCGACCTCTCCGCACGCGTCACGACCCAGCTTCCGGACCCCGCCTTGAACGACCTCGCCACGAACGTGAATCGCCTGCTCGAGGCGGTGAACGACGGCGTCAGCGAGACCAGCCGGGTCATGGGGCATGTCGCCCAAGGCGGACTGGACGAGAAGATGAACGGCGCGTTCCAGGGCGCGTTCGCCGAGCTGCAGAGCAATGTGAACCAGACCGTCGAGCGACTGGCCGAGCTGGTCGGCGAGATTTCGCAGACCTCGGGGACCGTCACGCGGGGCGCCGCTCAGATCACCGACGGCGCGGAGAAGCTCGCCGCCGGCGCTGAGCAGCAGGCCTCGTCGCTCGAAGAGACGGCCGCCACGATGGAAGAGATGGCGGCCGCGGTGAAGACCAACGCCGACAACTCCGGCAACGCGCGCGAACTCGCCGCGGACGCCTCACGGCGCGCCAACAGCGGCGGCGAGATCGTCAAGAACGCGGTCGACGCCATGACCGAGATCGACGGCAGCGCCACGAAGATCGCCGACATCATCGCCGTCATCGACGGCATCGCCTTCCAAACCAACCTGCTCGCGCTGAATGCGGCGGTCGAGGCGGCGCGCGCCGGCGACGCGGGCAAGGGCTTCGCGGTCGTGGCGTCCGAAGTCCGCGCCCTGGCTCAGCGTTCCTCCGACGCGTCGCGCGACATTCGCGAGCTGATCGAAACGAGCGCCGGCCAAGTCTCGCGCGGCGTCGACCTGGTGAAGAGCGCCGGCGAAGCGCTCGAGGGCATCGTCGGCTCGATCTCCCAGGTCGAGACCGCGATCGACAACATCGCGTCGGCCAGCGTCGAGCAAGCGTCGGGCGTCGAGGAAGTGTCGGCGACCGTCAGCAACCTGGACCAGCTGACGCAGCAAAACTCCGCGATGGCGGAGCGCAGCGCATCGAACGCGCGGGCGCTGGGGCAGAGCGCCACGAAGCTGAACGAGCTGGTGCGCTTCTTCAAGGTGGCGCAGGCAGGGCTTGAAACGGCGCAGGACGACGCCTGGAGCGCCGCCGAAACCGGCGCGCGACGCGCAGCGACGCCGTCTTCTGCGCCCGCCCCTGCGGCGGCGGGCGGCGGCGACTGGGCCGAGTTCTAAAGGGATCCGGCCGAAGCGGCTTCGGTTCCCAAACTTAACGGCGCCGGCGAGACGAAGAAGCGCGGGCAAGGATCGCTAGGCCGCGCACAGGCCTCGCCCGCCAAACTCGGCGCAGGCTCGTTCAGCCGTTCGCCACGGTTTCGAACAGGCGCTGCTTGGCCGGCAGGATGTCGTCGAAGCTGAGCCCGTCGAGGATGGTCTCCCGCGCCGCCACCCTCAGCGGGGCGTGGTCCGCTTGGCGGTCCAGGGCGTCGCAGATGGTCTCGACCTGAGCGTCGCGGTCGTGGAAATCGACCAGCAGGCCGTTCCGCCCATGCTCAAGATACTCGCGGACCGGCGGCGTGTCCGACGCGACCAGCAGGCAGCCGGTCGCCATCGCCTCCATCATCGACCAGGAGAGCACGAAGGGCACGGTGAGATAGACGTGGACCGAGGAGGCGCGCAGCACCTCCTGATACTGGTCGCGCGGAAGGAGGCCGGTGAAATGGGTCCGCGCGAGATCGAGGTCGTGCTCCTCGAGCGCGCGCGTCTTAAAACTCTTGCCATCCTTCGGCTGCGCGCCATAGGCGACGCGATCCTCGCCGACGATCACCGCATGCGCGTTGGGTCGGCGTTTCTGGATCTGCTCGAGCGCGGCCATGAATTGCGTGAAGCCGCGATAGGGCTCCATGCCGCGAGCGACATAGGTGATGATCTCGTCGGCGCCGCTGAGGTCCAGGTTCGGAAGGATCAGCCCGCGCGGCGCATCCGCGGCCCTTGGACGATGGGCGTCCGTGTCGATGCCGTCGTGCTGGACGTGGAGGACGTCGTCGAACTTGCGCGGGAAGGTGGATTTCTGAAAGGCGGTTGGAACCAGGCCGATTTCGGAGTTCGCCAGATCCATCAGGATCTGAGCGTTCCGGCTGCGCGAGGACAGATCGGCGTCGCTGAAATCGCGGGTCTTGTCCGGGTTAAGATAGGCGACGTCCGGGGCCTCGCGCGAATAGTACCACTCGAAATAGCCGATGAATTTCGTGTCGGGCCAGATCTCCTTCACGTAGAGGCCCGGGCCCCAGCCCGTGTGCGCGACGACGAGATCGGGCGAGAAGCCCGACTGCTTGAGCTTTAGGCCGGCGCGGGCGACCGCTTGACCGTGCAGCACCGCACGCTCCCAGCTGACGGCGTAAGGGTGGGTCTCCTTACTCGGCTCGCGGTGCGGTTTGTAGCGGACGATCCGGCCGCCCTGGTAGCTCGTGAAAGCGCCCTCTCGCGCGGTGCCCCAGACGACGTCCCACCCCTGTTTCGCGAGAAATGCGCCGACATGGCCAAACTGCGCCGGGAAATTGTTGTGCAGAAACAAGATGCGCATGACGAGCCCTGTCCTATCGACGCTGCCGGGCGCTTATCACGCGCGCGCGGCCTCTAGCAAACGACGCTAGTGCGCCCAAATCGCGCCCGCCCGCTCGACAAACGCGCGTCCTTAACGCGGCCGAAACTCGTAAAATGATATGTTCTCAGGCGAGCTGATCAAAGATCGAGGCCGTTATGTCTGAAGCGACCGCTGAAGCCCATGGGGCCTTGGATTTAATTCTCGCGCGAGAGGAGCAGATTTATTCGAGCGCTCCCGAAGACGCGCCGAAGATCGTCGAAGAACTTCAGCGTGAAATGATCCGCTCAAACCGTTACGGACGGCCGTTGTCTTATGTGATGTTCGGGGTTGAGCTCGCCGACACCAAGTCGAAGTCGGCGGCGGAAGCGCGCTGCACCCAGCTGCTGCGGCGCGTGCAGGCCCGGGCGGGATCGGTGCTGCGTCAGTCGGATCACTTCGGCCGTCTCGACGAATGCTCCGTGCTTGTGGTCCTGCCGGAGACCGACGATCAGGGCGCCGAGATCGTGGCGCAGAAGCTTCTGGCGGGCGGCAACACGCCCGGCCTGGTCGCGCAGGCGCGGAAGCTTCTCAAGCGGATCTACGTCTCCTGGCGCGGCATGACCGAGGAAAGCTGCGACGTGGCGGCTCTGCTCGCGGAGATGCGTGAGAAAGGCGTCGATTTCGACGCGTTCGTTCAGCGCCGCTTCTGAACGGGCCGCCGTTCCAGGTCGAGCGCGCCTCGCCGTGATCAAATGCGTCGGTCGCCGGGCGTCCAAACCGCCCGGCAATGCGAAAGAGAACGCGCCCCCCGGTTGATCGGGCGGCGCGTTCTGGTTTCCGCGAACTCTTGTCGTTGGACCGCCGCCGAGCCGAGCGCCGCCGAGCCGAGCGCCGTCGGCGGGCGCTCGAAGCGATTGCGCGGCGGGCGCCTCAGCCCGGCAGGCCGGCGGCGTCTTTGCTGTGGGCGATCACGTCGCGCCAGCTCAGCTCGCCCGGGATCAACGGCGCCGCGTCGAGCGACAGGGCGTAGGATCCGAAGGGCGCGACCGTTTGCGCGATCCGCTCAACTGCGGCCGAGGCGCACGCGTCGCTCGTGCGCGGCGCTTCCGCCGCCGGAAGATCGGCCTCCGGCGCCGCGTGGCGCTCGCGATCGGCTTCGCCGTGCTGGGCCGCCTGATCCTCCCCGGCGCCGAAAGCCGCGCGAAGCGTGTCGATCTGCGACGAGACCTCCGAGACCTCCGACGCGCGGGCGCGCATTCCGGACACCACATCCTGCAGCGCGCCGACGACGCTCTTCAGCGCGTCGATCTCCGCACGGCGCGCCTCGATGCTCTCCGCCGTCGTAGCGCCATTGTCGAGCGCCGTCGTAAGACGCTCGATCTTGCCCGCGAGATCCGCTTCGGCGACCCCGCCGCCGACCCGCTCGATCACGGCCGCGATCCGCGCGTCGAGCGTGTCTTCGAGCCGGTTGTCGATCCGTTCAGCGATGACGCGGGCGGCGTCTTCGGCGGCGATCTCCGCCGTCTGGGGCGCCGCGGACTTCGCCGCCTCGGCGACCGCCTCGATCGCTTCGGCGGAGCGCGTCTTCAGGGCGTCGATGGCTTCGAGCGCCTTCGCGCCGATCGCCTCGCGGGCGCACTCGCCGGCCTCGACCGCGCGCTCCATACGGCGATCGAGATCGGCCGCCATATCCTCGATCCGAACCTCGCACGCCGCCCAGTCGATCGCCTTCTCCGGCGACGGGGCCGCGGTGGAAATCTCCGTCAGCGCCACGCGATGGGCCGAGCCCGGACCGAACAGCCTCCGGCCGAGGGCTTCGGGCAGCTGGGCGAGCGTCTCGGGCCCGACCCCGGCGGCGTCTAGCGCGAACACGCCCTGGCCGAGCCGGGAAACGTGGCCGTCGCAGAGACCGGCGAGCAGCTTGAGCGCCTCCGTATCCGGCGAGACGCCGAGCAGCGCGTCGAGCTCGCTCCGCTCCGGCGGCGTGATCGTCACCGCGTGCGTGGCCACGCCCGCCGCGGCCAGTTGCGCCAACCGCTGATTCATCTCCGGCATGGTCTCCATCGCCCGGGGCTCCTGTTGCTGCGCGTGCGCGACGCGTGTCTCTTAATCTTGGACGGGCGGGAAACTTCGTTCCGCGCCCCGCCGCTTCGTGGCCAAAGTGAGGCCGAGGCGGTTAACGGAGCGCTAAGGGCCGGCGTGTCCGGCGAGCGCTTGGACAGGTTTTTCGCGCGGTTTTCCGACAGCATTCCTAGAACGCGATCCGAAGCGGCTCGTCCGGTCCTCCGGATCGATCACGCCGCAACGGAAGAACCAAGGAGCAAGGAGGAGAGCGCATGGGGGCGGACGCGCTTGATGCGGAGATGGCTGCGTTCGTCGCGGAGACCGAGCGGTTTTATCCGCCGGACGCCGCGGCGCAGCCGGTGGCGGAGCAGCGCGCGACCTATGATCGGATGGCGGCGCATTTCCGCGCGCC
>JBCBRF010000083.1:390-16613 GCA_039819865.1 Pseudomonadota bacterium | reverse complement strand
CGCTCGCGCAGGTGTTCGCGCTCGAATTCACCACGCCGATCTGGGTGGCGCTGCTCGGCCCGCTCCTGATCGGCGAGCGCTTCACGACCTGGCGCTGCCTGGCGGCCGTCCTCGGCTTCGCGGGCGTCCTCGCGGTCGCGCAGCCTGGCGTCGGAGAGTTCGGCGTCGGCCAAGCGGTGGCGCTGGCCGCGGCGATCGGCTTCGCGGGCAACGTGCTCGCCACCAAGCAGCTGTCGAAGACGGAGACCACGCTCTCGATCCTGTTCTGGATGACGGCGAGCCAGGGCGCGATGGCGGCGGTCTGCGACGCGGCGGCGTCCGGCGCAGAGATGCTGCCCTGGCCGAGCGCGGAGAACTGGCTCTGGCTGGTGATCGTCGGATTCTGCGGGCTGGCGGCGCACTTTTCGATCGCGAGCGCGCTTCGTCATGCCGACGCGACCGTCGTCGCGCCGATGGATTTCTTTCGCCTGCCCCTGATCGCGGCGGTCGGCGCGGCGCTTTACGCGGAGCCGCTCGACCCTCTGGTGTTCGCGGGCGGCGCGGTGATCTTCCTCGGCAACTTCCTCAACATCCGTGCGGAAACGCGACGGGTTCACGCCCCCCGAGGGTGACGCGACGCACGAGCCGCGACGGGCGCGACGTCGCGCGCCGTGGACAGGGCCGACCAGCCGGGTACGGGTTTGGGCGATTCCGAAAGCGGCGCGCCGTGCGCCGGCCTGCGGCTTCGCTCGGGAGCGTTTCATGACCCTGCTGATCGTCGGCGTCGCGCTGTTCAGCGTCACCCACATGGTCCCGCGCTGGCGCGCGCTTCGGAAGGCGGCCGTCGACCGGCTCGGCGAGATGGGCTACAAGGCGGTCTACAGCCTGGTGGCGCTCGCGGCGCTCGTGCTCATCGTGCGGGGCTACAAAGGAGCGGATTTCGTTCCGGTCTACGAACCGTTCGAGAAAGGCCGCGCGATCGCGCATGCGCTGATGCCTTTCTCCTTCATCCTGGCCGCTGGCGCGAACATGCGCTCCAACCTCAAGCGCTATGTCCGCCACCCGCTGTCGCTCTCCGTGATGCTATGGGCTCTCTCGCATCTAGCCGCAAATGGCGACCTCGCCTCCGTGATCCTGTTCGGCGGCATGTTCGCCTTCGCCGCCGTCAACATGGGTCTGAGCATGATGGCCGAGCAGACCCCTCCCCCGCCGCCGCAGCCGCGCGGCAAGGACGTGATCCTGATCGTCGCGGGCCTTGTCGGCTACGCCGCGGTGGTCTGGGCGCATGGCGCGGTGTTCGGCGTCTACGTCGCGGGCTGAGAAGCCCATGATCCAACGGAGTTCACCCCGAGCCCTGGTCGTGCTACCGGCGCTCTCGTCCGACCCATAGCGCTCATGATTGAGGAGACCCGCGCCCATGGACCTCGATAAAATCTCCGCCGGCAAGAACCCGCCGCACGACATCAACGTGGTGATCGAGATCCCCGGCTCGAGCGCCGGCGGCGCGCCGGTGAAGTACGAAATCGACAAGGACAGCGGCGCGGTGTTCGTCGACCGCATCGTCAACACGCCGATGTTCTACCCGTGCAATTACGGCTTCGTGCCGAACACGCTGCACGACGACGGCGATCCGACCGACGTTCTGGTCCGCTGCGACTTCGCGCTGGTGCCAGGCGCCGTGATCCGCTGCCGCCTGATCGGCGTCCTGAAGATGGAGGACGATGGCGGCATGGACGACAAGCTGGTCGCCGTGCCGGTCGCCAAAGTCGACCCGTTCAGCGCCAACATCCACGAGCTGAGCGACCTGCCCGAAAAAGAGGTCGAGCGCATCAAGCACTTCTTCGAGCACTACAAGGATCTGGAAGCCGGCAAGTGGGTCAAAGTCATCGGCTGGGGCTCTCGGGTCGAGGCCGAAGAGATCTTGATGAAATCCGTCGAGGCCGCGAAAAAGTAAGCCGCGCTTGAGTTGTGAGATCGCCATGAGCCTCGGACGATGGATCCGGGGCTCATGACGACCGACGCAGCCAAAGCGCCCCCTATATTCTTCGGTTGTCGCTCGTCGGTCGACGGGCTCGGGCGTCGAGCCGCTTCGATCGGCAATAATCGACCTAAGCGAAATCGCGATCTCCCGGCTCGCCGAGCTCTAGCGCACGCAGGACGAACCGAAGCCGCGCTGCTCTAGCGCCGCATCCAGGGCCGGCCGAAGCGGCGCCATCCCCGAGCGCGTCAGCGGCTCTACCCCGCCTGAACCCTGAGGTGGCGAAGGCGCGCCGACCGGCGAGCGCCTCCGCCGACGCTATCGCACGTGACGGTTTCGCCTTGCGCCTTTTCCGCGTAGAGAGCCGATTTACGCGACAATTTCTCGCCTGAACGGACCCGATGCCCCCTTTTAAGAGCTTGCCCACGCCGGAAGAGTTCCTCGCGAAACCGCAGAAAGCGATCTGCGTGATCGGTATGTCGGGCGTCGGCAAGACCCATCTGGCGCGACGGCTCCGCGCCGGCGGCGGCTGGTTCCACTACTCCGTCGATTACCGCATCGGCACCCGCTACATGGGCGAGCATATCGTCGACAGCTTCAAGCGCGAGGCGATGAAGACGCCGATGCTGCGCGACCTTCTGCTCTCGGACTCGATCTACATCGCGAACAACATCACTTTCGAGAACTTGGCCCCGCTTTCGATTTATTTGGGAAAGCCCGGCGATCCGGAAAAAGGCGGCCTGCCGTTCGACGAATATCTGCGCCGACAGCGCCAGCACCACGCTGCGGAGACCGCCGCCATGCTGGACGCCGCCGCTTTCATCGACAAAGCCCGGGGGATCTACGGCTACGATCATTTCCTGTGCGACGCGAGCGGCAGCTTCGTCGAGATCGTCGACCCGACCGACCCGAACGATCCCGTCCTGCAGGCGGTCGCCGAGCATATGCTGTTGGTCTACATCCAGCAGGGGCCGGGCGACGCCGACGAGTTGGCGGCGCGCTTCGACCAGGATCCAAAGCCGATGTATTATGAGGAAGGGTTCCTTAAATCGCTTTGGCGGCGGCATCTCGACGAGACCGGGCGCAAGCCGGAGCAGGTCGACCCGGACGCGTTCATCCGCTGGGGCTTTCGAGCGCTAATCGCCCATCGGACGCCGCGGTATCACGCCATCGCGGCCAATTGGGGCGTGACGCTCGAGAAGGACGCGGTGGCGGCCGCCACGACGGAGCAGGCCTTCTGCGCCGCCGTCGCCGACGGTCTCGCGCAGCGCATGGCCAAGTCGCCCGCGACGCGCGCGGCGGGCTGAGGACGGGGCGAGGGAAAGGACGCATCGCCGGTGTTTTGGGCTCTCTTTTGGATACTCGCGCTCGGGCTGACCGCCGCCGCCGCGGCGCTCGCCACGATGCCGCTCTGGCGGGATCGCGATAACGCCCCTGCGCGCGCGGCCCATGACGTCGCAGTGTTCAAAAGTCAGCTCCGCGAGATCGATCGCGATCTGGCCCGCGGCGCGCTGTCTGAAGCGGAAGCCGAAGGCGCCCGGCGGGAGATCTCGAAGCGCCTGCTGGCCGCCGATTCGGAGGCCTCGAAGACCGAGGAGATCGGCGTTGCGCCCGAAGGCGCCGCCCGGGCGGCGCTGATAGGCCTCGCAGCCCCCCTGCTGGTGGGCGCGGCCGTCGTCTATCTTTTGCTCGGCTCGCCCGGCCTCGACGACGCCCCGCTCGCGAAGCGGTCGTTCCAGGCGGAGCTGGAGGCGGGCGTCGCAGAGGCCCGCCGCGACCTGCCGCCGACCCCGCCCAATCTCGGCGCGCCGGCCCCGTCGATCGCGGGTCAGAGCGTCGAAGAACTCGTGCCGCGGCTGGAGCAGGCGGTGGCGCGAAACCCGAACGACCCGCGGGGTCATGAGCTGCTCGGGCGGCTCTACAGCCAGCAGGAGCGCTATGCGGAGGCCTGGCGGTCCATCGGCCGCGCCATCGAGCTGGTGGGACCGTCCGAGGCGGCGATCGAAATGCTGCCGATCCAAGGCGAGGCGATGGTGCTCGCCGCGGGCGGCGTCGTTTCCCCGGAGGCGGAGGCCGTCTTTCAGCGAGCCCCCCGGGCGGAGCGAAGCCGCTATTTCCTTGCGCTGGCCCTCGTGCAGCGCGGCTCGACCGAGGCCGGGCTTCAGCAATGGTCGCGTCTCGCGCGCGAGACCGAGAACCCGACCCTAAGACGGAGCCTCAACCAGCAGATCGCGGCTCTGGCGGCGGAAGCGGGGCTCGCACGCGGCGGCGTCGAGGGCGGGCAAAGCCCCGACCGAAGCCCGAACGCGGAGGCCCGGGGCCCGACAGCCGACGATGTCGAGGCGGCGTCCGAACTCAACGAAGGCGAGCGCCGCGAGATGATCGGCGGCATGCTCGACCGGCTCGAGGCGCGCCTCGCCGAGAACCCCGACGATCTCGACGGTTGGCTGCGCCTGATCCGCAGCCGCCGCACCTTTGGCCAGGACGCGCGCGCCGCTGAGGCGCTTGCGCAGGCGAAAGGTCTGTTCGCCGAGAACCCCGAAGCGATTGCGCTGCTGAACCGCGCCGGCTCCGAACCGGTGCCCCGCCTCGCGCCCGAGCCGGAAGACGCGGAGCCCGAAAACGTCGAGCCCGCCGAATGAGCGCCGACGACCGCGGGTCCCGATGACGGACGCCCCCCGCCCCGCCGCGCCCTCGCGCCCGGCCTACGAGGACGCGCGCGCCTTCGCCGAGGCGACGCCCGCGATCGGCGCGCTGCTCGGTCTCGATCTCGGCTCAAAGACGATCGGCGTGGCCGCCTGCGACGCGTTCCGCCAGATCGCGAGCGGAGTCGAGACGATCGCGCGAAAAAAGTTCGGCGTCGACGCGGCGCGCCTCGAAGCGCTGGCGGCCGAACGCCAGGCGGTCGGCTGGGTGATCGGACTGCCGCGGAACATGGACGGGACCGAGGGGCCGCGGGCGCAATCGACCCGCGCCTTCGCCCGAAACCTCGCCGCCCGCTCGCCCTTGCCGATCATGCTCTGGGACGAACGCATGAGCACGCAGGCGGTCGAGCGCACGCTTCTGGAGGCCGACGCCTCGCGCGCGCGCCGGGCGCAGGTGGTCGACAAGATGGCCGCCGCCTACATCTTGCAAGGGCTTCTGGATCGCCTCTCGCATCTGGGGCGGGACCACGACTAGACCATCATCCCGCTTCTTCGAATCGGGAACCCAATCTGGCGATTTGTGTTGTCGCGCGATCGGACGGATAACCGGTTTCCACTTATCCTGATCGCGCTTGAATGGACGAAGCGATGAGCCGCCAAGACGAACCGCCGGTTTGGCGACGCCCCGAGATCGAGAGCCCCTGCGTCCAGATCTGCATGATCCATCCGGGCGCCGGGATCTGCGTCGGCTGCTACCGGACCGGCGAGGAGATCGCTACCTGGTCGCGCATCACTGCGGAGGAGCGCCGCGCGCTGATGGCGGAGCTGCCGAGCCGCGCAGAGCGGTTGCGCGCCCCGGGCGCGCGCCCCTCCCGCCGACGTCGCGGCGCCGCGGCGGACGGTGCGGAGCCCTAAGCCGCTCTAGCCAAGCACTAGAGCCAAGCACTTGACCCGCGCCGCATCCTGGCCACGCTTACGCCGCGCAGGGCGCGCATCCTACCCTCGGCGCGACCCACCGCCTAACGACCCACCGCCGAACCGGGCGCGCCCGCCCCGAAAGACGCCGCCGCAGAAACGATCAGGAAGGAGATCCTATGCGCATCGTCCTCGTGCTGGTCGCCGTCGCGGTCGCAGCCTACGGGCTTTACGGCCTCAACCAGATCTATCCCTGGATCCTCGAAGACAGCGACTCGCTCCTGCATCTGACCTTTCTCGGCGCCCTGCTCGGCGCGCTCCTGTTCGCCGGCGAGGTGCCGCAGCTGAAGAAACTGCGGCGCTCGATCGGCCACTTGCTGATCTGGCTCGGCGTGTTCGGGGCGCTGATCCTCGGCTACGAGAACCGAGACGCGCTGCGCCTCACCGCGCTCCGAGCGATCTCCGGCCTCGCGCCCGGCCAGCCGGTGACGCTGTCGGCGAACGAGACGGTGCTCACCCGCGCCCAGAGCGGCCATTTCGTCGCGATCGCGCTGGTGAATGGAGAGCGCTTGCCGATGCTCGTCGACACCGGCGCGAGCGATGTGGCGATTCCGTACGCGGAGGCGGCGCGGATCGGGATCGACGTGGACGCGCTCAGCTTCACCCGGCCCGTCCTGACCGCGAACGGCCGCGCGCTGGTGGCGCCGGTGCTGCTCGACGAAATCGAAGTCGGCGGCGCGCGCTACTACAACATCGAAGGATCGGTGGCGGAGCCGGGCCGCCTGCCGAGCGCGCTTCTCGGCATGAGTTTCCTGAGCCGGCTGACCGAGTTCTCCTTCCGCGGCGACAAGCTGGTGCTGAAGCCCTGAGCCGCCCTAGGGCCGCTCGAGCCACCAGCGCGGATCGGCGTCCGGGAACGGGTCGGGACGCAGATAGGCGATGATCCGGGCCGCCGCCGACCTGGGGCCGTCCTCCGCCCACGGGGCCACCCCGTGAAGCGCCAGGCGGTGAACGAGATAGGCCTCGCCGGGCTGGGCTTGGATCTCCACCCGCCGGCATGCCTCGAAACAGCGCCGCCGCGCTTCCTGATAGGCCTCGGTCAGATCGATCTCGCCCCAGCGCGCGGGCGGCGCGCCCGCCAACGCGTTGGCGAAGGCCGCGCGCATGGTCTCGTGCGAGCCCTCCCAGACCACCAACGGGCTCGCGCCCGGAACGCAGCCCGCGATCGGCAGGCCGAGGATGAAGCCGTGCCGCTCGCCAAGGCGCCGCCGCCGGCTGTCGCCGATCCGGAGCAGCCCGTCGACATGAGCCGCGTCGCGCACCCGCCGGTAGCGCGCCGCGGCCTCGGTTTCCTCGGCGCCGGGGCGCGGATATCCGGGCAAGCAGCCGCTGATCTGCGCGCGGTCCCAAACGAGATCAGGAAAGCCCAACGTTTCTCGAACAAACCCGAGCGCCGGGCCGTCGAGCGAAACCCCGTCGAGCGATCCGTCTGGCGCGTTGTCGAGAATGTTCACGCCAGGAAACCAGGTTCCGCCGCAGCGATACTCCGCATCCGCCGCCGCCATCAGCGCCTCGGCGCGAGGGCGGGCGACCCCCGCCCAGGCGGCGGTCGCCGGATCATGCGAAAACCGAACCCAGCCGCGCTCGAAAAACGCGGCCGCATCAACCGTTTGGGGCCGGGGCGTCACGCCCCTGCCCCCAGCAACGCCTCGCGCACCATGCCGACGCCGGCGAGGCCCAGGAACAGCGCGAACAACAGGCGCGGCGTGCGGCGGTCGAGCGCTTGGGCGAGCCGGACGCCGACCGGCGCGCAGGCGATGGCGACCGGGGTCGCGGTCAGGAGGACGACGAGATTGACGTAGCCGATCGACAGCGGCGGGACGCCCGGCGCGCGCCAGCCATGGAGCGCGAAGACGACCGCGCCGACCAGGCCGATGACCGCGCCGAAGCCCGCGGCCAGCGCGCCGGCCGCCCGGGCCTCGACCGCATGGGCCTGGAGGAGCGGCGCGCCGATCGCCCCGCCGCCGAGCCCGAACAGCGCCGTCGCGCCGCCGAGCGCGACCCCGAAGCCCGCCGCCCGCGCGCCGGTGGGCGGCGCGTCGCCCAACCGCCCGTCGAGCCGGTCTCCGAGCGCGGAGAGCGCGATCCTCGCCGCGATCACCGCCGCGCCTGCGCCGAGGAGCCCTGCGAGGAGCGCGGAGGCCAGGTTCGCGGCGAGCAGCGCGCCGAGCGCCGCGCCGATCGCGACAAAGGGCGCCCAGGCCGAAAGCAGGCGCCAGTCGATCCCCGCCCGGCGGCCCAGCAGAGCGCGGGCGGACAGCAGGCAGATCACGCCGAGCGCCGCGCCCACCGCCGCCTGAGCCAAATGCGCGGGGGCGTAACCGAGCGCGCCATAGATCGCGTAGAGCGCAGGCGCCAGCACCACCCCGCCGCCGACGCCGAGCACCCCGGACGCGACGCCGGCGAATGCGCCCACCGCCGCCGCGGCCAGCGCCAGCGCGAACAGCTCGTAAAGCTCCTGAAACATCGCCCCTCTCGTCAGTGCGTGTTCTGATCGAGCCGAGACGGCTGGACCGAAAATGCGCGCCCCTTCTCTGGCGCTTGCGCGCTCCCCTCGCCCGCGACGCTCGCCAAAGCGCTTTCCAAGGCGCTCTCCAAGGCGCTTTCCGCGTGAGGGGGGCCGGACCGGACGCCTACCCACCAGAGGCCGCTCTGACCAGCCCAACCTATCCCCGACCACGATCGCAGATTTCGGGTGGCGCGGCGACGCAGGCCACGCCAGCCTTCGCGATCCAAGAACTGCGCTTCAGGGCCGCGCTTCAGGGCCGCGTTTCGAGCATGAAGGAGAGACCGCCGATGGGACACGCAGCCGCCAAGGGCGGACCTCGCCCGGCGCGCGCGGACGCGATCGAAAGCGCCGTCGCGGCCGTCGACTGGGACCGCGTCGGCGAGGATCTGACGCGCATCGGCGCGGTGCGGACCGGGCCGCTTCTATCGCCGGAAACCTGCGCCGACCTCCGCGCGCTGTTCGACCGGGACGCGCGCTTCCGCAAAACCGTGACGATGGCCCGCCATGGCTATGGTTCCGGAACCTATCGCTATCTCGCCGATCCTCTGCCCGAGACCGTCGCGCAGTTGCAGGCCGCCGTCTATGCGCGGCTCGCGCCGGTCGCGAACCGGCTGGCGGGCCTGACCGGCGCATCCGCCGACTGGCCGGGTGATTTCGCGGAGATGGCGACGCGCTCGGCGGCGGCCGGTCAGACCGCGCCGACGCCGCTCCTCCTCAAATACGGGCCCGGCGATTTCAACTGCCTGCACCAGGACGTCTACGGCGCGGTCGCCTTCCCGCTCCAACTGGTCGTGAGCTTGTCTTCGCCGGGCGAGGATTTCATGGGCGGGGAGTTCGTGGTGGTCGAGAACCGCCCCCGGCGGCAGTCGACGGCGAGCGTCGCGGTCCCGGCTCTTGGCGAAGGCGTGGTGTTCGCCACCCGAGAGGCTCCGCGGCGCACCTCGAAGGGCTGGTCGCGGGCGAGCCTTCGCCACGGCGTCAGCGCGGTGACGAAAGGCGAGCGGATGACGCTGGGCGTGATCTTCCACGGGGCGACGCCATAAAGCGCGATCAGGAGACGTGGACGCCGGTCATACGTCTGATTGCGGGACGATATCGAGGGTTAGACCACGGTCGCGCGCCGATGAACGGGCGCATGGTCTGGGCCCGGGCGCTTCAACCGGCTCAAACCGCTCCGGCGGCGTCGGGGCGGGTGCTTGATCCGGTGACGGCGGCGCGCCGGTCGCCTGGGTGGGAGACGTCGCCGGAGCGGTCTCGCGCCGGCGTCGAACCGCTTCAGGCGGCCTCTCGCAGCACCGGCGCCGTCGCGTCCCGGAACAGCGCCGCAAGATCGGCTCGGCTCTCGACCCGATGCGCGGCCTCCGAGATCACCCGGCGATAACGCCGCGCGCCCGGGCGGCCTGCGAACAGCCCGAGCATGTGGCGCGTCACCGCGTTCGCGCGTCCGCCCGACTGCATCCAATCGGCCGCATACCGCTCCATCGCGGCGACCACGTCAGCCGGATCCGCCGCCCGCCTCTCGTCGCCGAAGATCCGCGCATCCGCCTCGCCCAGGATCTCGAAGGGCGCGTGATAAGCCGCACGCCCGATCATGGCGCCGTCGAAGCCCTCCGCGATGTGGCCTGCGGCGGCGTCGAGCGCGGCGATCCCGCCATTGAGGACGATCTCGAGCTCCGGCCACCGCGCCTTCATGCGCAGCGCCAGAGGATAGTCGAGGGGCGGCACGTCGCGGTTCTCTTTCGGCGACAGCCCCTGCAGCCAGGCCTTCCGCGCATGGACCGCAAAGCTGCGCACGCCGGCGGCGGAGACCCGCTCGATGAACAAGGGCAGCGCCTCGGCCGGGTCCTGCTCATCCACCCCGATCCGGCATTTGACAGTGATCTCGGGTCCGCCCACGGCGTCGGAGGCCTCGATCATCGCTGCGGCGCAGCGCGCGACCAGGTCGGGCTCGCGCATCAGGCAGGCCCCGAACGCGCCCGACTGCACCCGGTCGGAAGGGCAGCCGACATTGAGATTGATCTCGTCATAGCCCCAATCCGAAGCGATCCTGACCGCCTCGGCGAGCTCCGCGGGGTCCGACCCGCCGAGCTGAAGCGCGACCGGGCGTTCCGCCGCCGAGAAGTCGAGCAGTCGCGCCCGCGGCCCGTGCGTCACCGCCGCGGCGCCGACCATCTCCGTATAGAGCAACGTGCGGCGTGAAATCAGCCGATGCAGATAGCGGCAGTGCCGATCCGTCCACTCCATCATCGGCGCGACGGACAGCCGGCGATCTGGGGCATGCGGGGCGCGCGGGTCGGTCATGGGAGGAGAAGGGCTCGGGCGGTTGGGGCGAAGAGCCTGTCAGCTAGCGCCCCGGCGTCCGATCCGCAACCGAGCCGGCGTCAGGCGCTCTTCCGACGCGGCTCGCCGCTCGCCGGGTCGGCGCTCGGCTCGCGCCGCTCCGGCGCGCGCGCTTCGCGGAGCGCCAGCGCGAGCGCCTCGGGCTCAGGCGGCGTCGCCGGGCCCGCGCCGAGCGCGCTCGCCCGCGGCATCGGCCGCGCCGCGCCGGTCGCGAGCGCCAGGATGCGGGCGCGCGCCCAGGTCTCGTCGAGCGCATGGGCCGGGCCGCGGGCGTGGGGATTGCGGCGGTCGAGCCGCTTCACGATCTCGCCGGCGGCGGTGCGGGACAACCCCGACACGGCCTCGGCCATCGCGGGCTCGCCGATCGCCGCCTGGAGCGCCTTCAGCCGATCGAGCGTCAGTTCCGGCGCCTTTAAGGCTTTGCGGACCAGAAACAGCCCGGCGCGACGGGCTTCGGGCGCGAGGTCGGACAACAGCTCCGACTGCGCGCCAAGGGCGCCGAGCAAGCGAAAGGCGTCGCGCGGGATCATCCGCGTCTCCTCATGGTCCGCCCCAACCCGTCCCATCGTTTCAGGAACATACCATATGAGGCGCATGAGCCAACCCGCTTTCACGGATTTGGGGTCGCTTCCAAGATCTGGGCGCTGGAGCTAGTAGCCCTGGAAGCCGCTCACCCGGGCGATCGTGTAGGGCGTCGACCGATCCGCATGGGTCCGCATCGCACCGGTCTTCAGCACCTCGACCTCGGCGAACCGGCGAAGATAGCCGTCCGCTCGGTCGACGGGCCGCAACACCAGCAGCAGATACGCTCCCGCGTCTCCGTCCTCGAGGCTCGAGGTCAGCTCGTAATGATTGCCGGCCGGGCCGTCGCTGTTCCAGATCGCGATCCGCTCGAGAGGCAGGCCGCCCGCGAACATGCAGTCGGCCAGCAGCCGCCGGTCGTTCGACAGGAGCTTCAGATCGCCGCGCAGGCTGAGCGCCTCGGCGCAGATCGGCGGGTTCGGGCGCATCTTCTTGAACGGATCGGGCGTGCGCGGCAGATCGGCGTGGCCGGCCGCGTAGACGCCGGCGAGCGCGTAAAAGCCGAGCCCGATGGCGAGCGAGGACCCGACGGCCGCCTGCAGAACGCGCACCCGCTCTCGATCGAGCAACCAGGCCGCGACCGCGAGGCTCCCAGCCACATAAGCCGGCGCCGCCCAGTTCGGATGGGCGCGCGACAGGAACGCCTGCAGCGTCATCGCCAGGATCAGCGGCAGGGTCAGCCAGAGCAGCAGGCGATAGCTCCATTCGCCCCGCCAGCCGCCCACCGCCAGCATCGCGCCGAGCGCGACCAGGGCCACCGGGCCGAAGATCATCGCTTGGGCGCCGACGAACTCGATCGCATTGTCGGGGCGCAGCGCCGCGCCGCCGCCGAGCTTGGCGTTGTCCCCGACATGCGCGAAGGCGGCGAAGTCGTTGGCGGCGTTCCAATACAGGTTCGGCGAGAACACCAGAAGCGCGCCGAGGATCGCGAGCCCGGGGCCGCGCCAATCGATCGGCCAGCGCGCCCCTGCGCTTCCTTGGCGCGAGAACAGCGCATAGCCGATCCCGCCGCCGACGAAGGCGATCGCGGTGTATTTAGCGAGGAGGCCCGCGCCCACCGCGGCGCCGACGAGCGCCCACCAGAACAGCGGCTCGTCCCGGTTCTCGCCATGCGGATCGCCGATCGCCCGCGCCTCTTCGGCCTGGAGCGCGCGGACGAGAGCGTAGAGCGCGCCCGCCCAGCCGACCATCATCGGCGGGTCGGTCGTCATCAGACCGGACGAGACCGTCACGCCCGGCAAGGTGAGATACAGGATCGACGCCCAGAAACCGGCGCGGGCGTCGAACAGCCTGCGACCGGTCGCAAACAGCAGCCACGCGATCCAGGCGTGTGCGACGGGCGCGAAGAACCGCACGCCGAACACCGTGTCGCCGAACGCCTCCGTGCTCAGCCGGATCAGCCAGGCGGCGAGCGGCGGTTTCGAATAGTAGCCGAGATCCAGCGCCTCGCCGTAGGACCAGTACTGCGCCTCGTCGAAATGCAGCGGCGCCAGCTCGAGCGCCAGGATCCCCCAGCGCAAGACCAGCGCCGCTCCGATCGCGTAGAGCGTGAAACGCGCCCAGTCCGGCGCGTCCTCGTCCAACCGCGTCGCCGCAATCGCCATACCCGCCTCCCGCTGAGCCCGCCTCCCGCTGAGCTCGACCGACGTTGAGCCCGACCGGCGTCGAGCCCGCCTGACGCGAACCCTGTCCAAGACGGGGCGGTCGCATGCGCGGACGCTCGGCGCAAGCAGGCTTGATCGGCCTCAAAGCGGAGGATGGGCGGGACGGCAAGGTGGCGACAGAGGCGCGCCTCGAGAGCGCCGCCCCCAGATCCGGAGGACCGAGATGAGCCACACCCCCCACGAGCTGTCCGAGCTGTTTCCCGACGCGGCCGACAAGATCCACGCCCTCAAGCTCGACGACGCGCATTTCGCTCGGCTGGCGGAACAGCACCACACGCTGAACCGCGCCATCCACCGCGCCGAGACCGATCTCGAGCCGACCGATGATCTGCATCTCGAAGAGCTGAAAAAGCAGCGGCTCGCGCTCCTCGACGAGATCGCCGCCATGCTGCGCGCGAACGAGGCGTCGAGTTGACCCGCTGACCGCGTCGCGCGCCCGCCATCAGTCCAACATCGGGCCCGGCGTGACGCGTTCGCCCCAGCCCGCCGCCAAAGCGTTCCGGGCCCGAGGCGCTTGCGCCGCCAAGGGTGTATTCGCTCTGCGCGCAGCTTTGGCCCCACGACGCGTCCAAGCCTCGGCAAGCGGGCCGGCGCGCGGGGCGGCGTGGGGGCCGGCGCAAGAGTCGGCGCAAGGGTGGGCGTGGGGACGAGGGATCGGGGATGGCGCGAGAAAACGCAGCAGGACAGACGTTTCAGGCCTGGTTCGAGAAGACCCGGGCGACCCCGCCCACGAAGCGCGCCTCGGAGCCCTTCCAGCACCAGATCTTCGTCGCCGAGAGCGTGGGCGGCGCTCGCCTGATCTGCGACGCGGGCGAACGCAAGCGGCTCGGCGACGCGGAGGCCGCGCGGCGCTGGGACTTCTTCCACCGCGCCGACCGGGCGCTTCTGGATGCGCTCGACGCCGATGCGTTCGCGGCCTATGGCGCAAAGAAGGCCGCTTTCTCGCGCCTTAAGCTCATCGGCGCGGCGTCGGTCGGCGCCGCCGCGATCGTCGGCCTCGCGGTCGGCGCCCTGGCCTCCGTCGAAGCGGGCGGCGCGGCGTTCCTCGCGATCGTCATCGCGCTTGGCGTCGTGATGGGCGTCCTGCTCAGCAACGGAGAGCGCGGCGACGAGCGCTTCGAAGCGGCCCAGCAATTCCGCGCCAAAGTCCTGAAAGCGCTCGACGAGATCGAGCAGGCCCGCCCCTCCGCGGAGGACATGCGCGCGCTGCATGACCGCTTGCTGTCGGAGGCCACCGCTGAAATCCAAGCGGCCGAAGGCGGCGCCGCCCCGATCCTGATCGCGGGTTGGGCCGCGGCGCGCCCCACGGCCGAGGAGCCGCCCGAGATCAGCCGCAGCATCCCGCGCTGGCGCGTCGCGGCCCGTCGCGGAGCGCTCTTCGCCGTCAACGAACACCTTCTGGTCCTCGCGCGGGGCGGGCGTCTGAGCCTGCGCCGGGTGCTCGTCGATCTGGTCGCGGGCCGCGCCGCCGTGCTCGAGGCGCGTGAGCTGCGCGTCGACACCGCCGAGCTTTGGTCGCGCTCGCGCTCCGACGCCGTGGGCCCCTTGGGATTAGAGCCCCCCGACGCCCTCGACGCCGCGATGTTCGCAGGCGCGCCCGCCGCGACGCCGTCCGAGCCCAAGCCGTCTGAACCCAAGCCGTCTGAACCCAAGCCGTCTGAACCCAAAAAAACATCGGAGCCCAAACCCGAGAAACAGCCGGCCCAAGACGCGCCCGCCCAGGCGAAGGACGACGCGTCCGCCAAGAAACCCGCCGCGCCCGCGCCCAAACCCGCGGGCGCCCCGCCGCCCCCCGTGGCCGCCCCCACGGCGGCCAAGCCGGCGCCAGACAAGCCGGCGCCCGACAAGCCCACGGCGCCGATCGCCCCGACTCTGGCCCGGCGCGAGATCGTGATCGCCTCGCCCGCCGGCCAGAGCGGCGTGCCGGCCGCCGACTCCATGCTTTTCGAATCGCTCGCCGCCGCGGACCGTGTGGAGCAGTCGCGCCTGCGCCGAGCGATCGCGAAGCTCGACGCCGCCGCCGGCGCGGACAAGAGCAAGGCGGCGACGCTCCGGCGCGATCTGCTGAAAACCGCGCTTCAGGCCCGGCTGGACGCGATCGACGTGGATCTCGCCGATTTCGAGATCGCGCGGAAACGGAGCGCTGAAGCGGACGGCTTCGAACAGCTCCGCGCGGCGCTGTTCGGCGGCTGAGCGAGCACGGATCCGAGATCGGGTGGCGCGGTCGGCGCATCGGGCGCTATATCCAGGAGGCTGTATCCAGGGGCGGCGGCGCGGCTAAGCTGCCCCCCTTCCCCGAACCGAGGCGCCCATGGCTTTGCTCTCTCACCGTCCCGAAGACGCCGCGGCGCCGAAACTCGAACCGATTCGACTGGCCGAGTATCAGCCCCCGGGATGGCTGGTCGACGACGTTTCGCTGACCTTCGATCTGCAGCCCACTCGGACCAGAGTGCGCTCCCGCATCGCGTTTCGCGCCAATCCCGACCGGGTCGACGGCGCCCCGCGACCGCCGTTCCGGCTCGACGGCCGCAGACTGACCTTGATCGCCGCCGCGATCGACGGCGTCGCCTTGGCCGAGAGCGCGCTGTCGATCGACGAAGAGGGCTTGACGGTCGCGCCCGAAGCGATCCCCGGCGACCGCTTCACCTGGACCTGCGAGACCGAAATCGATCCCAAGGCGAACACGGCGCTCGAAGGCCTCTACATGTCGCGCGACATGTTCTGCACCCAGTGCGAGGCCCAAGGCTTCCGCAAGATCACCTTCTACCCCGACCGCCCGGACGTGATGGCGGTGTTCTCGGTTCGGATCGAAGCCGACCAGGACGCCTATCCGGTGCTGCTCTCGAACGGCAATCCCACCGATCGGGGCGCGCTCCCTGAGGACCGTCACTTTGCAGAGTGGCGCGACCCGCACCCGAAGCCCTCCTATCTGTTCGCGCTGGTGGCCGGCGATCTGGTCGCGAGCAACGACAGCTTCACGACCCGCTCCGGCCGCCGCGTCGACCTCGCGCTCTTCACCCGGCGGGGCGACGAGACCAAGACCGCCTTCGCGCTCGACGCGCTCAAACGCTCGATGCGCTGGGACGAGGCGGTCTACGGCCTCGAATACGATCTCGACTTGTTCATGATCGTCGCGGTCGACGACTTCAACATGGGGGCCATGGAGAATAAGGGCCTCAACATTTTCAACTCCAAGTACATTCTGGCGAGCCCGGACACCGCGACCGACCGCGATTACGAGCTGATCGAGAGCGTCGTGGCGCACGAGTATTTCCACAACTGGACGGGCAATCGGATCACCTGCCGCGACTGGTTCCAGCTCTGCCTGAAGGAGGGGCTGACCGTCTTCCGCGACCAGCAGTTCTCCGAGGACGTCCGCTCGCGCGCCGTCACCCGGATCGACGGGGTCAAAATGCTGCGGGCGCGCCAGTTCCGAGAGGACGGCGGCCCCTTGGCCCACCCGGTGCGCCCCACCGAATATGTCGAGATCAACAACTTTTATACGGCGACGGTCTACGAGAAGGGCGCGGAGGTCATCCGCATGCTCCGGA
>JBCBRF010000083.1:0-381 GCA_039819865.1 Pseudomonadota bacterium | reverse complement strand
CGACGCCGCCGACGCCGGGCCAGCCCGACAAACAGCCGCTGGTGATCCCGATCGCGTTCGGCCTGCTGGACGCCAAGGGCCGCCCTGCGCCGCTGCCAGCGGGCGAAGCGCCCGGCCCCGACGGCGCTGGGGCCGGCACCCACACCATCCTGCTCGACAAAGCCGCGCGGGCGCTCGAGATCGAGGGCTTTCCGACCAAGCCGACCCTGTCGGTGAACCGCGCCTTCGCGGCCCCGGTGACGATCGAACGGGAGACCCGCGCAGAGGATCTGGCGGTCCTCGCCGCGGCCGACCCCGATCCGTTCAACCGTTGGGAGGCGGCGCGCGAGCGGACGTCCTCGGAGAACTGCTGGTCGCGGAAGACGGTCAGCCCCTCCTTCA
>JBCBRF010000082.1:0-16936 GCA_039819865.1 Pseudomonadota bacterium | reverse complement strand
GGCCCCCGGCGACGCCCCCCGCAGCCGCCGCATCCCCCCTCCCCGCACCGGCGGGGAGGGGTTGGGGGTGGGGACCCGGAGATGTCGGGCCGGCGGGATGTCGCGCCGGCCGGCGCGTCGCGGGCGTCAGTGCAGGAGCGCGCCGCCGCGTTTCGGCTCGATCAAACCCGGGAAAACCAGGCCTTCGCCATCGGCGGACACGGCGACCGTCTGGCCGTCGGCGATTTTGCCGGCGAGCAAGAGCTCGGCGAGGGGATCCTCGACCGATTTCTGGATCACCCGCTTCAGCGGACGGGCGCCGTAAATCGGATCGTAGCCCTTGTCCGCCAGCCAGTTCCGCGCTGCCTGGTCGAGATCCAGCGCGATCTTGCGATCGGCCAAGCGCTTGGTCAGCCCCGAGAGCTGGATGTCGACGATCGACCCCATGTGCTCGCGCTCGAGGCGGTGGAACAGCAGGATCTCGTCGAGCCGGTTCAGGAACTCCGGCCGGAAGCGGCTGCGGACCACCTCCATCACCTGGGGCGCGACGTCCTCCGTCTTGCCGCCGTCGGGCAGCGCGGCGATGAACTCGGCGCCCAGATTCGAGGTCATGATGATCAGCGTGTTCTTGAAATCGACCGTGCGGCCCTGGCCGTCGGTCAGCCGACCGTCGTCGAGCACCTGGAGGAGCACGTTGAAGACGTCAGGATGGGCCTTCTCGACCTCGTCGAACAGGATCACCTGATAGGGCCGACGGCGGACCGCCTCGGTCAGAGCGCCGCCCTCGTCATAGCCGACATAGCCCGGAGGCGCGCCGATCAGGCGGCTGACGGCGTGCTTCTCCATGTACTCGGACATGTCGATGCGGACCATCGCCTGGTCGTCGTCGAACAGAAAGGCGGCGAGCGCCTTGGTCAGCTCCGTCTTGCCGACGCCGGTCGGGCCGAGGAACAGGAAGGAGCCGATCGGGCGGTTCGGGTCGGAGAGACCGGCGCGGGAGCGGCGAACGGCGGTCGAGACGGCCTCGACCGCCTCGGCCTGGCCGATGACGCGGCCGCCGAGCGCCTGCTCCATGCCGAGCAGCTTTTCGCGCTCGCCCTCGAGCATCTTGTCGACCGGCACGCCGGTCCAGCGGCTGACGACGCCGGCGATGTGCTCGGGCGTCACGGCCTCCTCGACCAGAACGTCGCTCTCGGCGCCCTCGGTCTCCGCGAGGCGCTTCTCGAGTTCCGGAATGCGGGCGTACTGCAGCTCGCCCGCGCGGGCCAGGTCGCCGGCGCGCTTGGCGTTGTCGAGCTCCACCCGGAGACGGTCCAGCTCCTCCTTGATGCCTTGGGCGGCGCCGAGCTTGTCCTTCTCCGCCTGCCACTGCGCGGTGAGCGCCGCCGACTGCTGCTGGAGTTCGGACAGCTCCGACTCGATCTTGTCGAGGCGGTCCTTCGAGGCCTGGTCGCTCTCCTTCTTGAGCGCCTCGGCCTCGATCTGCTTCTGCATGATGTCGCGGTCGAGAGCGTCGAGCTCCTCGGGCTTCGAGTCGACCTCCATGCGCAGACGCGAGGAGGCTTCGTCGACCAGGTCGATCGCCTTGTCGGGCAGGAAGCGGTCGGCGATGTAGCGGTTCGAGAGCGTCGCGGCGGCGACCAGCGCGCTGTCGGCGATGCGGACGCCGTGGTGGACCTCGTACTTCTCCTTGAGGCCGCGGAGGATCGAGATGGTGTCCTCGACGGTCGGCTCGGCGATGAAGACCGGCTGGAAGCGCCGAGCGAGGGCCGCGTCCTTTTCGACATGCTTGCGGTACTCGTCGAGCGTGGTGGCGCCGACGCAGTGCAGTTCGCCGCGGGCGAGCGCGGGCTTCAGCAGGTTCGACGCGTCCATCGCGCCGTCGGCTTTGCCGGCGCCGACCAAGGTGTGCATCTCGTCGATGAACAGCACGATCCCGCCGGCGGCGGCCTCGATCTCGGACAGCACCGCCTTCAGGCGCTCTTCGAACTCGCCGCGGTATTTCGCGCCGGCGATCAGGGCGCCCATGTCGAGCGCGAGCAAGCGCTTGCCCTTCAGGCTCTCGGGCACGTCGCCGTTCACGATCCGCAGCGCGAGGCCCTCGGCGATGGCGGTCTTGCCGACGCCGGGCTCGCCGATCAGGACGGGATTGTTCTTGGTGCGACGGGAGAGGACCTGGACGGTGCGGCGGATCTCCTCGTCGCGGCCGATGACCGGATCGAGCTTGCCGTTCTCCGCGTCGGCGGTCAGGTCGCGCGCGTAGCGCTTCAGGGCGTCGTAGCCCTCCTCGGCCGAGGCGCTGTCGGCGGTGCGGCCCTTCCTCAGATCCTCGATCGCGCCGTTCAGGCTCTGCGGCGAGACGCCGGCCTGCTCGAGCGCTTTCGCGGCCTCGGTCCCCTTGGCGAGGGCGAGCGCGAGCAGCAGGCGCTCGACGGTGACGAAGCTGTCGCCGGCCTTTTTGGCGATCTCCTGAACCTGCTCGAGCAGCCGCGCGGTCTCCGGCGCGAGGTAGAGCTGCCCCGCGGCGTCGCCTCCGATCTTGGGCTGCCTCGCGAGCGTTTGTTCGACGGTCTGCAGCGCGACGGCGGCCTGCCCCCCCGCCTTGGCGATCAGGTTGGCCGACAAGCCTTCAGGATCGTCTAGCAGGACCTTCAGAATGTGGTCGGGCAGAAAGCGCTGATGTTGCTCGCGCACGGCTAGGCTCTGGGCCGCCTGCAGAAAGCCGCGGGCCCGGTCGGTGTAGTTCTCGAAATTCATGACGTCTCCTCGCCCGCATCGGCGGCGCTTGGGCGACGCCCGGCTGTCGCGGCGCGTCGCGGTCGATCAACATGCGGCGCCCTTAACGGCGCGCCGCACGGAAGATCTGGGATCGCGACGCTGTGATCGCAAGCGTTGACGCACCCGATGCGACATGGAAGACCGGCGCGGGACAGGGCGTGAACAAAACAGAGAGGAGCCGCCGCCGATGACGCGCGAGCCGATCCCGGACCGGGAGCGCCTGATCGTCGCGCTCGACACGCCGGCCGACGGGCCGAACGCGCTCGCGGGCGGCGAGATGGCGGCGCGGATCGGGGACGCGGCGGTCTGGTACAAGATCGGTCTCGGGATGCTCGGGACCGGGGGGATGGCGCTCGCCATCGAACTGATGGATCAACGGCGGGCGAAGATCTTCCTGGATCTGAAACTGTTCGACATCGGGCATACGGTCGAGAACGCGGTGCGCAGCGTCACGCCCTACGGCCCGCACTACCTGACCGTCCATGGCGACCCGCCGGTGGTGCGCGCGGCGCTCGAGGGGCGCGGCGCGGCGTCGACGAAGATCCTGGCGGTGACCTGGCTGACGAGCCTCGATCGCGGGGATCTCGACGAGATGATGGTGACGGCGGGGGATCTCGCGGAGCTGACCGTCGAGCGGGCGCGGCGCGCGCTCGAAGCCGGGGCGGACGGCGTGATCGCGAGCCCGCAGGAGGCGGCGGCGATCCGCGCGCTGCCCGAGGCGGAAGGACGGCTGATCGTGACGCCGGGGGTGCGGCCGCGCTCGGTCGCGGCGCAGGCGAACGGCGTCGCCGACGATCAGAAGCGCGTCGCCACCCCGGCCGAGGCGATCGCCGCGGGCGCCGACCAAGTGGTCGTCGGGCGCCCGATCATCGCGGCGGCCGACCCGCGGGCGGCGGCGCTCGAGATTCAGCGCCAGATCGCGGGGTGCGCCAACGCTTGAGGCGCGCGCGACGCTTGCGCGCGGCGTGGAAGGTCGGGATGTCTGAGACGCGGCCGATGGCGTCGCCTGCACTCTGCAGGGACTGCGACTGGACCGGGAGCGCGGCGCCGCGGTGTCCGGCTTGCGGGTCTCGGCGCGTCGCCGCGCATCCCGAACTGGGCGCCCTTTCGGTCGCCCATCTCGACTGCGACGCGTTCTATGCGGCGATCGAAAAGCGGGACGATCCAAGTCTGTCCGACAAGCCGGTGATCGTCGGCGGCGGGCGGCGCGGGGTGGTGGCCACTTGCTGCTATGTGGCGCGGCTTTATGGCGTGCGCTCCGCCATGCCGATGTTCAAGGCGCTCGAGCGCTGCCCGAACGCGGTCGTGGTGAAGCCGCGGATGTCGGAATACGTCGCGGCGAGTCGTCAGATCCGCGAGCGCATGGAGGCGCTGACGCCGCTTGTGGAGCCGCTGTCGCTCGACGAGGCGTTCCTGGATCTGTCGGGCACTGAGGCGCTCCATGGCCGCACTCCTGCGGCGTCGATGGCGCGGTTGGCGCGGGAGATCGAGCGCGACGTCGGGGTGAGCGCTTCGGTCGGGCTCGCGCCCAACAAGTTTCTGGCGAAGATCGCGTCGGAAATCGATAAGCCGCGCGGCTTCGCCGTGATCGGCTTGTCGGAGGCGGAGGCGTTTCTCGAAGACAAGCCCGTCTCGATCGTCTGGGGCGTCGGCGCGAAGCTCGGCGAGGCTCTGAGGCGCGACGGCTTCGAGACGGTCGGCGATCTGCGCCGGGCGGCGCCCGAGGATCTGTTCCGACGCTACGGCGCGATCGGCGGACGGCTGGCGCGACTGGCGCGCGCCGAGGATGCGCGGCTGGTCTCGCCGCGGAGCGAGACGAAGAGCGTCTCCTCGGAGACCACGTTCGATCGCGACATCTCGGATCCGGAGATGCTGGAGAGCGCGCTGTGGCGGCTCTGCGAGCGGGTCTCCGCCCGGATGAAGGCGGGCGGACATCTGGGTCGGACCGTCGTCTTGAAGCTGAAGACCGCCGACTTTCGCAACCGCACGCGGCAGGCGCGGCGCGAGTCGCCGACGCAACTCGCGATCGAGCTGTTTCGCAGCGCGGCGCCGCTCTTACTGAGGGAAACGCGCAACAAAGAGCCGTTTCGACTGATCGGCGTCGGTGCGTCTCAAATTGAACGCATACAGGGGGATGCCAACACGATCGGCACGCAACTTGGCCTCTTGGACCAGCAAACCGCCCGAGAAGCGGATGTCGAGCGCGCGGTCGACGCCCTCCGAGCCAGATTTGGGGACGCCGCGATCAGTCGCGGAAGAGGGTTGAAATGATGCGCAGATGCAACCTATGCGCGAGCGCTCAATAAAACGATTGAATATGCTGCAGCGCACACCTAGCTTGTTTCTTGCGGCGTTCGCGCCGTCGCCCTTCCCGGGCGTTTCCTCCCTAGACCTGGGCCGCGCTTGCGCGGCCCCTTTTTTTGGAAGATGGCGAGGGTCGGCCCGCCGGTTTAGCCGCTATTCTGCGGCGAGGGCGGTCGCCCGAGGGTCGGCGTCGCGGACGAGATCGCATATCCTGCCCACCACGCCCGCCAATGCGACGCGCAGAGCGCCGAATTCCGCCGTCGGCTCGAGGAACGACTGGTCGAGATAGAGGCCGCGGTCGAGTTCGATCTGGATCGCGCTGACGCCCGCCGCCGGCCGCCCGTAGCGCTCCGTGATGTAGCCGCCCGCGAACGGCGCGTTTCGCGCAACGCGGAAACCCGCATCGACGAAGGCCGCCTCGATCACATCCATCAAAGCGCCGTCCGCCGCCATGCCGAAACGATCTCCGAGCACCACGTCCACCGGCGCGTGCAAACGGCGCGCTCCCGGGTTGCTGGCCCCGGTCGGCATCGAGTGGCAATCGATCAGCAGCGCGCGGCCGAACCGCCGTCGGGCGCGCAGCAAGAGATCCATCAGCTTCTGGTGATAGGGCGCGTGCCAATATGCGACCCGGTCGCGGGCTTCGCCGAGCGAGATCTTGCCGTCGTAGATCGAAACGCCCTCGGCGACGATCCGCGGCACCACGCCCAGACCGGCGACCACCCGCGCATTGGCGGGCCGCGCTTCGGCCCCATCGACCAGGCTTGGGTCAAGATCCCCCGGCGCTCGGTTCAGATCGATGTAAGCGCGCGGCGCAACCGCGGCGAGGAAAGGGGCGCCGTGGTCCGTCGCGCCATTGAACAAGTGGTCGACATAGGCGTCCTCGGAGGCGCGGAGGGCATGCAGCGACAGGCGGGACGCGGCGACGAGCTCCCGAAAATAAACGCGCCCGCTGTGAGGTGAGCTGAACACGACCCCGCTCGACAGCGCCGCAGGCTCCCGCAGGCGAAACGGCGCGCTCCGTGCGGCCGCTTCCTCGAGAACGGTGGCGGACAGCGCCTCAATGTCGGCCGGGTTGGACACCTCGTCTCCATTTTTCGCCGGAGAGCATAACCAAGCCCGCCGGGCGGTAGGCATCTGTTTACTGCGATGTGATGATGATGCGGCGACGCCCAACAGCAACCGGAGCCGACAGAATGGCGCGCATCATGCTCACCTCCCCCGATGATGTAATGCGTCGGTACCTCGGGGAAAAGTTAAAGAAAGCCGGGCACTTCGTGACCCGGGTCGCGGACTACGAGGTCGCGCTCACCCTCCTGTGCGAAACGTACCACGATGTGTTGCTGACGGCCATCGGTTCGGACGATCCACACGGCCTGGCCTTCGCGCACGAAGCGCGGCGCATCGACCCCGAGATGCGCGTCATGTTCATCACCGGCTTCTCGATCGTGCCGCTCTTGGTCGACGACGAGGACGAAGAGGGGCTGAACGATCGGCTCGGGCCGCCGGCGCATCTCAACCATCTGATCGACGAGGTCGGACGGCTTCTCGCGGCGTGACCGGCGCCGGCGTGAGCGCGGGCGGAGAAGCCTTGCGCCGGCCCGACAGTCTCGCTAGAGAAGCGCTTCCAAAGCGGGCGAGGCCCGTGTTGGGCGCGTAGCTCAGTGGGAGAGCACTACGTTGACATCGTAGGGGTCGCTGGTTCAATCCCAGCCGCGCCCACCATTTTCGATCTCACGGCGGTTCGCTGCGCGAACGCCTCCGATGGGGCGGCCTGACCGGCCGGCGCGCGGTCGCGCTTGTCCGCGATCTCACGGCGGTTCGCTGCGCGAACGCCTCCCATGGGGCGGACTGACCGGCCGACCCGCGGTCGCGCTTGGTGGTGAGCCAGCCGCGCATTGGTCGTCGTCCAGTCGCACGCCGCCTCGCGTTTTAAGGGCTTGTGGACGCGTGACGCGATGATTACAAACCGCGGTCTCAGCGAGGAGCGGGTTCGATGTGCGCGGTTGCGCCAGACGCGCGGCCTCGCCGTCGTACCGTGTTTGCGTGTTGCTGAGGCGGATCGACGAAACAGGACATGAGCGTGTCCGATGCCGCCGGAGTTGGGCCTTAACGATCTCGATGCGAGATGCGCCCAATCTTCGTCCGGGGCGACCGGGCGGAACAGATTTGGGTGACGAGATGAAGATCAAGAACTCGCTGAAGTCGTTGAAATCCCGCCATCGCGATTGCCGCGTGGTGCGTCGCCGCGGGCGCGTCTACGTCATCAACAAGACCCAGCGTCGCTTCAAGGCTCGTCAGGGCTGACGCCCGGCGCGGCTGCGGCCGACCGACCTTCGGTTCAGGCGTCGTAGTCGCGCGCGTCCTCGATCACCTTGCCGTCGTTCGGCAGGGAGCCCACGGGGACGAGTTCCACCGAGCCCTTCAACTTGAACGCGGCCGCCACAGTCTCCGCGACCTGGGCGGCGAGGCCTGGGTCGGACTGCTCCGACTCGCATTTCACGACGAAAACATCCGCCTGGCCGTCGCGGGAGACCACGACGCGAAGGCGCTTGATCTCCGGATGGCGTTTGGCGACGGCGTCGACCTGGGCGGGGTCGACGAACATGCCCTTGATCTTGGTGCGCTGGTCGGCGCGGCCCATCCAGCCCTTGATGCGCCGGCCCGTTCGGCCGCAAGGGCTCTGGCCGGGCAGGATCGCGGAGAGATCGCCCGTGGCGAAGCGGATCAGCGGATAGTCGGCGTTCAGCGTCGTCACCACGACCTCGCCCACCTCGCCGTCCGCCACCGGATCGCCGGTCCCCGGGCGCACAATCTCCACCATCACGCCCTCGTCGAGCACCATCCCCTCGCAAGGCTCTCCGTCGGGCCCGAGGGTCTCGTAGGAGACGAGGCCCAGATCGGCGGTGCCATAGCATTGCAAGCAGCGCACGCCGCGCTCCGCGTAGAAGGCGCGGAGGGACGGGAAGAGCGCGCCCCCCGAGACGAGCGCGAAACGGTAGGCCCCGGCGTCGACGCCAGCCTCGTCGGCCTTCTCGAGCAGGGTCTTCAGATAGTCGGGGGTGCCGGCGTAAGCGGCGGGGCGCACGGCGCCGATCGCGGCGACCTGCTGCTCCGTCGCGCCGATCCCGCCGGGCAGGACGGCGCAGCCGAGGGCGCGGGCCGCGCTGTCGAACATCTGGCCCGCCGGCGTCAGGTGGTAGGCGAAGCAGTTATGGACGATGTCGCCCTTTCTGACGCCGAGGGCGTGGAGCGCCCGGGCGAAGCGCCACCAGTCCGGGGCGCGGGAACCGGGCTCGAAGATCGGGCCGGGCGACATGAAGACATGGTCGAACTCGGCCGCAGGCTTGGTGGTCAGGCCGCCAAAGGGGGGGCGTTCGGCCTGCAGCGCGGTCAGATCCGACTTTCTGAGGACCGGAAGCGCGGCGAGCGCGGTCGGGTCTGCGACCGCTGCGGGATCCGACAGGCCCAAGCGCTCCCAGGCGAAGGGGGCCTTGGCGCGCAGCAGGTCCAGGATCTCTCGGAGCCGGGCGCATTGTCGGGCGGCGCGGTCGTCGGGCGAAAGGGTCTCCGCCTCGTCGTAGAATTCGGTCATCGCGCCCTTCTTCTTCGACTTGAACAGTCCGAGCATGTCGCGGCTCCCTCTCCTCGCGCGGTCTCGAGCCGTCGGGCCCGCTTAGCTCAGCCAGCGCTTGCGGCGGCGGTAGGAGCGCACGTCGCGGAAGCTCTTCCGCCCCTCCTCGGACAGGCCGAGATAGAACTCTTTCACGTCCTGGTTCTCGCGGAGGTCGGCGGCGGCGCCGTCCATCACCACCCGGCCCGACTCGAGAATGTAGCCGTAATGGGCGTAGCGGAGCGCGACGTTGGTGTTCTGCTCGGCGAGCAGGAAGGTCACGCCCTGCTCCTCGTTCAGGCGCTTCACGATGTCGAAGATCTGCTCCACCAGCTGAGGCGCGAGGCCCATCGAGGGCTCGTCGAGCAGCACGGTCTCCGGGTTCGCCATCAAGGCGCGGCCGATGGCGCACATCTGCTGCTCGCCGCCCGAGGTGTAGCCGGCCTGGCTTTTCCGACGCTCCTTCAAGCGGGGGAAGTACTGGTAGACGAGATCGAGGCTGGCGTTGATGGCGGCGGTTCCGTCGGTCCGCGTGTAAGCGCCGGTGAGGAGATTCTCCTCGACCGTGAGATGCTCGAAGCAGTGACGCCCCTCCATGACCTGGATGACGCCGCGCTTCACGAGGTCGGCGGGGTTCAGCGCGTCGACGACCTCGCCGCGGTAACGGATCGAGCCCTTGGTGACCTCGCCGCGCTCGGAGCGGAGCAGGTTGGAGATCGCCTTCAGCGTGGTGGTCTTGCCGGCTCCGTTGCCGCCGAGGAGCGCCGTGATCCCGCCCTTCGGGACCTGCAGCGACACGCCCTTCAGCACCAGGATGACGTGGTCGTAAATGACCTCGATGTTGCTGACGTCGAGCAGGGCCTCCGCTGGTTCGGCGGCGGGCGGCGCGTCGGCGGCGATCGCAGGCTGGCTCATGCGGAAGATCCCGAGATGCGGTCCGCCGGCGGAGCCGGCCGGAGTCGTTGGTCAAAAAGACCGGGGCGACGCGCGCGTCGCCCCGATCGATCACGAACGGATCAGTCGCAGGAACGCGGCGTGATGTTGTTCTCCGCCGCATAGGCCGCGCTGTCCTCTTCGATCAGCGCGTCGACGACCTCACGATCGGCCTCCATGTATTCGGTGATCTGGTTCCACTGCTTGGCCGACGCGTCCCACTGGAAGATCGCGCCCTTGCCCGGGCCGCCATGGTTCTCACAGGAGACCGCCACCTCGACGGTCAGACCCTCCATGCCGAGCTCCTTGTAGCGCGCGTTGTCGACCTTCAGGCTCTCGTAGCCGTCGCGCATTTGGGCGCCCGTCAGCTCCTTCGTGTTGTGGATGCTTTGAGCGTTGCGGATCGCCTCGGTCGCCCACATCGCGGCGACCATGCCGCGGTTGTAGCCCATCTCGCCGATGCGCTCGCGCTCGCCGCCGCCCAGGCCCTTGTCATAGACGTGAGTGCGGATGTCGTCGTGGACCGGCAGGTCGTTGGACGCGCCATGCACCGAGATGGTCTTGTAGCCCTGGGCGTCGCCCTCAGCCGGCAGCACGTCGGCCTCGGAGCCCGACCACCAGGTGCCGATGAAACGCTCCATCGGGAAGCGGATCGAGGCGGCCTCCTTGATGGCGACCTGGTTCATCACGCCCCAGCCCCACATGAACACGAAGTCCGGACGCTCGCGGCGGACCTGAAGCCAAGTGGCCTTCTGCTCCTGACCCGGGTGGTCGACCGGCAGCAGGATCAGCGTGTAGCCGTGCTTCTCTGCAAGCTTTTCGAGCGTGCGGATCGGCTCCTTGCCATAGGCGGAGTTGTGATAGACGAGGGCGATCTTTTTGCCCTGCAGATTGTCCATCCCGCCTTCCATGTCGCCCGCGTGCTTCACCAGGATCGAGGCGGCGTCCCAGTACGTGCCAGGGAAGTTGAAGACGTAAGGAAACAACTTGCCGTTCGCCGCGGAGGTGCGGCCGTAGAGCATGGAGTGGATCGGGATCTGGTCCTCGGTCGCCTTCGGGATCAGCTGGTAGGTGATGCCGGTCGAGAGCGGCTGATACACCAGAGAGCCGTTGCCCTTGGTGTTCTCGTAGCACTCGACGCCCTGCTTGGTGTTGTAGGCGGTCTCGCACTCGGTGAGCTTGATCTTAACGCCGCCGACGCCGCCGTCGCGCTCGTTCAGCATCGTCATGTAGTCGGCGTAACCGTTGGCGAACGGGATGCCGTTCGGCGCGTACGGACCCGTCCGGTAGACCAGCGACGGCATCTCGAGCTCGGCGAGCGCAGGCGCCGCCGTCAGCGTCGCGGCCGCGAGGATCGCGGCGAAGCGAGCGAGTTTCATAGTCGTCCTCCCTTAATTTGGACTTCTTGGGCTTCTTGGTTTTTTAGGCTTGCCGCGGACCTGAGCGGCCCGCGGCGCCGTTGGTTGTGGATTGGGCGATCCTGCCGACGGGTCGCTCCCACGTCCCGGCCGATCCTCAGTATGGGAACGGCCAGAGCCTCAGCTTCTCCTTCGCTATCTGCCAGAGCCGCGCGAGACCGTGCGGCTCGAGGATCAGGAACACGATGATCAGCACGCCGAGCAAGGTGATCTCGAAATGCTTGGCGGCGGCGGTGTCGAGGCCGCCCGAGACCGCGACGGTCCAGACGCCATAGCCGAGCAGCGCGCCCACGCCGAGCGCGAGAGGCAGCGCGACGGCGCGGAGCCAGGTCGAGGCGGTCGCGATCGAGTGCATCGCGATCGCGCCGGCCGCGAACATCGCAATGGCGGCGACGCTCGCCCAGACGGGCCCGACGCCGTCGACCATCATGTTTTTCAGCGTGACGGGCAGCAGGACCATGAAGGCGGCGCCCAGGAACGAGCCGGTGATCGATCCGAGCCCGCCGATGATGATCGCGAACAGGACGAAGAAGCTCTCGATGATGCTGAAGGCCTCCGTCGCTTCGGCCGCCCCGAGATAGACGCCGAAATAGAGCGCGCCCGCGATGCCGATGTAGAAGGAGGAGAAGGCGAAGGCGGAGAGTTTGGTCTGGAGCGGCGGCACGCCGATGATCTCCGCGGCGATGTCCATGTCTCGGATCGCCATCCAGGAGCGGCCGATCCGGCCGCGGACCAGGTTTCTGGCGACCCAGCCGAACACGAACACGAAGGCGAGGCAGAACAGATACTTGGCCTCGGGCGTCGCCGCCGGGCCGGTGATCAGAACGCCGAACAGGTCGCGCTCGGGCATGCTGATCTGGCCCGTGGCGGAGTAGTTGTAGAACCACGGCACCTTGTTCACGAGCCAGACGATGAAGAACTGCGCCGCGAGCGTCGCCACCGCGAGGTAGAAGCCTTTGATGCGAAGCGACGGCAAACCGAACGCGATGCCGACCATGGCCGTCATGGCGCCCGAGAGCAGGACCACGACGATCAGGTTGAGCTCCGGGAAAGCGGTGGTGAGCTTGTAGCACGTGTAGGCGCCCACGGCCATGAAGGCGCCGGTGCCGAGCGAGACCTGGCCGCAGTAGCCCGTCAGCATGTTCAAGCCGAGCGCCGCCAGGGAGTAGACCAGGACCGGCACCAGGATGGCGCTCGCCCAATAATCGTTGATCAGAAACGGCACGACCAAGAAGGCGAAAGCGATCAGAGCCCAGAACCGGTAGCGGTCGAGCGCGATCGGAAAGGTCTGCAGGTCGGCGGCGTAGCTCGCTTTGAAGTCGCCGGTCTCGCGGTAGAACATGCTACTCTCCTCAGACCCGCTCGATGATCTTATCGCCGAACAGGCCCTGCGGCCTGAACAGCAGGAAGGCGAGCGCCAGCACGTAGGCGAACCAGTTCTCGATCGCGGTGAACATGCTCGGGTTCAGACCGAACAGCTCGTTCATCACCGTGCCGAGATAGATCTCCGCCAGCTTCTCGCCGACGCCGATGATCAGGCCGCCGATGATGGCGCCCGGGATCGAGGTGAAGCCGCCGAGGATCAGGACCGGCAGCGCTTTCAGCGCGATCAGCGAAAGCGAGAACTGGACGCCGGATTTCGCGCCCCACATCACGCCGGCGACCAGGGCGACGAAGCCCGCAATCGACCAGACGATCACCCAGATGGTGCGGAGCGAGATGCCGACGGACAGCGCCGCCTGGTGATCGTCCGCCACGGCGCGGAGCGCGCGGCCGATCCGGGTGTATTGTGAGAACACCGAGAGCAGGATCACCAGAATGGCGGCGATGACGGCGGCGGCGATCTCCAGCTTCTCGACATAGAGGCCGAAGCCGTCGAGCAGCGTGTCGGAGGCGCCGGAGGGCAGGCCGACGTCCAGCACCTTCACATCCGAGCCCCAGATCGTGTCGCCCACGCCCTCGAGCACATAGGCGAGTCCGATCGTCGCCATGAACAGAATGATGGGCTCTTGGTTCACGAGGTGTTGGAGCACGAAGCGCTCGACCAGGATGGCGACGATCACCATCACCAGCATGGTGAGGAGGAGCGCCGCCCAGACCGGCAGGCCGAACTCGTTCATGAAGCCCGAGGCGAACAGGCCGGCGAACAGGGCGAACACGCCTTGGGCGTAATTGAAGATCCCCGAAGACTTGAAGATCAGCACGAAGCCAAGCGCGACGAGCGAGTACATCACGCCCGCCAGCAGGCCGGAGACGATGGTCTCGACCGCGAACATGGCGTCCCGCGGATCGGCGACCGTGAACCACCAAGCTCCGCGCAGCAGGAACAGGGTCAAGAGGATCAGCGCGATCCCCTCGGCCTTCATAGGATTGAAGCGGCGGATCACGTCAGTCATGGGAAACCCCGAGATAGGCGTCGATGACGTCCTTGTTGGCGCGCACCTCGTCCGGCGCGCCGTCGCCGATCTTGCGCCCGTAGTCGAGCACGACCACGCGGTCGGAGATGTCCATGACGACGCCCATATCGTGCTCGATGAGGGCGATGGTGGTGCCGAACTCCTCGTTCACGTCGAGGATGAAGCGGCACATGTCCTCTTTCTCCTCGACGTTCATGCCGGCCATCGGTTCGTCCAAGAGCAAGAGCTTCGGCTCCGCGGCGAGGGCGCGGCCGAGTTCGACGCGCTTCTGCAGGCCGTAGGGCAGCTTGCCGACCGGGGTTTTGCGGATCGGCTGGATCTCGAGGAAGTCGATGATCCTTTCCACGACCTCGCGGTGGCGGATCTCCTCGGCCATGGCGGGGCCGAACCAGAGGGACTGCCAGAGGAAGTTGGACCGCATCTTGGTCAGCCGGCCCGTCATGATGTTGTCGAGCGTCGTCATCCCCTTGAACAGCGCGATGTTCTGGAAGGTCCGCGCGATGCCCTGTTTCGCGATCATATGGGGGCGCTGGGCCGAGCGCTTCTCGCCCTCGAACCAGATCTCGCCCTGTTGCGGGTGGTAGAAGCCGCTGATGACGTTCAGCATCGAGGATTTGCCGGCGCCGTTCGGCCCGATGATCGCACGGATCTCGCCCTGACGGATGTCGAAGCTGACGTCCTTGATCGCGACGACCCCGCCAAAGCGGAGCTGGATGTCGCGCACGTCGAGCACGACGTCCCCGATCCGGCGCGGGGAGACGCCGTGCGCGATCTCGGCGGCGGCGTAGTCCGCGTCGGAGTTCGAAGCTTCCTGCGTCTCGTGGAGCGTCATCTTTCGCTCTCCCTTCACTCGGCGCCACACAAGCCCATACCGGGCCGAACTCCGACCGCGCCGCGACGCGCGCGAGCGATCCGCGTCGACGGCCCGATCAAGCGGCCTGTCAAGCGGCCTGGCGGCTCTCCGCCCCCGGGGCGGCCGTGTCGAACATTTCGGCGTCGGCGATCCGCAGCGTTGCGGAGATTTTGCCCTTGCGCCCGTCCTCGTAGGTCACCTCGGTCTCCGCGAACACGCTGTCCGCTCCCGAGTAAAGCGCCTCGATCAACGGCTCATAGCGTTCGGAGATGATCCGACGGCGCACCTTTCGGGTGCGGGTCAGCTCGCCGTCATCGGCGTCCAGCTCTTTGTGGAGGACGAGGAAGCGCTTGATCTGACAGCCGGACAGCATCGGGTCGGAGGCCAGAGAGCGGTTGGTCTCGGCGATGTGCGCGGCCATCATCTCATAGACGCGCGGGTGGCCCGCCAGCTCTTGGTACGACGCGTAAGATATATTGTTGCGCTCCGCCCAGTTGCCGACGGCGGTGAGATCGATGTTCAGGAAGGCGGCGACGCAGTCGCGCTCATGGCCGAACACCACCGCCTCCTGGATATTCGGGAAGAACTTCAACTTGTTCTCGACGTATTTGGGCGCGAACAGAGAGCCGTCGTTCAGCTTGCCGACATCCTTGGCGCGATCGATGATCCGCAAGTGACCGGTGCCTTCCTCGAAGAACCCGGCGTCGCCGGTCAGCACCCAGCCGTCGGGGGTTTTGGTCGAGGCGGTCGATTCCGGGTTCTTGAAGTACTCTTTGAAGACGCCTGGGCTGCGATACATCACCTCGCCATTGTCGGCGATCTTGATCTCGACGCCGGGCGCCGGGACGCCGACGGTGTCGGCCCCGACTTCGCCGTCGGGTTGCAAGGTGATGAACGGGCTGGCTTCGGTCTGGCCGTAGAACTGTTTCAGGTTCACGCCGATCGAGCGGTAGAATTTGAAGATCTCAGGCCCGATCGCCTCGCCCGCAGTGTAAGCGATTCGGGCCCGGCTCATGCCGAGCGCGTTGCGGAGCGGACCGTAGACCGTGGTTTCCCCGATCGAATAAAGGAACCGATCGACGCCGCTCACCGGTTTCTTGTCGAGGATATCGCGGCCGACCCGGCGCGCGTGCTCCATGAAGTATTTGAACAGCGTCCGCTTTAGCCAGCCCGCATCCTCCATCCGGATCGTGATGGTGGTCAACAGCTGTTCGAAGACGCGTGGCGGCGCGAAGAAAAACGTTGGACCGATCTCCTTCAGATCGGCCATCATCGTCTCTGGGCTTTCGGGACAAGAGCAGCAATACCCGGTGATATAAGCCTGCCCCATCGAATAGCAGAAGTCGCCAACCCAGGCCAAAGGCAGGTAAGAGAGGATCTCATCGGTCGATTTCAGTTTGTCGAAGTCGACGGATCCCTGGCAGGTTTTCAGAATATTGTCGTTCGTCAGAACGACGCCCTTCGGCTTGCCGGTCGTACCGGACGTGTAGAGCATCACGCAGGTGTCGTCGCCGGTCTGCTCGGCGATGATCGCGTCCAGTTTGGGCTCAAGCTCCGCAGCGTTGGCGCGGCCGATATCCTGGACCTGCGAGAATGGATGCAGATGGCTGTGGTCGTAGTTCCGAAGGCCGCGCGCATCCGAATAGACGATGTGCTCGAGCCGCGGGAGCTCGTCTTTCACGGACAGGACCTTGTCGACCTGTTCCTGATCCTCGACGATCGCGAAGCGCACCTCCGCATGATCGAAGACGTATTTCATCTCTTCCGCGACGCTGTCGGCGTACACCGGCACCGGAACGGCGCCGCACATCTGGATCGCTACGAAAGACCAATAGAGCCGAGGACGGTTCGACCCGACGATCGCAACGCAATCGCCGGGCCGCACTCCGAGCTTCAACAGACCGGCGGCGAGCGAACGGGTTTCGGCGCGGACCTGAGTCCAGGTCCAAGTCTGCCAAATCCCAAATTCTTTCTCGCGGTTCGCCGGCCGTCCGCCATGAGCGCGCGCGTTCTCGTTTAGAAGCTTCGGGAACGTGTCCCGATGCTTGGCCGAGCCTCGCTCCGCCATGGCCGTCACCCTCCCCAGACCTGGGCGCGCCGCGCTTTTCGTGCGGTCGCTTATCTTCTGCGGAAGTCGCTTCCGCAGAGAGCGATCGTTTGCCGCTGGAAAAGACTTAAGCCCACTGGGCAGCGCCCGGTCAAGAGGTTGCAGACGTATTTTTGGAATAAAGTTTCGCGGTTAATCGATGCTCACGAAACAAAATGAGCCCGCGCGGGCTGCGCGGGCTCTTCGGGCGGCTCAATCGCCGCGCCCAGCGAGGGAGACGCTTAGGCGTCGATCGTCTCGAGCGCGCCGCGCTGAATCGCGATCTTCCGCGGCTTGAGCTCCTCGGGCACCTCGCGAACCAGCTCGACATGGAGCAGGCCGTCCTCGAGGCGCGCGCCGGTGGCGCGGACATGATCGGCGAGCTTGAAGCGGCGCTCAAACGCGCGCTCCGCAATGCCGCGATGGAGCATGCGGGCGTCGTCGGCGTCGGCTTTCTCGGGCTTCGAACCCGAGATCACCAACTCGCCGATCATGTCCGCGCCACCGGCGCGCGCCTCGAGGACGGCCTGCTCCATGTCGAGCTGGTTCGCGAGG
>JBCBRF010000081.1:14832-17026 GCA_039819865.1 Pseudomonadota bacterium | reverse complement strand
CCGGAAACTGTCGCAGCGCCGACAGATCGGCCCCGTTGGCGAAAGCGCAGGCGGCGTTTGGATCCGCGCCCCAGGGATAGGCCGTCGCCGCCCCCGCCCGGATCGCGTATTCGAGCTCCGCCTCGGAAGGCAGGCGATAACCGCCGCCGGGCGCTTTGCGGTTGAGCCACCCGATATAGGCCTGCGCGTCCGACCAGGAGAGGCAGACCGCCGGATGCGCATCGGTCTGCGGATAGCCCGGATCGCGCCAGCTCGCCGCGTCGCTCCAGCCGAATTGCCCGCCGCCGAGATGGGCGTAGCAGCGCGCGCCGTCATGACCGGTCTCCGCCGCGAAACGCGCGAACGCGCCCCGCGTGACTTCCGTGATCGAGAGCGCGAAGGGCCGGATGCGCACCTCGGTCAGCGGACCCTCGTTGACGTTTCGCCCGGGCTCGGACGCCGGCGAGCCGAGCGTCGCCGGCCCGCCGGGCAGCGCGATCATCTCCGGACAGTCCGGACAGTCGCGGAACGGCCCGCGCGGACCGGCTCCGGAGCCTTGCGAAGCCGCCTGCGCCGCGCCGCCCGCCCGATCCGCGCCGTCGCCGCAGCCGAGCGTGCGCATCTCGTAGGCCGCGAAGGCCGTGAACGGGCTGCTGGGACAGGCGTCGACGAACGCGCGATAGGCGCCGCAGGTCTTTCGGCTTTCGGCGATCTCCCAGGCCCGGTCGGCCTGGGCCTCCGAACACCCGCCGCCCGACGCCGTCGCAGGCGCGCTCGGACAGCGCTCCACCGCGGAGGCGAGGCATTCGCGATAGGCCGCAAGCTGCCCGCCGCAGTCCGCCGTCCCGCCCGCCACGCCCACGCTGCCCGCGCCGAGCCGGCGGCAGGCGGGCGAGAGCTCCGCCGCGCAAACCGCGCTCGGATCGGCGCAGAGCGCGTCCTCGGCGCGCAGGCGCCCCGCGGGAAGGGCCGCAGCGAGCGAAGCCGCCAGCGCGAGCGTCGTGAACAAAGTTGAGAATCGCATCGGCGCGCACCTCCCATCCCGCGCCCTGATAGCACGCGGAGCGGACCGACGGCGCCCCGCTCAACGCGCGTCGACAAACGCCGCCGCAGCGCCGCCGGTTTGGCCCTGCCCCGTCGGATCGGCCCGCCCGGCCGCATCCCGCCGCGCTGCGCCGAAGGGCGCGAAGGCGGCGGCGAAATCGGCCGCCCGATCCCACGCCGACAGCGCCGACCAATCGGCCCCGGCGACGCCCCCCGCCTGCGCGCGGAACTTCGCCTCGATCGCCGCCCGCCCGAGCGGCGCGTCGAGGCTTCCGGGCGTCGCGCCTTGCTCGGCCTCGAGAATCTCGCCCGAGACCAGGACGATCCGCAGCCGATCCGGCTGCTCCGGATCGCTGTTGAGCTCCGGGCGCCGCCGCGGCTGGGGCGCGATCTCGATCTTCGCCATCAACGCCCGCACCGCCGGATCTTCGATCCCCGCCGGCGCGAACCGCTCGAGCGCAAGCCCGCCGTCGATCAGCGCCGCCGCGACCGCGAAGGGCAGGCTGAAGCGCGCCTCGCTCGCCGTGCGAGGACGGTCATGGATCAGGATCCCACGGTGCGCGTCCGGCAGCTCGGCCCGGATCGCCGCGATCGCCTCGGGCCGCGCCGCGCCCGCCAGCCGCTCGGCGCAGGCGACCAGCCGGTGCAGGTATCCGCAGCAGGGATAGGGCTTCACCGCGACGCCCCAGTCCGCGAGCGCCCGCCCGTCGAGCCGCGCGATCGCCCGGTCGAGCCGCTCCGGATCGACCCCGGCGACGAGCGCCGCATAGCCGTTCGGCGCGTCGAGCGCCTCCGCCCGCCCCTCGACCCCCTGCTCCGCCATCAGCGCGGCGACCACGCCGGCCCGGGCCGCGAAGCCCGCCTGCGCCGGTTTGGCGGCGCTGCCGAACTGCGCGACCAGCCCGCCGGCCTGGGAGAGCGCGAGCGACAGCGCATGCGCGAAACGCGCTTGATCGAGGCCGATCAGCCGCGCCGCCGCCGCGGCCGCTCCGACCGCGCCGAGCGTTCCGGTGCCGTGCCATCCCCGATCGTAATGCCTAGGGTTGAACGCCTCGCCGAGCCGCGCGATCGCCTCGAACCCGGCCGCATAGGCGGCGGCCGCCGTTTCGCCCGGGATCGCCCCCCGCGTAGCCGCGACGGCCCAGAGCGCCGGAAAGATCACGACGCTCGG
>JBCBRF010000081.1:0-14732 GCA_039819865.1 Pseudomonadota bacterium | reverse complement strand
GCGGCCGCCGTTTCGCCCGGGATCGCCCCCCGCGTAGCCGCGACGGCCCAGAGCGCCGGAAAGATCACGACGCTCGGATGGGTGTTTCCGGCGGGTTCGGTATCGTCGAAGTCGAGCGCATGCCCCGCGAGCGCGTTCAACAGCGCCGCCGCGGACGGCGCCGCGGTCGCGCCGGTCCCGAACAGCGGAGACCCGCCGGCCTCGGACCAGAGCGCGGCGCGCGCCCGCATCGCGTCAGGAACCATCGCCCCGCCGAGCACGCAGCCGAGCGTGTCGACGCCGGCCTCGCGGACCATGGCGCGAGCGGCGCCGTCGGGCGGTCCCGTGGCCGCCAGTCCTCCGGCGATCCTCTCCAGCCGCGTCGTCATTCTTGTACTCCCGATCCGCCCATCCCTTAGGCCCCTCGACCCCCTCGGGGCCGGCGCTCTATCGGCGCCTTGGGCCTCCAGCACGGCGCTCGGAGGCGCCCCGTCGTCGAGCGCGGAGGGGACGCGGATCGGCGCGTTCGGGCGCTTTCCAGAAAGCCGCGCGGCCGTCGCGGCCGAGCAGGGACGCCGCGGACAAAACGGCGTCCTCTCCTTGACATTCACCCGCTGCGCGGCGCGCGATGGTCGAAGGCGCAATCGACACAAGGAGCGCGACCATGTCCGGCTACTCCGCCTGGCGGATCCTGAAAGAGGGCCTGACCGGCGACAAAGGCTGGGAGCGCGCCTGGCGCGATCCGGAGCCGAAGTCGGAGTACGACGTCATCGTCGTCGGCGGCGGCGGCCACGGCCTCGCCACCGCCTACTACCTCGCCAAAGAGCACGGGATCTCGAACGTCGCGGTCCTCGAAAAGGGCTGGCTCGGCGGCGGCAACGCCGGGCGCAACACGACGATCGTGCGCTCCAACTACATGATGCCGGCCAACACCGCCTTCTACGAGTTCTCCCTGAAGATCTGGGAGGATCTCTCCCACGACCTGAATTACAATGTGATGTTCAGCCAGCGCGGCCAGATCACGCTGTTCCACTCCCCCGCCGGCCGCGACGCCGCCGCGCGCCGCGCCAACATCATGCGGCTGAACGGGATCGACGCCCATCTGCTCGAGCGCGACGAGGTCCGGAAGCTGGTCCCCCATCTCGACTGGAGCCCCGCCGCGCGCTTCCGGATCGAGGGCGCCGTCCTCCAGCCCCGCGCCGGCACCGCCCGGCACGACGCCGTCAACTGGGGCTACGCCCGCGCCGCCGACGGGCGCGGCGTCGACATCATCCAGAACTGCGAGGTCACCGGTTTCCAGCGCGACGCCTCGGGCGCCTGCGTCGGCGTCGAGACCACCCGCGGCCCGATCCGCGCGAAAAAGATCGGTCTCGCCGTCGCGGGCCACTCGAACCGTATGGCGCAGATGGCGGGCCTCGACCGCCTGCCGATCGAGGCCCACAAGCTCCAGGCCTTCGTCTCGGAGCCCTTGAAGCCGCATCTGAACTTCGTCGTCTCGCTCGGCGGCCCCGGCCATTTCTACATCAGCCAGTCCGACAAGGGCGGGATGGTCTATGGCGGCGATATCGAGATGTACAACTCCTACGCCCAGCGCGGGAACCTGCCGGTGGTCCGAGAGGTCTCAGCGCTCGCCTGCATGACGATGCCGAGCCTCGGGCGCGTGAAGATGCTGCGCCACTGGGCCGGGATCATGGACATGTCGTTGGACGGCAGCCCGATCATCGACCGCACGCCGGTCCCTGGCCTCTATTTGAACGCCGGCTGGTGTTATGGCGGCTTCAAGGCGACGCCCGCGAGCGGCTTCTGCTTCGCGCATCTGATCGCGACCGACCGCCCGCACGAGACCGCGGACGCGCTGACCCTCGACCGTTTCCGCATCGGCGCGACCCAGGACGAAAAAGGCGCGGGCCCCCATGCCTGGCTGCACTGAGCGCCCCCCCACCCTGTCCCTCCCCCGCGAAGGGGGGAGGGGACGCCAGGCCCGGCGTCGGCGCGCGGAAGCGACCCCGCCGCCGCCCGCAAGTTTGAGATAACCGCCCATGCTACGCATCCCGTGCCCCTTCTGCGGCCTCCGAGACCACGCCGAGTTCGACTATGCGGGCGACGCGACCATCGCCTATCCGGAACTCGGCGCGCCGCAGGAGCGGTGGTGCGAGGCCGTCTACCTCCGCGACGATCCGAAGGGGCCGCATGTCGAGCTCTGGCGCCACGCCCGCGGCTGCGGCTCTTGGCTGATCGTCGAGCGCGACACCCTCACCCACGAGATCAAGGGCGCGCGCTTCGCGCATCCGGGCGACGCGATCGCGATGGGCCCGCCGCCGCCTTCCCCGCCTGCCGAGCCGCTCGCCCCCTCGGACGAGCCGGAACAGCCCGCGCCGGCCCCGGAAGTCGCACCCGAAGCCGCCTCCGAAGCCGAACGCAAGGCATGAGCGCCGCCATGACCGACAGCACCCTGCCCCAACCGATCGCAGCCGGGCTCCGCCGAGACGCGGACCCGGACGCCCAACCCGGCGCGGCGCCCGCCCAACCGAAGCGCGTCGCGGAAAGCGCCGGGCTCGGCCGGGTGGACCGCACCCGCACGCTCTCCTTCCGCTGGGGCGGCCGAACCCTTCAGGGCCATCCCGGCGACACCCTCGCCGCGGCGCTCCTCGCCAACGACGTCCGCATCGTCGGGCGGAGCTTCAAATACCATCGCCCCCGCGGCGTCATGTCGGCGGGCGTGGAGGAGGGCGGCGCGATCGTCACGGTCGGCGAGGGCGCGCGCCGCACGCCGAACGTGAACGCCGCGACCCAGGAGCTGTTCGACGGCCTCGTCGCCCACGGCCAGAACGCCTGGCCGTCCGTCGAGCGCGATCTCGGCTCGATCAACGATCTCGGGTCGCCGTTCCTGAAGGCGGGCTTCTATTACAAGACCTTCTTCAGCTTCCTGCCCCGCGTCGTCCCCTCGAGTCGCGTCGGCACCGATCACTGGATGCGCTACGAGGCGCTGATCCGCCGGGCCGCCGGCATGGGCCGCGCGTCCGACGCGCCGGACCCCGATCTCTACGAGACCGTCCACGCCCATTGCGACGCCCTGGTCGTGGGCTCCGGCCCCGCCGGCCTCGAGGCCGCGCGGCTGCTGGCCGAGGCGGGCCAGGACGTCGTCCTGGTGGAGCAGGATTTCGAGCTCGGCGGCCGGCTCTTGCACGAGACCCGCGCGATCGAGGGCGCGCCGGCGGAGGACTGGCGCCGCGACCGCCTCGCCAAACTCTCGAGCCTTGGCGTCCGCATGCTCTCCCGCACCACCGCCTTCGGGCTCTACGACCATGGCGTCGCGGGCTTGGTCGAGCGCGTCTCGGACAATGCGCCGAAGCCTGAACCCGATCAGGTGCGCGAGCGGGTCTGGATCGTGCGCGCCGCGCGCACCGTGCTCGCCACCGGCGCGATCGAGCGCGGGATCGCCTTCGGGAACAATGACCGTCCCGGCGTGATGGGGGCCGAGGCCGCCCGGATCTATTTGAACCGCTACGGCGTGCGCGCCGGCGCCAAGGCCGTGGTCGCCACCGCCCATGACGGCGGCTGGCGCGCGGCCGCGGAGCTGGCCGCGGCGGGCGCCGAGGTGACGCTGCTCGACGCCCGCGACGTGCAAATCGACGCGCCCGCGGGCGTCACGGTCCGCACCCAATGCGCGCCGCGCCGCGCGCTGGGCGCCCGCGGCGTCACGGGCCTCGAGATCGCCCGCCAGACCGGCGCAGGCTGGCGCGCCGAGGACCGGATCGAGGCCGAACTGATCGCCGTCGCCGGCGGCTGGTCCCCGTCCGTCGCGCTGCTGTCGCATCGCGGCGTGAAGCCGGTCTGGAACGAACGCCGCCACGCCTTTTTGCCCGGACCGACCCCGCCCGGGATCGAGGTCTGCGGCCGCGCGGCGGGCCTCGAGGATCCGACCGCCTCCGCCGTCAGCGGCCGAAACGCCGCCCGACGCGCGCTCGGCCGCGCCGAAAAGGCGAGCGAAGAGCCGATCGAGGAGACCGAGGAGACCCCCCGCGCCTTCGTCTACGAGGTCCGCGCCCCGGGCGCCCCCGCCAAAGCCTTCGTCGACCCGCAGCACGACGTCACCAGCGCCGACATCCGCCTCGCCCATCAGGAGGGCTACGTCTCCGTCGAGCATCTGAAGCGCTACACGACGCTCGGCATGGCGACGGACCAGGGCAAGGTCGGCAACGTGCTCGGCCTGGCCCTGATGGCGGAGGCCCGCGGCGTCGACATCGCCGAGGTCGGGACCACGACCTTCCGCCCGCCCTACACGCCGGTCTCGATCGGCGCGCTCGCCGGCCGCGCCCGCGGGCGCCATGTGAAGCCCGAGCGCCGCACGCCGATGCATGCCTGGAACCTCGCCCGCGGCGCCCAGATGACCGACGCCGGCCTCTGGAAGCGCCCCTGGTTCTATCCGCGCGCGGGCGAGACCATCGACGACGCCTGTGTCCGCGAGGCGGCGACCGCGCGCAAAACCGTGGCGCTCTGCGACGTCACCTCCCTCGGCAAGATCGCGGTGCAGGGGCCGGACGCCGCCGAGTTCCTGAACCGGATCTACGTGAACGGCTTCGCCAAGCTGCCCATCGGCCGCGCCCGCTACGGCGTGATGCTGCGCGAGGACGGCGTCGCGATGGACGACGGCACCGTCTGGCGGATGGGCGAGACCGACTACTACATGACCACGACGACGGCCGCGGCGGGCAAGGTCATGAGCTGGCTCGAGGAGCTGCTCCAGACCCGTTGGAGCGATCTCCGCGTCGCCGTCTGCTCCGTCACCGAGCAATGGGCGGGCCTCTCCGTCGCCGGCCCGCACGCCCGCAATCTGCTCTCCGCCCTGGTCGCCGACATCGACTTCTCCGACGAGGCTTTTCCCTACATGGGCGTCCGCGAAGGGACCCTCGGCGGCCGCCCGGTGCGCCTCGCCCGGATCAGCTTCTCGGGCGCGCTCGCCTACGAGATCCATATCGAGAGCGACTACGCCGAAGCGATGGCGGAGACGCTCTGGGAGGGCGCCCGCGCGCTCGGCGGCTGCCTCTACGGGACGGAGGCGCTCGGGACCCTTCGCATCGAGAAGGGCTTCGTGACCCATGCGGAGATCGACGGCCGCACGACCCTCTCCGATCTCGGCCTGGGCGCGATGGCGTCGAAGACCAAGCCCTATATCGGCGCCGCGTTGAAGGACCGCCCCGCGACGGCCGACCCGAGCCGGCCGCGGTTGGTCGGCCTGATCCCGGTGGACAAGGACGCGGTGTTCAAATCGGGCGCGATCCTCTGCCGCCCGGACGCGGTGAAGGGCCACGGGATCGGCTGGGTGTCCTCCGTCACCCATTCCCCGGCGCTCGGCCACTGGATCGGCCTCGGCTTGGTCGAAGGCGGGGTCGAGGCCTGGGAGGGCCAGACCATCCTTGCGGCTTATCCGGTGCGGAGCGACCTGGTGCATGTGAAGGTCGTCTCGCCGGTCTTCGTCGATCCCGAGGGCCACGCGCTGAAGCCCGAGCAGGACCCGGTCGCGCCGAGCCTCCGCCCCGCGCCCGATCGTCTCGCCCGCCGCCTGCCCTCCGGCGCCGACTGGCCGGAAGACGCGCATCCGGGCGCGGCCCGCGCGATCTTCGGCCGCGGCGGCCCGGGCGGCGCGCTGGAGGATTTCGAGAGCCCCGAGACCGACCGGCAGGATCGCCCGGTCTGGCTGGTCGAGGGCGCGCCGAAGCCGCTCTGGCGGATCTCGGCCTGGCCCGAGGCCGCGCATGCGCTCGAAGCGAGGCTCGCGGACGCGCTCGGCGTCGCGCCGCCCGCGCCCGGACGCAGGATCTCGGGCGCCGTCGCAGCGCTTTCCCGCGTGGCGCCCCGGGTCTGGCTGCAGGAGGGCGGCGCGGCCCCCGCGCTCGACCCCGAGGAAGGCGCGGTCCTCTCGCTCGAACACGCGCTCGCGCGGATCGTGATCGGCGGGCCGCGGGCGGCCGATCTGCTGGCGCGCTTCGTCTCCGTCGATCTCCGGCCCGCGGCCTTCCCGGTCGGCGCGATCGCCGGCGTCGACATCCATCACACGGCCGCTGTCCTGGCCCGCACGGATGAGCGCCGCTTCGCACTCTGGCTGCCGAGAAGCTATCGCCACGGCCTCTGGCTGATGCTCGAAGAGACCGCGCGACAATGGCGCTGAGCGGAGCCTGAAGCGCGATCGGGCCAGAGGGAAACCGGTCATCCGTCCGATCTCGCGACAAAACGAAGGGTGAGACCGCGAGCGGATTTCAATGAAAAGGGATGACGGTCTGAAGCCCGAGACGGGCCGCGGGCGCGTCCGGGGGTCGGCGAAGCGACCCGCCCAAGCCGGGCCACGAAGAGGGACGGCCGAGAGGGGACGGCCAAGAGGGGACGGCCAAGAGGGGACGGCAAGGGGCCCGGCCGGCCGATGATCGAGACCTTCCTGACCGGCGTCGCGCCGGTCTTCAGCGTTGTGCTGATCGGCTGGCTGGCGGCGCGGAGCGGGGCCTTCGATGGCGTCGGGGCGGGTTGGATAAACAAGTTCGTCTTTCTGATCTGCCTGTCCGCGCTCCTGTTCCGCCTGGTCGCCGACGCGCCCCTCGCCGCCATGCCCTGGAACGCCGCCGGCGCCCATCTGATGGTCGAGCTCAGGGTGATGGCGCTCGGTTTCCTCGCCGCGCGCTACGGCTTCCGACGCTCGGCGCCCGAGAGCCTGCTGATCGGCATGTCGGCGGGGTTCGCCAACCACGTCTTCGTCGTCCACCCGATCGCCGTCGCGCTGTTCGGCGAGGAGGCCTCGCGCGCCATCCTCGCGACGATGATGATCGACGCCGCCGTCATCTTCAGCCTGGCGATCCTGGCCGTCGACGGCATGCGCCCGGACGCCGAGGGCGCGCCGCTGCGACGGCTCTGGACCTCGATCACCACCAATCCGCCGATCCTCGCGATCCTGGCGGGCTTCGCGGCGAACCTGCTGGCCTTCCGCGCGCCCGCGGATCTCGACTTCTTCCTGGGCTTTCTCGGGTCCGCCGCGCCGCCCGCATCCCTGTTCGCCCTCGGCGTGGTGCTGGCCGCGCGCGCCGAGGGGCGCGAGATCTGGGCGTCCGGCGTCGTCACCGCGCTGAAGCTGGTCGCGGCCCCGGCCCTGGTCTGGCTCCTGGTCGATCGCGAGTTGGGCTTCGGCCAGGCGCTCGGCGTCGGAGAGATCGACGGTCGGGCCGCGATCCTGGGCGCGGCCGGGCCGACCGGCGCGATGCCGTTCGTGCTCGCGCTCAAATTCGGCGCGCCGCCCCAGACCATCACCCGCGCCATCCTGATCTCGACCGCGGCCTCGGCGATCGTGCTCTCGGTCCTCGCGGCGCCCGCTTAAGCGGCGAGACCGGCTGACCGACGCCCCCCCGTCTCAGGCGCCGAAGAACGTCTCGAGCGCCTCCGCCGTCTCCTCGGGCCGCTCCTCGGGCAGGAAGTGCCCGCAGTCGAGCGCTCTCCCTTCGACCTGATCGCACCAGCGCCGCCAGACCGCGAGCGGGCCCTCCGCGCCGGCCTTTTGAGCGATCCCCGCCCCGCCCCACAGAGCGAGCGTCGGCGCCGCGATCTTCCGGCCCGCGCTCTCGTCCGCCGCATCTTCCGCGACGTCCTCGAGCGCCCCGGCGCGGTAATCGTCGCACATCGCCCGCAGCGTCTCCGGATCGCGCGCGTTCGCCCGATAGGCCTCGAGCGCCGCCGGCTCGAACGCCGACAGATCGTCCCGACCCGACCAGCGCGACAGCTTGTCCTCGACATAGAAATCCGGCGCCGCCCCGATCAGCCGCTCCGGTAACGGATAGGGCTGAGCGAGGAAGAACCAGTGATAAACCTTCATCCCGAACCCGATCTCGCCGGTGCGCCGCCAATAGTCGAGCGTCGGCAGGATATCGAGCACCGCCAGCTTGCCGAGCCGCTCGGCCCGCCCCTCGGCGACCAGATCGAGCGCCAGCCGATACGAAACCCGGCCGCCCCGGTCGTGCCCCGCCAGATCGAACCGCGCGATGCCGAGCGCGTCCGCCACCGCCAGCACGTCGCCCGCCATCCGCCGCTTGGCGTAGTGCTCCTGGCCGACCGGCCCCCGGCTCGCGCCATAGCCGCGGAGATCTGGGACGATCACCCGGAACCGCATCGCCAGTCGCAGTGCGACCCGCGCCCACATCGCGCCGGTCTGCGGAAAGCCGTGAAGCAGGAAGACCGGCGCGCCGTCCGCCGGCCCGCCCGCCCGATAGAAGATCTCCGCCGGTCCGTTCACGACGCGCCCGGTCTCGAAACCCGGGAACAGGGGATCCGGGAACAGGGGATCGGGAAACAAGGGATCGGCGATGACGGACATGGGCGTTTCCTCGGTGCTTTGGTGTTTCGCCGGACGATCTCAGGCCCGCGCTGGGCCGGCAAGACCGCGCCGATCCCCAAATCCCAAGATCACCCCCGGAGCGCCGTCTCCCACCCGACCCCGAGGATCCAGGCCTCCTCCGCAAGCGCGGCCCGCTCCTCCGCTTCCGTCAGCGCCTCGGGCCGCCCGAACAGCGGCGCGAGCCGCCCGCGCGCGGCGAGCCGCGCCAGCGTCTCCGCCACCGCGCGCACCTGGCCGGCGTCCTTGACCGCCTCCCGCGGATCGGGGGCCAGCAGCGAAGGGTAGATCTCCGCGAGCGTCGCCGGCCGCACGCCGCATTCCCAGCCGGTTTCGAACGGCCAGACCGCGGCCAGATCTCCGAGCCGTCGCCTCAGCCGCTCGAGCGCGGCGAGCCCGACCAGGACCTGCCCCCCGACGCTGCCGGTGGTGAACAGCTTCCAACCCGGCTGCGCCTTTGGGACGCGCCGCTCGACCGCGCGCCGCTCCGGCGGGTAGCGCTCGCCATAGCCCGCGGGCTTCCGGGTCGGCAGGCCGCGCCTGTCGGGTCGCGGAGGCCGGCCCCAGAACGGCCCCTCCCCGTCCCAGACAGTCCGATTGAGCGCGGCGGCGACCTCGAAGCGATTGTTGGCGTTGTCCGGCCCGTCTTCGATCCGCTCATGAAGAAGCGCCCAGACCGCGCGCCAGTCGGCGTGGCCGGTCAGCGCGGCCGCCGTTCCAGCGCTATAGCCGAACGGGAAGTCGAAGCCGATCAGCACGCGCCGACCCGCCGCCGCCTCCGCCCGCGCGATCCCCTCGACCGCGTCGATCGCCGCGGCCCGCGTCGGGATGTTCTCGAGCCGATCGAGCGATCCGGCGCCGACCCGCGCGAGCGCCAGCCAGATGCTGTCCGCCCCGAGTCGCGGAACCGCGGCCGAGGACCAGTCCACCATCACGACCGCATCGAAGCCGACCGCCTCCGGCCCCCGCCCCATCTCAGCGTCTGGGGGCGAGCAGCGCGAACATCAGCAGCCCCGCGACGAACCCGCCGCCATGCGCCGCGCCGGAGATCCCGCCGTCGAGGAACATCAGAGACAGGTTGAGCGCCAGGAACACGACGCAGATCTTCACCGCGTTCCAAAACGCCGTCGCGCGCCCCGCTTCGTCCGGCGCCCGCGCGCGTTCGACCGCCGCATGGGACAGAAACCAGACGCCGATCAGCCCCGAGATCGCCCCCGAAGCGCCCACCAGCGGCGTCGCGAGCCCGGTCGGATCGCCCGCCGGATCGAGCGTGTACGCCGCCAGCTCCCAGCCCGTATGCGCGAGCCCGCCGCAGACCCCGCAGACCAGCGCCAGCGCCAGGAACCGCGCCGATCCCCAAGCCCGCTCGATCGGCGGCCCGAGCAGCATCGTCACCAGCCCGTTGAACAGAAGATGCATCAGCCCGCCATGGAGCAGCATGTGCGAGACGAGCCCGAGCAGCGCCTCCGGCCCCGCCTCGCCGTACCAGACCGCGATCGGCTCGATCGGCCGAAGCGCGAACCAGGCGTAGACCTGCCGCCGGATCCCGTCCTCGCCATAGCCCGGGAAACCTTGGGCCAGCGTCAGGAACGCTTCGATCGCGGCCATGACGCCCAGCGCGACCAGCGTGACGGGCGCGCCGACGAGGCTTGGCTTCTCGAAGCTCGGAGCCGACGGCGCCGGCCGCCGCGAGGCGCGCAGTTGGATCGGCTCCCCGGCCCCCGGACCGGGATCGCTCCGAGAGATCCCCGAGAAGGGAGGCGCGGGAGGTTTGTCGCCGCCCGCGTCTGGGATCGGTCGGATCGGCGGCCGCTCACCGCTGGGCCGCGCCGGCACTTTCGGCGCCGGTCCCGGCGTGACGGAGCCGGTGCGGGCGCCGGGGCCGGTGGGTTTGGAGGCGTCGTCGCTCATCGCCTGCACATCGGCCGCTTCGCAGCGCTTGTCCAGCGTCGGAGCGTCAAGTTTCCGAGGGCGTTGCGGAGGCTCCCGCACTGCGGCTCGAGTTCGGCCGATCCGACGCCGTCGCCCGCCACGGGCCTCAGACCGACCGCCCGCCATCGACGTCGAGCGCGACGCCGGTCAGAAACTCAGCCTCGTCGGAGCAGAGAAAAACCGCGGCGTTCGCGATGTCGAGCGGGCGCGACATTCGCCCGAGCGGAATGCCTGCGATGAACCTGGCCCGCGTCTCCTCGGTGTCCTCGACGCCCATGAAGGTCTCGAGCAGCGCGGTCTCGCCCATCACCGGATTGATCGCGTTCACCCGGATCCTCTCGGGCGCAAGCTCCACCGCCATGCTCTTGGTGATGGTGACCGCGGCGCCCTTGGTGCCGCTGTACCAGACCAGACCAGGCCGAGGCCGCGCCGCCGCCGTCGAGGCGATCGTGAGGATCACGCCGCCCGGAGTGTCGCCGCCCGCGTCCCGCGCCCGCTCGGCCCGCGCCCGGAACCGCGGCACGATCGCTTTCGCCGCATGATAGAGCGCTTTCACATTGACCGCGTAGACCCGGTCGAACTCTTCCTCCTCGACCTCGAGCATCGGCTGATTGCGGTGCGAGACCCCGGCGTTGTTGATCAGGATGTCGATCTCGCCGAAAGCGTTTTCCGCGGTCCGGAGCATGTTCTCCACGTCGAGCGCGTCGGAGACGTCCGCGCGGTCCGCCTTCGCCGCGCCCTGCCGCCGCGCATTGATGTCGGCCGCGACCCGCTCCGCGCGCTCGGCGTCGATATCGACCACCAGAACCTTGGCGCCTTCATCCGCGAAGCGATGCGCGATGCCCTCGCCGAACCCGCTGCCCGCGCCGGTGATCACCGCGGTCTTGCCGTAGAGCCGGCCGTCATAGGACGGCCGCGTGTCGGTCCCGGTCGCTTCTGCGTGATCGTCGTGCGCCATGGCGCGCCTCCCTCGGATCTTGGTGTCGATCCTCAGAGGATGACCGTCTCGCGGGCTGACGCAAGCGTCGCTCGCCGGATCCCGCTCACTCGTCGGTCTGCATCTCGCGCAGGCGGCGAAGCGCATGGCGCACGGTCGGATGCGCCTTCTCGACGCCCTCCGCTCCGGTCACCATCGGCGTCAGCGCCTTCGCGCGCCGCTTGCCGAGCTCCACGCCCCACTGGTCGAAGCTCTCGACGTCCCAGATCACCCCTTGGGCGAAGGTCTTGTGCTCATAGAGCGCAATCAGCCGGCCGAGAGTGCGGGGATCGAGCCGGCGATAGACGAACAGCGTGGTCGGCCGGTCGCCAGGACAGACCATATGCGGCGTCGCGCGCTCGATGAACTCGGGGTCCTTGCCCTCGGCTTCGAGCTCCGCCCGCGCCTCCTCCTCGGAAAGCCCGACCGCCAGCGCCTCCGCCTGCGCGAGGCAGTTCGCGGCCAACAGCGCATGCTGCGCCTCGGAGCCCCCCATCGGCCGGGCGGCGATGAAAAAGTCCGCCGGCGACACCTGGCTGCCCTGGTGCAGAAGTTGGAAGAAGCTGTGCTGGGAGTTCGTGCCCGGCTCGCCGAACAGCACCGGCGCGGTCTCCAGGCTCACCTGTCCGCCGTCGCGCGTCGTGCGCTTGCCGTTGCTCTCCATCTCGAGCTGCTGGAGATAGGCGGGCAAGCGGCCGAGCCGGTGGTCGTAGGGGCAGATCGCGAGCGACTCGCGACGCAGCAGATTGCGGTTCCAGACCCCGATCAGCGCCATCAGCGCCGGGATGTTGCCCTCGAACGGCGCTTCTCGGAAATGCCGGTCGACCTCCTCCGCGCCCTCCAGGAACTCCTGAAAGCGGTTCCAGCCCGCCAGGATCGGCAGCGTCAGGCCGACGGACGACCAGACGGAGAAGCGCCCGCCGACCCAGTCCCAGAACTCGAAGATCCGCTCCCGCGCCACGCCGAAGGCGAGCGCCGCTTCGACATTTGCGGTCGCCGCCACAAAATGCCGCCGCGCCCCCGCCTCGCCGAGCCCGTTCACCAGCCAGGCCCGCGCCGCCTTGGCGTTCTCCAGCGTCTCGAGCGTCGTGAAGCTCTTGGACGCCACCAGCACGACGGTCTTGGTCGGATGCAGCCGCCGCAGCGTGTGCGCCAGTTCGATCCCGTCGACATTGGCGATGTAGTGGACCCGCGGCCCGTCCGCGAACGGCTCGAACGCCCGCGCCGCGAGCGCCGGGCCGAGATCGGAGCCGCCCACCCCGAGCGACACCACATCCGTGATCGGAGAGCCCGTGGCCCCGAGATAGAGCCCCGCCCGAATCCGGCTGGCGAAGGCCCGCATCCGCGTGCGCACGCCTTCCGCGAGCGTGCGCGCGCACTGCCCGTCCGGCGTCGGCCAGTCGCCGTCGGACGCTCGCAGCGCCATGTGCAGCGCCGCGCGCCGCTCCGTCTGATTGACCGGCTGGCCCGAGTACATCCGCTCGATCGACCCGCGCAGATCCGCCGCCTCCGCCAGGTCCTTGAGCAGGCCCAGCGTCTCGTCGTTGATTTTCTGGCGCGAGAAATCGACCGTCAGATCGTCGAGCGAGAGCGACAAATCGCGCCCGCGATCGGGGTTCTCGGCGAACAGCTCCCTCAGATGCCGCCCCGCGAACCGATCCCGATGCGCCTCGAGCGCGCGAAGAGCGTCGTTGAAACGCCGGCGGCGTGACTGCATGGCGGACATCCTCAAAACCACCCCTCGAAACGATACCGGGTGAAAGCGCGGACGTGTCGCTTTCTGGAGCATTTGCGGATCACAACGATCCAGCTCTTGAGCGCCGTCGCCTGCTTCGCCATACCCATCGCATGTTCCGAGCCGTTCATACATCCAAAGGCGGCGAAGCTCGGGCGGCCGCGATCGCCCTGATCGCCCTTTTGCTGGCGCGCCTCGCGCTCGAGCCTTTGGCGATGGCGGCCGCCGCCGGCCCTGACGGCCGATGGCCGATCTGCTCGGGCGGACGTCTCGTCTATCTGAGCGACAGCGGGGTCCGCGCCGAGAGCGACGCCGGCGGAGCGCTCCTCGAGACGATCGATCCGACCAAGCCCTCCGACTGCCCGCTCGTCGCGCTCGCGCAGTTGGGGCCGGCGCCGTCGGGTCCGGCGCTCGACGCGGCCCCACGCGCTCGGGCGCGTCCGCTCGACCCCGTCGCGCAACCTTCGCCGACGGCCGCCTTCCGGTCGACTTGGCCTCGCGCTCCGCCGCAACACGCCTGACGCCCTTTATCCAAACCCTACGAATCCAATGCGAAGCGGACGCCGACGCGGCCGCCTTCGCCCGTCAGGTGACTGAACAGATGCTGAAAAACCCTTACCGCCGCGCCTTCCTCGCGCTCGGCCTCGCGCTCCTCGCCGCGCCCTTCGGGTCGTCCCTCGTCGCTCATGAAATGACCAAAGGCGCGATCACGGTCGCGCACCCTTGGGCCCGGATCAACATCGGCGACCGTCCGAGCGCCGGCTACGCGGTCATCCGAAACGCGGCCGAGACGGCCGACCGGATCCTCGCCGCCCGCTCGCCCGCCTTTGGGCGCGTCGAACTCCACACCCATCAAATGGACGGCGGCGTCATGCGCATGCGCAAGGTCGACTTCATCGAAGTTCCCGCCGGCGACGCGGTCGAGCTTGCGCCGGGCGGGCTGCACATCATGCTGTTCGAGCCCGCCGGCGCGCTGTCGAAGGGCGATTTGTTCGACATGACGTTGACCTTCGAGCACGCGGGCGAGATCGAAGTGACCGTGATCGCCGAGGAGCTTGCCGGCCCAGGCGGAGGACAAGGGGCAGGACATGGCGGCCGGATGAACCACGGCGATCCGACCAACTGAGCCGCCGATCGAGCGTTTGAGAAGGGAGGGCGCCGGCATGCCGCCGCCGCGAGGATTTCTGAACGAGACCTTGCCCGGCCAGCCGGCGCCCTCCTGGATGGAGGCGACCCTTCAGCCGCCGCCCGAGCGCTCCCGTCTGACCGGGGAGATCTCGGTCGATGTCGGGATCGTAGGCGCGGGCTACGCCGGCCTCTCCGCCGCCCTGACGCTCGCTGAGCGGGGCGTCTCGGTCGCGGTGCTCGAGGCCCACCGCGTCGGCTGGGGCGCGTCGGGCCGAAACGGCGGCCATCTCGACAGCCTGCCGCGGCGCGAGATCGCATTCTTCGAGCGGACCATGGGCGTCGAGGACGCCCGCGCGATCGTCCACGCCGCGCGCGACGCCGCCAAGCTCGTGCGCCGCCGGATCCGCGAGCACGCGATCGATTGCGATCTGACCGACGGCGCCGTCGAGGTCCATCACCGCCGCCGCTTCGACGCCGAGGCCGAAGACGCCGTCGCAACCCTCGCGGAGCGTTACGGGATCGGCGGGCTGGAGTTTCTGCCGCCCGCACGCCTGACCGACTGGGTGCGCGCCGAGGGCCTGTTCGGCGGCGTGCTCCATCGCGAAAGCGGATCG
>JBCBRF010000080.1:0-17010 GCA_039819865.1 Pseudomonadota bacterium | reverse complement strand
ACTCCGCTCGCGGCGATCACGCCAGAGCAAATCGCCCGCGTGCAGGCCGACTTCGCCCAGATCGCCGGACATGCGGATCTGCTGGCCAAGAAGTTCTACGAAAAACTGTTCGAGCGCGAGCCGCGTTTGCGTCCGCTGTTCTCCGAGGACATGACCGAGCAGCGCGCGAAACTGGTTCAGACCCTCGGCGTCGCCATCGACGCGCTGGATCACATCGAGGATCTGGTGGTGGCGCTAGAGGCTCTCGGCCGCCGCCACGAAGGCTACGGCGCGCAGCCCGCCCACTATGCGGTCGTGGGCGAGGTCCTGCTAGAAACCCTAGAGCGGGCCCTCGGAAACCGGTGGACCGAGAGCAGCGCCGCCGCCTGGAGCGCCGTCTACGGCGCCTTGGCCCAGACCATGATCGCCGCCGCGGAAAACTGAGCGCACCTGCGCCGCCCATCGGGAGGGAACCCGGACCGCGGCGCGCCATTCCGCCACAAACAGTTGCAAGCGCCTTCGGTCGACGCCGCGAGAGCGGCTCATACCGCATATCCGAAACGCGCTTCCGCCCTATCTCGCCCGCGATGGACGAGATCTTCACTGAAATGCGGAGCCTGCCGCAGGGCTACGCCGCGATCGTGATCGGGCAGGGCGCGATCGGAACGGCGATCGCCGACGCGCTCGAGGCCGATCCGAGGAGCGGGACCGTGCTGCGGCTCTCCCGCCGGACCACCCCGGCGGCGGATGTGTGCGACGCCGAGACCCTGGACGCCGCCGCCGCCTGGGCGGCCGATCGGATCGACGCCGCGCATCTGGTCTTCGTGGCCACCGGCGCGCTGACGCTCCAGGGTCGCGGGCCGGAGAAAGCTTTGCCGCAGCTCGATCCGGCGGCTCTGCTGACCTCTTACCGGCTGAACGCGGTGGGCCCGATCCTGGCCCTGAACGCCTTTCGCCGATTGCTTTCGCGCCAGGAGCGGAGCCTGTTCGCCGCGCTCTCGGCGCGGGTCGGCAGCATCGGGGACAACGGCCTTGGCGGTTGGTACGGCTATCGGGCCTCGAAGGCGGCGCTGAACCAGCTGCTCAGGACCGCGAGCATCGAGCTCGCCCGGAGCCGCAAGCAGGCGGTGATCGCGGCGCTTCATCCGGGCACGGTCGAGAGCGCCCTGTCGCGCCCCTTCCGCCCGGACGGCGCGGCCGCCGACGGGATCTTCACGCCGGAGGAGAGCGCCTGTCGGCTTCTGGGCGTGCTGGACGGCCTGACCCCGGAGCGCTCCGGCGGCTTCTTCGCCTATGACGGCGCGCCGATCCCCTGGTGATGGAGAGTCCCGCCCGCCGGCCTTCCCTGTCAAGCGGACGCCCGGGCCAAGGCCCGGTCGGCCCCTTTAAGCTCGGCGCCGCCCCGCGGGGGCGGCGCCGAGCCGGTTTCTCCGCTCTGGCTCACCACCGAGGGGGAGCCCCCTCGGCCGAACCGCCGTCGCCTCCGCGGCCTCGCCGCGCCCGGCCGCCCCGTCCAGGCGACCTCAGCGGCGCTGAGGCGCGTGCCGCGGCCTGGACCGGACGCCCGGGCGCGGCGCGGACTTGAGGGCGACGGCGGCTCCGCCGAGGGGGACGCAAGGGGGAGGCGCGAGGGAGCGCGGCGCTCGACCGGTGCGCGCCAGGGTGCTAGCGGCGACGGATCGTGTTTGGACGACCGAGCGGTCGGAGAGGTTTTGGAGGTGATCGATGGATCTCGGGATCAAAGGCAAGCGCGCCATCGTCTGCGCGTCGTCGCGCGGGCTGGGCTGCGCCAGCGCCATGCGGCTCGCGGAGGCGGGCGTCGCCCTCACCCTGAACGGCCGCACGCCGGAGACGCTGGAGGCGACCGCGGAAGAGATCCGCGCCGCTTACGGGGCCGAGGTGCGCACGGTCGCCGCCGACGTCGCGACCCCCGAGGGCCGCGCCAAGCTCCTCGAGGCGGAGCCCCTCGCGGACATCCTCGTGAACAACGCCGGCGGTCCGCCGCCGGGGCTCTGGTCGGACTGGGACCGCGAGGACTGGCTCGCCGCGCTCGAGCAGAACATGCTGACCCCGATCCTGCTCGCCAAGGCGGTGCTGCCCGGCATGCTGGAACGCGGCTGGGGCCGGATCGTCAACATCACTTCGGCGAGCGTGAAGGCGCCCATCCCGGAGCTCGGCCTCTCGAACGGGGCGCGGGCGGGTCTGACGGGCTTCGCCGCCGGCACGGCGCGCCAGGTCGCGAAGGGCGGCGTGGTGATGAACAATCTTCTGCCAGGCCCGCACTGGACGGATCGGCTCGAAAGCAACCTGCAGTTCCGCGCGGGCAAGCTCGGCAAGCCGGTCGAGGAGGTGCAGGCCGCCGCCGCCGCCGCCAACCCGACCGGACGCTTCGGGACGGCTGACGAGTTCGGCGCGGTCTGCGCCTTTCTCTGCAGCCAGCATGTCGGCTTCATGATCGGTCAGAACGTGCTGCTCGACGGCGGCGCTTTCAACAGCACGTTCTGAACGGGCGCCGCGCTGGCGGGCTCAACCGAACTTGCCCGCCAGATAATCCGCGCAGTCGTCGGTCTGGGGCGCGGCGAACAGCGCGGCGGTCGGGCCCTTCTCGAGCATCCGCCCCAGCTTGAAGAACGCGGTCTGCTGCGCCACCCGCGCCGCCTGCTCCATGTTATGGGTGATCAGCACGATCGCGAGCGTGCTGGCGGGGTCCGCCGTCAGCTCCTGGATCAGCGCCTCGATGGTTTCGGTCGAGATCGGATCGAGCGAGCCGCAGGGTTCGTCCATCAGCAGCACCTCCGGCTCGACCGACAGCGCCCGCGCGATGCAGAGCCGCTGCTGCTGGCCGCCGGACAGTTCCGTCCCCGGCGCGTCGAGCCGGTCCTTCAGCTCCTCCCAGAGGCCGGTCCGACGGAGGCTGCGCTCGACCCTTTCCGCCTCGTCGGCGGCGCTTTGCGACAGCCCGTGGATCCGGGGGCCGTAGGCGACGTTCTCATGGACGCTCCAGGGAAACGGGTTCGGTTTCTGCGCCACCCAGCCGAAGCGCCGGCGATGGACGGGCGGATCGACCGCCTCGCTGTAGATGTCGTCGCCATCCATCAGGATCGTGCCGGTCATCCGGCCGCCCCGGACATTGTCCTGCATGCGGTTCAGGCATTTGAGGAAAGTGCTCTTGCCGCAGCCGGACGGGCCGATGAAGGCCGTCGTCTCGCCCGCTTGGATCTCGAGATCGACGTCGATCAGCGCGTGCTTCTCGCCATACCAGAAGTTCACAGTCTCAGCCCGGAGTTTAGGCGGCCCGTCCGGATGCGGGCGACTGGCGCGGGCGAAGGTCATGCCGGCGTGGTTCAGCGCGGCGATTGGCGTGGCGTCGTCGTCGAACATGCGGGGGCCCTCCGTTCATCCTGACCGGAGGGTCGCCGAGGCGCGCCGGACCTGCGTTGAGCGGGATCAAAGCGCTCGGGAACGGGTCGTCGGGCCGTCGGGCTCAGCCGCAGCAGCCCGACGCGGCCTGAGGGGCCTCGGCGTCGAGCAGCTCGAACGGCGAGCGCGCGGTTGGGCGGCCCGCCTGCGCGGCCTCGTCGATCGCCGAGCGCGCCGCCTCGTCGCCGGGCGCGAAATCGAAGAAGGGCGCGAACCGGCTCTGCGCGAGCACGGACGCGGTCTCGCCGTCGACGAGGGTGGGGACGCCGCGCTCGAAGGCGTGCGCGTGATCGAGCGCGAGCCGGGCCTCCGCGCCCTCGACGCCGCCGCGATAGCGCGCGCTCCAGGTCTCCGCCCGGGCGTCCGCGCCGACCTCCGCAGCGAACAACCGGCAGGTCGCCGAGACGAAGCGCGCCCCGCCGAGTTTCTCCGCCAGCGCCGGGTCTTTCGGCGCGATCGGCGCCGCCGAGACCAGCCGGGGCGCGGCGAAGCCGCTCTCCGAGGCGAGACGCGTGAACGCGCCCCATTCAAGCGCGCCGGAGAGGCACTCGCCATAGAGCGTCGGATCGCGCCGCGCCGCCTCCGGCGCGGGCCGGTCCGCGTAGACGTCGGCGAAATAGAACTCGCCTCCAGGCGCCATCAGGCGGCGCAATCCGCGCAGGCACGCGCCCTTGTCCGCGACAAGATTGATCACGCAGTTCGAGATCGCGACGTCGATCGTCCCCGGCGCGATCGGCAGATCCTCGAGATGTTCGAGATAGCCCTGACGAAACGCCACATTGGGGCGCGCGTAGCCGAACCGCGCCATGTGCCAGTCCTTGACGGCCGCCGCGGCCTCCAGCTGCTCGGCGGTCATATCGACCCCGGTGACGAAGCCGTCCGGGCCGACCATCTGGGCGAGCAGATAGACGTCGCGGCCTGCGCCGCAGCCGAGATCGAGCACGCGCGCGCCCTCGATCCCCTCCGGCGCGACCAGCCCGCAGCCGAAATAGCGCGCCCGCGTCTCCTCATGCAGCTTGTCGAGCAGCCGACCGAGCCGCGCGCTCGGAGCCGCGCCGGTCGTGCAGGCGTTGGTCTTCAGATCCTCGGACCGGGCGAGCGTTTTCCCGTAGTACTCTTGCACGAGCCCTCGAACTTCGGCCGCCGCCTGCGCGTTCAAATCATCGTGGCGCGTAGTGCTGGACGGGCGGCGCGCGTCGTCGGTCATGCAATAATCTCCGGGATCTTGGCGGATTGAACACCCGCAGCAAAATGGGGGGCGAGCGCGCAGGGTCAAAGAGGGCGCGCCGGGATCGTGACGAGGCCGTGAGGACGTCGGTGAGGGACGACGCGCCACAGCCCTCGTCTCTGGACAGGAGCGGACATGGGCCATACTTAAGTCCGAGTGTTTTTGTCGGTAACACGCGCGCCGGCGAGAATGAGAGCGTGAGCCGCGCCCGAGCGGTCGCTTTCGGGCGAGGCGTAGCGCGCCGACCTCGTTGTAGAGCGATCGAGGCGTGGAGAGGGCCGCGGTGGAGCGGACCGGGGAAGTCGAAAGGGCGGGCGACATGCGCCTTGAAATCACCGACCTGACGCGCCGCTTCGGCGGTGCGACCGCCGTGGACCGGATTTCGCTGGCCGTCGCGCCGGGCGAGGTCGTGTGTCTTCTCGGCCCGTCGGGCTGCGGCAAATCGACGACCCTGAGGATCGCCGCCGGCGTCGACCGTCAGGACTCGGGCCTGGTGCGCGTCGATGGCGAGGTGATGTCGGACGACAGGACCCATCGCCCGCCGGAAAAGCGGTCGGTCGGTCTGATGTTTCAGGACTTCGCCCTGTTCCCGCATCTTTCCGTGCTCGACAATGTCGCCTTCGGGCTGACGGGGGTCGACAAGCGGGCCCGCGCGCTCGACACGCTGTCGCGCGTCGGTCTCGCCGACCGGGCGGCGGCCTATCCGCACAACCTTTCGGGCGGGGAGCAGCAACGCGTCGCTTTGGCGCGCGCGATTGCGCCGAAGCCGAAGGTCATGCTGATGGACGAGCCGTTCTCGTCGCTGGACCATCGGCTGCGCGACTCGGTGCGCGACGAGGCCCTGTCCTTGCTCAAGCAAGACGGCGCGGCGGTGCTGCTGGTGACGCACGACCCTGAAGAGGCGATGCGCATGGCGGACCGGATCGCGCTGATGCGCGACGGCGAGATCGTGCAGATCGGCGCGCCCTATCATCTCTACAACAATCCGGTCGACCGCCTGGCGGCGGCGTTCTTCTCCGACCTGAACATCATTCATGGCGTGGTGCGCGATCGGCAGACCGAGACGCCGTTCGGACGCTTCCTGACGCCGCGGCTGGTCGACGGCGCGGATGTGGAGATCATCGTCCGCCCGCAACATCTGAAGGTCGATCTGGCGAGCGACGGGCAACCGCCGGCCTCCGCCGCGAACGGCGCGCCGGCCCGGGGCGTCGTGACGCGGGCGCGCTTCATGGGGGCGCATTCTCTGATCGAGGCTCGGATGGACCATGACGGCGAGGTCCTGAGCGCGACGATTCCCGGCGCTTTCCTGCCGCCCGAGGGCGAGCCGGTGTGGCTCTCGCTGCGCCGCGATCGCTGCTTCGTGTTCCCTTGCGCGTATCAAAGCCGCACGCCCTGGCCGTATTTCGAGCCGGAGCCTGCGGGCCGTCGGCCGGACGCGCCGGTGCCGGCGCGGTTCCGCTCGGACGAAGGCGGCGAGACGCGGATCCCGCAAGGCGCGCCGGGCGCATACCTGATGCTGGAAGACGTCGAGAGGCCGCCGCTTGGGTCCGCCTGAGCCGTCGCCGCGCGGAAATCGCCGCCCGGACCTTTGCAAGAGTGCGCTTTCCCGCTTATTTGCGAGGTCAGAAGGCCAAAGAGCGCAGACGCTGACGTCGAAAGCCGAGTCTTCTCTTGCGCCGAGATCCCTGCGCATCGCATGCGCGGTTGTCCGGCCCTTGAGATCGCCTGGACCAAACTGCGCCGAATTTGCATAAGGTCCCGTCACTGATCGCGGTCCCGCCGCGACCCCACCGCGCAACGGAGTTGCCCTCCTATGATGCCGAGTTGGTTTCAGATTCTGATCGTCGTGCTTCTCGCCGTCCTGCTGTTTGGACGTGGGAAGATCTCCTCCCTCATGGGCGACGTCGCGAAAGGCATCAACGCCTTCAAACGCGGCATGAAGGATGGGGCCGAAGAGGAGGCGGCTGAGAAGAAGCTGCAGGACGAGAGCGTGATCGACGTCTCCTCCTCGAGCTCCAAGACCGAGAGCAAGACCTGAACGGGTCGGCGCGTTCGGTCGGTCGGCCCAGCGATCGGCGGGCGACGGCGTCGTCTGCGTGAGGAGGATCAGCCGTGTTCGACATCGGCGGCTTTGAACTGTTGGTGATCGCCGCGCTCGCCCTGATCGTGGTGGGTCCTAAAGAGCTGCCCGGCTTGATCCGCAATGTCGGCCGTTGGGTTCAACGCGCGCGCAGCCTCGCCCGCGAGTTCCAGAACGGCATGAACGACATCGCCGACGAGGCGGATCTCAAAAAAGTCGGCGACATCGGCTCGGACCTGAAGCGCGACATGAGCAGCCTGGGCGCGCAGACCGAAAAGATGTTGAACCAACCGATGGGGCCGTCGTCCCGAGACGTTTCCGGCGGCGGGACGAGCGGGAGTTCGTCGCGGTCCACGACAAGCGCCGACGCCAGCGCGCCGAAGGTCCGCGACGTCGACGTGGAGCCGCCCCTGAGCGACCAGCGGCCGACATCGACGCCGCCGCGCGCCGCCAATGGCGCAAGCGCCAACGGCGCCGCGCCGAAGAGCGCGCCGCGCGAAGACGACGAAGCCTTTCTCGAGCGCTTCCAACGCGGAGTTCAGGGCGATAACTGAGTGCGATGCGCGCATCTCGCGCCGCCTTCTTTGAACCGGACCGCGCGCCATGGCCAGCACCACCCGCGAAGACGATATCGACGCCAGCCAGGCGCCGCTGATCGAGCATCTGACAGAGCTTCGCACGCGGCTGATCCGCGCTCTGATCGCGCTCGGCGTGGCGATCGTGATCTGCTTCGTCTTCGCCTCTGAGCTGTTCGAGTTCCTCGCGCGGCCCCTCGATGCGGAACTCGTGGCCCGCGGCAAGGATCCGGGTCTGATCTACACCGCACTGCACGAAGAGCTGTTCACGCACCTCAAGCTCTCTCTTTATTGCGGACTGTTCTTTTCTTTCCCGTTCATCTCGAATCAGCTCTGGCGCTTCGTCGCGCCTGGTCTCTACCAGAATGAGAAGAGCGCTTTTCTGCCCTTCCTAATCGCGACGCCCGTCCTGTTTTTCATGGGCGCCTCGCTTGTCTATTTCCTCGTCATGCCGATGGCGTTCGGCTTCTTCATCGACTACGGCAGCGCGTCGACCGAACTGCTGCCGAAGGTGAGCGAATACCTGTCGCTGGTGATGACCTTCATTTTCGCGTTCGGCCTGTCGTTCCAATTGCCGGTTCTGCTGACCCTTCTGGGCCGCGCCGGCCTTGTCGACGCGCCGATGCTGCGGAGCGGCCGCAAATACGCGGTCGTCGGAATCGCCGCCGCCGCCGCCGTCCTGACGCCGCCGGACCCGTTCAGCCAGCTCGGCCTCGGCATCCCGATCTATCTGCTCTACGAGATCTCGATCTTCCTGGTGGCCCGCGTCGAAAAGAAACGCGCCGAGCGCGAGGCTGAAGAGGAGGCCGGCTATTGAGCGTCGGTGGAGCGGCTTTGACCCCGGAGTCGACATGACGGGCCTGTTCGATCCGAACGAAGCGGCGGCGAGCGCGCTCACCCGCATCGCGGAGGCGCTTGAGCGACTGGCGCCGCCGCCGCCGCCCGCGCCCGATCTGGATGCGGCGGAGGCTTTCGTCTGGCGCGCCTCGGCCGCCGGCGACCGGCTCGACCCGACGCCGAAGGTCTCCCGCGTGGACATTGATCTGCTGATCGGCGTCGATCGCGCGCGCGAGACGCTGCTCGCCAACACCCGTCGCTTCGCCGCCGGCCTGCCGGCCAACAACGCGCTGCTCTGGGGCGCGCGCGGCATGGGCAAATCCTCGTTGGTCAAAGCCGCCCACGCCGCGGTCAACGCCGAGCGCGCGAACGGGACCGGACCGCTTCTGCTGGTGGAGATCCTGCGCGAGGATCTGCCGGCGCTCGACCGCCTGCTCGACCTCGTCAGACAGGCCCCCGATCGCCGCTTCCTGCTGTTCTGCGACGACCTGTCCTTCGAGAAGGACGATGCGCACTACAAGGCGCTGAAGGCCGCGCTCGACGGCGGCGTCGCGGGGCGACCGGAGAACGCGCTGCTCTACGCCACCTCGAACCGCCGTCATCTGATGCCGCGCGACATGATCGAGAATGAGCGCCAGGCCGGCATCAACCCTTCCGAGGCGACGGAGGAGAAGGTTTCGCTCTCCGACCGCTTCGGCCTCTGGCTCGGCTTCCACAGCTGCGGACAGCCCGAGTTTCTGGACATGATCCGCCGCTATTGCGACGCCTACGGCATCGAGATCGACGACGACGCCTTGCGCGCCGAGGCGATCGAATGGCGTCAGACCCGCGGCGCGATGTCGGGCCGCGTCGCCTGGCAGTTCGTCACCGATCTGGCGGGCCGCCGCGGCGTCAGCCTCGCGAACCGGGCCTAGAGCGCGATTGATCCGCCCAGACGCGCGACACGCCAAACCTTAGAGCCCGGTCGCGATGGGAAAAACGGATCACGATCGGAGCCGGCGCGCCGAGCGTTGCGAGCCGAGCGTCAGAGATAAGGCGTTGGATCGATCGGGCGGGACCCGCGTCTCAACTCGAAATGCAGCCGCGACGTCTCGCCGGCTCGGCCCTGCGCGACCTCGGCGATCTTCTGCCCCTTGCGCACCCGGTCGCCCTGCGAGACGGCGAGGTTCGCGATCCGCCCATAGATCGTGACCAGCCCGCCCGGATGCTGCAGCAGCATCACCGATCCGACCGGCCCGTCCTCTTCGGAGACGAACGCGACCTCGCCTTCGTCCGCCGCCACGACGGAGGTCCCGGGCCGCGCCGCGATGTCGACCCCGTCGTTCGACGCGCCGCCGAGGCTCGAGCCGAAGGGCGTGACGATCTCGCCCGAGACGGGGCGCTCCAGAGGCCGCGCAGGCCCTCCAGTCTGCGCTGCGCCCAGATTGGGGCTGGCGAGCTCCGGGGTCGGCGGGGGCGCCGGCGGCAGCCGATCGACCGCGCTGGGTGGCGGCGGCGCCCGGTAAGTCGGGATCGTGAGCCTCTGCCCGGGCTGGATCGTGAAGGACGGATCGAGCCCGTTGGCGGCCTGCACGGCGGTCGGCGTGGAGCCGTAGCGCCGCGAGATCGAATAGACCGTGTCTCCAGGCGAGACGACATGCACGCGACCGCCGCTGATGGACCCGGTCCGCCCGGCGGGCGAGGGGGAGGCGGGTTCCGGCTGCAGCCGCGGGGTCGAGCCCCGATTCATAAAGTCGGAGAACTCCTGGCTGCCGCAGCCGCCGAGCAGCGCCGCGGTGAGCCCGAGCGCCACGCCTGGACGTCGAAACAGTTCATAGATGCTGAGCGCTCGCATCTCAGATCCTCTAGATCTGGGGCCATACGAGCGAAGCATTAGCCCCAAGAGCATGCCCGCGCAACAATCGGGACGCGTTTGCGCTCAGGCGTCGCCGTCCGAAGCGATCGCGGCCTCAAGCGCCGCCACGTCCGTATAATCGGGCCGCATCGGCGTGATCGTGGCCCAACCCTCGGCGCAAAGCGTGCTGTCCGCGTCGGGACCGGCCGAGAGATTGTCCATCCGGTGCGCGATCCAAAAGTAAGAGCGCCCCCCCGGGGATGTGCGGGCCTCCGCGCCGAACGCGCCGCGGGCGCGGCGCCCCTGCGGCGCGAACCGGAAACCGCGGACGGCGGAGCCCGGAACGGGCGGGAAATTCACGTTGAAGAACTGGTCCGGCGCCCAGTCGAACGCCAGCAGCTTACGCACGGCCGCGGCGCCGTGTTTCGCCGCGGCGTCGAACATGTCCGCGGGCGTCTCGCCCGACGCGGGCCGGCGATAGTATTGGCTGAGCGCGATCCCCTTGGTCCGCTGCAGCGCCGCCTCGATCGCGCCGCCGACCGTGCCGGAATAGACCGCGTCCTCGGCGACGTTGTGCCCCCGATTGACCCCGGAGATCACGAGGTCCGGCGGCGCGTCCGCCATGAAGTCGTGCACCGCAAGGATAACGCAGTCCGCCGGCGTGCCCGACACGGCGAAGCGCCGTTCCGCGAGCTGCTCCACTTTCACCGGCGAGGTGAAAGAGATCGCATGGCTCACCCCCGACTGCTCGAACGCCGGCGCCGCGACCCAGACCTCGCCCCGATCGCCGGCGCTTTCTCGCGCGATCTCCTCGGCGATCCGCTCCGCGATCGCGAGCCCCGGCGCCGCCACGCCGTCGTCATTGGTGACCAAAATCCGCATGCAGCCTCCCGTGCTCCGTCGAAGGGCTAGCCGTCCGCCGCCGCGGAGGCAATGCGCGGCGTGAGGCGAGAAGGCCCCGGCGCGATTTGAACAGGTTCGAGTTCGTTCCCGCGATAGGCTATGGGAGGGCCGACGAACCACTTTGCGAGCGGCGGGCGGGGAGGGCGCGCCGGCGCGCGGCCGCTGGCGCGCGGCCGCCGGAGCCGCCGGCGCGACGCCCGCCAAGAGACGCCCGCCAGGAGACGCCCGCCAGGAAGAGCCCGCCAGGAAGAGCCCGCGCGAGGGAGCCGCCGCATGATCCGTTTCGAGCCGACGCCGTTTCAGCGGATCGTCCTGACCCTCTCCGCCGCGATCGCGGTCTGGATCGGGGTGAAGGGGATGACCGAGCCGCAGCAATTCCTGGCGGCGATGGAGATCGAGGTCGGGACGCCCGGCGCCCGGAACGAGATTCGCGGGCAGTATGGCGGTTATTTCATCGCCCTAGGCCTGCTCTGGCTCGCCGGCGCGGCGGGGTTGATCCGCACCTCGACGGCGCTGGTCTCGCTGCTCGTGCTCTATGGGGGCGTGCTCTCGGGCCGCGCGGCCAGCCTGGCGATCGACGGCGCCGAGGCCTTCGCGGCCTATCCAGGGATCCTCCAGCGGGCGCACGCGCTCGACGCGGTCGGCTTTCTACTGACCTCGGCCGCCCTCGCCGCTGCGGATCGGCAGCAGAGCAGGTCGCCAGGATAGCGGAGCGCCCCAGGGGAGCGCCCGAGGGGAGCGCCCCGGGGGAACGTCCCGGAGGAGCGTCCGCGCGCGCTCATCGCGCGGGTTCCGCGCTCTTCGCGATCGACCGATCCCGTCAGCCGAGCGTCCCGTCGGCCCCGAGGACAGTCGCTCCGCCCAGATAGGGCGCGAGCGCCTCTGGCAGCGCCACGGATCCGTCCGCCCGCTGGCCGTTCTCGAGCACCGCGATCAGCGTCCGCCCGACCGCCAGGCCCGAACCGTTCAGCGTGTGGACGAACTCGATCGCCCCCTTCTTCTGGCCCTCGAGCGGCGCCCGCCGCAGCCGGGCGTTCATCCGTCGCGCCTGAAAGTCGCCGCAGACCGAGCAGGAGGAGATCTCCCGATAGGTGTTCTGCCCCGGCAGCCAGACCTCGAGATCGTAGGTCTTGCGCGCCCCGAACCCCATATCGCCGGTGCAAAGGACCACGGTGCGATAGGCGAGGCCGAGCCGCTCGAGGATCCCCTCCGCGCAGCCCCGCATCCGCTCGAGCTCCGCGTCGCTGTCCTCGGGCTTGGTCACGGAGACCATCTCGACCTTCTCGAACTGATGCTGTCGGAGCATCCCGGCGGTGTCCCGCCCCGCCGAGCCCGCCTCCGAGCGGAAGCATTGCGTCCAGGCGCAATAGCGCTTTGGCAGCGCGGCCTCCTCGACGATCTCGCCGGCGACGATGTTGGTCAGCGTCGCCTCCGCCGTCGGGATCAGCCAGAAATCCTCATCGACCTTGAACAGGTCCTCCTTGAATTTCGGCAGCTGCCCGGTGCCGAGCAGCGCGTCGTCGCGCACCAGGACCGGCGTCCAGGTCTCGACCAACCCGTTCTCCTGGGTCTGCACGTCGATCATGAACATCGCGAGCGCCCGGTGGAGCCGCGCCAGCGCGCCCGAGAGCAGCATGAACCGCGCGCCCGAAAGCTTCGCGGCGGTCTCGAAATCCAGAAGTCGCTCGACCGCGGCGAGCTGGTAGTGCTCCTTCGGCGCGAAACCGAACGCGGGCGGCTCGCCCCAGCGCGCCACCTCCACATTGTCCGCCTCGTCCGCGCCGTCGGGCGCGTCCTCGCGCGGCAGGTTCGGGATCCCCATAAGCGCTTCGGTCAGCCGCTCGTCCCAGGTCTTCGCCTCCGCCTCGAGGCGCGCGATCTCGTCCTTTTTCTCGCCGACGAGCGCCCGGAGACGCTCGAACTCGGCCTCGTCGCCCGAGGCCTTCGCCTTGCCGACTTCCTTTGACGCCGCGTTCCGCTCCGCCAGCGCGGTCTCGGCGGCGGCGATGCAGGCGCGGCGCTTTTCGTCGATCTCGAGGATCTCGGCCGCGATCGGCGCGACCCCGCGGCGCGCCAGGGCGGCGTCGAAGGCGGCGGCGTCCTCGCGGATGGCCTTGATGTCGTGCATGAGCGCCTCCGGCTGCGGTTGCGGCGTCGGGCGCCGGCGTCGGGGAAATCCGAGCGCCTCTTAACCGCGGCTCAGCCGGCCCGTCCAGCCGTCCCCCGTGCGGAAACGCGCGACGCTTCCTTGTGCCGAGCCGGCGCGGTTCCTATAGAACCGTCGAGTTCTGACCCGTGAACGCCGTTCAGAGAGCCGGCGGGCGCGGCCCGCCCCAAAGTCCGAGGATCCCCCGATGCTGTTCACCCCCGCTTACGCCCAAGCCGCCGGCGCGCCCGCGGGCGGCGGCATTTTCGAGCTGCTGCTGCCTTTCGCCCTGATCTTCGTGATCATGTACTTCCTGGTGATCCGCCCGCAGCAGAAGCGCGTGAAGGAGCATCGCGAGATGCTGGCGGCCCTGAAGCGCGGCGACGAGATCATCACGTCGGGCGGCATGCTCGCCAAGATCACCCGGGTGAAGGACGATCAGGACGAGGTCGAGGCGGAGATCGCGGAGGGCGTCAAGGTCCGCCTGGTGAAAGGCACCATCACTGCGGTCGCGGCCAAGCCGGAGCCCGCGGGCGCGGCCTCGAAATCCTGATCGGCCCGACCTCATGTTGTATTTCGAGCCTTGGAAGAAGGCGCTGATCGGCCTGATCCTGTTGACCGGCCTGTCGGCGATGGCCCCGAACTTCTTCTATGAGCGGGTCCGCGAGGCGACGCTCGCGCAGGAGGAGTTGGCGCGCTACGAAGCCGCGCCGGCGAATTCGAGCGTCGAGCCGCCTGCGGGCCTCGTCGAGCGCGCCGCCCAGTGGCCCTCCTGGCTGCCGAACGGCGTGGTCAATCTCGGGCTCGATCTTCAGGGCGGATCGTATTTTCTGCTCGAGGCGCAGCTGGAGCAGGCCTATGCGGCGCGGCTCGAAAGCCTTCAGGAGGCGATGGGCCCGGCGCTGCGGGACCAAGGCGTGCGCCGCTATCGGGCGCGGGTCGTGAACGACGAGGAGCTCGTCGTCCGCATCACCAACGCGGAGGATATGGAGACCGCGGGACGCGTGCTCCGCGGATTGGCGGAGCCCGTCGGCGGTGGGCTGCTGGCGGGCGGCGCGAGCAGCAACATCACCGTTGTGGAGGGCGCCGACCAAAGCTGGCGGATCACCTTGACCGACGCCGCCCAGGAAGAGATCGACAACCGCACCATGGCCTCCGCCATCGAGGTCGTGCGCAGCCGCGTCGACGGGCTCGGCGTCCGTGAGCCGACGGTGCAGCGCCAGGGCCGCAACCGGATTCTGCTGCAGCTTCCCGGCGCGAACGACGTGAACGTCGACGAGCTGACCAAGGTCGCGAAGCTCGAGTTCCGGATGGTCGACGAAGGCGTGAGCCAGGCCGACATCGCCGCCGGCCGCGTGCCGCGCAACGTCGAGTTGGTGCCAAGCGTCGAGCGCATCGGCGATCAGCCCGCGAACGTGGTGCCGGTCTTCACCAAGGTCGACATCACCGGCGACAGCCTGGCGGAGGCGTTTCAGGATTTCGATCAGAACGGCCTGCCCGGCGTGACGATCCGTTTCGACGCCAGCGGCGCGCGCGCCTTCGCCCGAATCACCCGCGGCAATGTCGGCCGCCGTTTCGCGATGGTGCTCGACGGCGAGGTGCTCTCCGCGCCGGAGATCCGCACCCCGATCGTCGACGGCTCGGCGATCATCACGGGCAGTTTTTCCGTCGAGAGCGCCAATGCGCTCGCCGTGAACCTCCGCTCGGGGAATCTGCCGGTCGAGATCAGCGTCGAGGAAAGCTCGGTCGTCGGTCCGGAGTTGGGCGCCGATTCGATCGCGGCCGGCCAGATCGCCTGCATCGTCGGCTTTGTGCTGGTGTTGATCTACATGGCGCTGAGCTACGGCCTGTTCGGGTTGTTGGCGAACCTGGCGTTGCTGTTGAACGTGGCGCTGATCTTCGGCGCGCTGTCGATGTTGGGGGCGACGCTCACCTTGCCCGGGATCGCCGGGATCGTGCTGACCATCGGCATGGCGGTCGACGCCAACGTGCTCGTATTCGAGCGGATCCGCGAGGAGCTGCGGCGCAACCGCGGCGTCGTCCGCGCCATCGAGACCGGCTACCGGCAGGCGCTCTCCGCCATCATTGACGCCAACGTCACGACCTTCATCGCGGCGATCATCCTGTTCGCAATCGGCTCCGGTCCGGTGAAGGGCTTCGCCGTGACGCTGGCGATCGGGATCGTGACCTCCGTGTTCACCGCGGTGATGCTGACCCGGTTCTTTGTCTCGCTCTGGTACGACTACGCGCGGCCCAAAACGCTGGAGCTTTGACGCTGGAGCTTTCACGCGCGACCCGTGGCGCCCGCCGCGCTAACCAATTCGATCCGAAGGGACCCGCATGTATCGCCTGAAGCTGGTGAAGGACGAGACTTCCGTCGACTTTCTCGGCCGCGCGCGGATCGCCGTGCTCGGCTCCTGCGCCGCCGTCCTTCTGTCGCTGGTCGCGCTGATCGGCTTGGGCCTGAATTTCGGCATCGACTTCCGCGGCGGCGTGCTGGTCGAGGCGCGCCTCACGCAGCCGGCCGATCTCGGAGCGCTGCGCGGGCTCGTCGGTGGGCTCGATCTCGGCGACGTCACCATCCAGGAGTTCGGCCAGCCGACCGACGTGCTGATCCGGGTCGAAAGCCAGCCGGGCGGGGGCGATGCGCAAAAGGCGGCGGAAAACCGGATCGTCGAGGCCTTGACCGCCGCTTATCAGGGGGTGGAGATCCGGCGCACCTCGATCGTCGGGCCCAAGGTCTCGGGCGAGCTGATCCAGGCCGGCGTGATCGCGGTGCTGACCGCGGTGTTGGCGGTGCTCGGCTATATCTGGCTGCGCTTCGAGTGGCAGTTCTCCGTCGGCGCGGTCGCCGCTCTGGTCCACGACGTCGCCATTACGCTCGGCGTGTTCGCGTTGCTCCAGCTCGAATTCAACCTCTCGATCGTCGCCGCGCTGCTGACGATCGTCGGCTACTCGCTGAACGATACGGTGGTGGTGTTCGACCGCGTCCGGGAGAATTTGAGGCGGTTCAAGACCACGGAGTTGGGCGAGGTCCTGAACATCTCGATCAACCAGACCCTGTCGCGCACCTTGATGACCTCGGCGACGACCTTGCTGGCGCTGATCGCGCTCTACGTGTTGGGCGGCGAGGTGATCCGCGGCTTCACCTTCGCGATGATCTTCGGCGTGGTGGTCGGCACCTATTCCTCGATCTTCATCGCCTCGCCGGTGCTGCTGTTCTTCGGCGTGAACCGCGATCTGGGCGAGGACGGGTCGGGCGCCGGGGTCCAGTTCGGCGGCGCGGAGAACTAGGACGGCGGGGCTCGGGCCGGTTCGCCTCGCGGCGATGAGACGAAGGCCCGCGCATGCCTGATTGACGGGTCGCGATCCGAGCGACGGGAGAGCGCGCGATGAAGATGACCGAGCTCGACTTCGAGGGACAGCCGCCGATCGACGGCTACGCGCCGGACGGCTTTCGCGTTCGCGGCCGCTTTTTGGAGGGTCCGGCGTTGATCGGGCCCGACGGCGCCGCCGCCTGGAGCGCGCCGAGCCTTGAGGCGGCGGACCCGGCGCCGCTGTTGGCGCTCGCCGGGCGCATCGACGTGTTGCTGCTCGGCGCCGGGGCGGAGATCCGCCACGCGCCGCGCCCGTTGTCGGCCCCGCTCGAGGAGGCGGGCTTGGGCGTCGAGATCATGGCGACGCCGTCGGCCTGTCGAACCTACAACGTGATGCTGTCCGAGGGCCGCCGCGTGGCGGCCGCCCTGCTGCCCGTGGGCGCGCCGGGCTAGTCGCGGTCGCGTCTTCCAGGCTGGACAAGCGCGCGCGCCGGCTCCACCTGTGACCGCAGAATGTTTAACGCCCAATAAGGGAGAGGACCCATGGCTTTCACATTGCCCGATCTGCCGTATGCCCATGACGCGCTGGCGGCCAACGGCATGTCGGAGGAGACGTTGAAGCTCCACCACGACTTGCACCACAACGCCTATGTCACGAAGGGCAAGAAGCTCACCAACGTCCGCGCCTCCG
>JBCBRF010000079.1:0-17132 GCA_039819865.1 Pseudomonadota bacterium | reverse complement strand
CGCCGGAAAGCGCCCGCGGGGCCTCATGAGGACCGAGGCCCGATGAGCGACGCGGACCACTCCCCCTCCCCGCCGATGCGGCTGCTGATCGTTGTGACGCATCTGCTCGGCAGCGGGCATCTGACCCGCGCGGCCGCGATCGCCGAGGCGGCGGCGCGGCGCGGTCACGCGGCGATGCTCGCCTCCGGCGGGGCGCCAGCGCCGCATCTCACGGATCGGGCGGACGGCGTCGAGATCGTTCAGCTGCCTCCGGTGCGCTCGAACGGTCTCGACTTCAAGACGCTCCTGGATCCCGAGGGCGCGCCGATCGACGCGGCGTATCGCGCGCGGCGGATCGCGGCGCTCGAGCGGCTGTTGGAGACCTGTCGGCCGGAGGCGATCGTCACGGAACTCTATCCGTTCGGCCGACGCATCCTCCGCGACGAGTTCGACCGGCTGCTGTCGCGCGCGGAGGCGCTGTCGCCCCGGCCCCGGGTCTGGTGTTCGGTTCGCGACATCCTCGAGCCGCCGAGCAAGCCGTCCCGGGTCCCAGAGGTCGAGGCGATCGTTGAGCGGCGCTATGATGGGGTCCTGGCGCATGGCGATCCGGCCCTGCATCGGCTCGAGGCGTCCTGGCCGGTGGGCGAGGCGACGGCCAATCGGGTTCGCTACACAGGTTATGTCGCGCCGCCGCCGCCGCGGCGGTCGCCCGAGGGGCCCGGCGCAGGGGAGATCCTGGTGTCCGCAGGCGGCGGTTCCGTCGGCGATCGGCTGTTTCGCGCCGCGCTCGCCGCCGCCGCCGATCCGCGGCTCGAGGGACGGCGATGGCGCCTGTTGGTGGGCGGGGCCGACCGGGCGGCGCGGATCGCCGCGTTCGAGGCCTCGGCTGGGCCGGTCGCGCCCGTGGCGATCGAGCCGGTACGACCGGATTTCCGCGAGATGCTCGGCCGGGCGGCGCTCTCGATCAGTCAGTGCGGCTACAATACGGCGCTCGATCTGGCCGCGGCGGGCGCGCCGGCGGTCTTGGTTCCGTTCGCCGAAGGCGGCGAGACCGAGCAGAGCGTTCGGGCGCAGGCCTTCGCGTCACGGCTCGGCTGGCGGGTGATCGAGGAGGCGTCGCTGACGCCCGAGGGCCTGGCGGACGCCGCGGCGAAGGCGCTCGGAGATCCGCCGACCGCCCCGACCTGGCGGCCGTCGACCGATGGCGCGGCGGAGGCGGTTCGGATCCTGGAGCGGGACGTCGCGGCCGCGCGGGCGAGCGGCCGGGGCGGATGAGCGCGGCGGGCGAACCGATCGATTGGGCGCCGCTCGACCGCGGCCTCGACGCCTATCGGCGCCGGGTCGGGCGCGCCCCTGGGTTCTGGCTCCGCGACGACGACGCCGTCGCGGCGACGCCGGCGCTCGATCGGCTGCTCCAGATCACGCCGTCGCTCAGCGACGCGTTGGTGCTGGCGGCGATCCCGGCGGGTCTTTCCGCGACGCTCGCGCCGCGCCTCGAGGGCACGGCCGCCCGGGTCGCGGTCCATGGCTGGCGGCACGCGAACCACGCGCCGTCTGGGGAGAAAAAAGCCGAGTTCGGCGCCCAACGCCCGCTCGCCGCCCGGCGCGCGGAGGCCGAGGAGGGGCTCGCGCGGCTGACCCGAGCGTTCGACGCGCGGCTGATCCCGCTGTTCGTCCCGCCCTGGAACCGGATCGACCCGGCGATCGCGCCGGAGCTGGCGGCGCTCGGCTATCGGGGGGTGTCGACGTTCAAGCCGCGGGCGGGACCTTGGGCGGCGACGGGGCTGGCGCAGGTCAACACGCATTGGGACCCGATCGATTGGCCGCGGCTCCGCGCCGGCGGGCCGGCGCTGCGCCCGGCGGGCGCGCTGATCGCGGAGCTCGCGGCACTCCTGCAGGACCCGCGCTTCGACGCGCCGGCGGCGGAACCGATCGGGCTTCTCACCCATCATCTGGTCCATGACGCGGAGACCTGGGCGTTCCTCGAGGCGCTGCTCATGCGGCTCGAGGGACGCGTGCGCTGGCGCGCGCCGCTCCAGGCCTGATCCGGCCTGATCCAGCCTGATCCGGGCGGATCCGCCCCGCTCGACGGCCGCGCCCGACCCTCGCCGCCCGCGCGCTCGATCGCCCCCCTCGGGGCCCGCGCCCTTTCCCCGGAGCCGCTCGTCGCTCGACCGAAAGCGACGCGGCGGCGTCCGGGATCAAGGATCCCCGACCGCGCGCCCGCGCGGCGCGGTTCGCCCGCGAACCGCGTCCTTGAACCCGGGCGCGGCCGGGCCGATCCGGGAAGAGCGGCGCGCGGATCGGGGGACAGGGCGCCCTTTCCCTGGTGAGCTCCGAGCGCCTCGACCTCTCCCGTCTCGCGCCGCGATCGCTCTCGGGCCCGCCGGGCTGCGCCGCAGACCGGGCCGGCGAAGGCGGGGTCGATCCCCGCCGCCGCCGCGCTCCCGCCGCAAAGGCGAGGCCCGCGCCTCAGCGACCCTCGAACCGCGGCGGCCGCTTCTCCAGAAAAGCCTGAACCCCCTCGGCGTAGTCCGCCGTATCGCTCGCCTCGCCCTGAAGCTCCCGCTCGAGCGCCAGCTGGGCCGAGAGATCGTTGGTTGGGCTCGCGCGGAGCGCCTCCTTGGTCAGGCGAAAGCCGGCCGTCGGGCCGGCGGCGAGCCGGTTCGCCGTCGCCTCGGACACCTCCCAAAGCGCGGCGTCGTCGACCGCGCGCCAGATCAGGCCCCACTCCTCCGCCTGCTCGGCGGCGAGCGGTTCGCCAAGCAGCGTCATGCCGAGCGCGCGGGCCATGCCGACGCGCCTCGGCAGCCAGTAGCTGCCGGTCCCCGCCGGGATCAGGCCGAGCCGGGCGAAGGGCTCGACGAATTTCGCCGAGCGCGCCGCAAAGCAGATGTCGGCGCACATTGCGAGATGCGCGCCCGCGCCCGCCGCCGCGCCGTTCACCGCCGCGACCGACGGGATCGGCAGCTCGATCAGGCCGCGGAAGGCCGGGCCGTACTCCTCGTCGAGCGTTTTTCTGAGGTCGCTGGCGCGGACATCCTCCAGATCCTGGCCGGCGCAGAAGGCGGGCTTGAACCCTTCGGCCTCCGCGCCGGTGATCAGCAGCGCGCGCGCCTCGGCGCCTGCGCGCGCGAAGGCGTCGCCGAGCTCCAGCCGCATGGCGCGGTTCATGGCGTTCATCTTCTCGGGCCGCGCCAGGCGGATCACCGCGACCGGCGCATCGGCGCTCGCGTCGATCTCGTACCGAATGGTCTCATAGCCGCCCATGCCGTCCCTCTCGCTCCCAAACCGCTCGCCTCGACCGCGCTCCTCAAGGCCGTCGCCGGCGGCGAGCCTCGCAGGGCCGGGCGTCGCCGCAAAGCCCCGATCGCCTCGCCGCCGCCCGAAAGGGCGCCCATACGGGGCCGATGACCGCCTCTCGCCCCGTCCCCCCTCCAACCGATCGGCTGCCCGCGTCGAAACCGGCGCGGCTCGCGGCGCTGGCGCTCGGATTCGCGGCGCGGCAGGCCTCGGCGGCGCTGTTCGGGATCCTGTTGCTGGCGCTCATCGTCCTCAGCCGCGCGGCCTGGCCGGAGGCGCCCGCGATCGCGCGCTACGACGCGCTGTTCGCGGCGGCGCTCGCCCTCCAGGCGCTGCTGATCGCCACGCGGCTCGAGACCTGGGACGAGGCGCGGGTGATCCTGATCTTTCACCTGACCGGCACGGCGATGGAGCTGTTCAAGACCGCGCACGGCTCCTGGAGCTATCCGGAGCCGTCGCTGATCCGGATCGAGGGCGTGCCGCTCTTCACCGGGTTCATGTATGCGGCCGTCGGCAGCTACATGGCGCGGGCCTGGCGGCTGTTCGATCTGAGGCTCGAGCGGGCGCCCGCGTTCTGGGCGATGGCGGCGCTGGCGGTCGCGGCGTATGTCAACTTCTTCGCGCACCATTTCATCTGGGATCTGCGCTCAGCGCTGTTCGCGGCGGCAGCGCTCCTGTTCTGGCGCACCCGGCTTTCGGGCGGCTGGCGCGCGGCGGGCCATCGCGCCCGGTTCAGGGCGCCCTTCCTGATGGTGTTTCTCGGGGTCGCGCTGCTGATCTGGGGCGCGGAGAATGTCGCGACCGCGTCGCGCATCTGGCTCTACCCCGCGCAGCTCGAAGCCTGGCGGCCGGTCGCCCTCGCCAAGATCGGCAGCTGGTTCCTGCTCGGGCTGCTCAGCTTCACGCTGGTGCTGGCGGTCGATCGCCGGACGCGGATCGCTTGACCGGCGGAGCGCGCCTCGCGCCTCGCGCCTCCAAGAACGTCAGTCTTCCAGCAGCCGCTTCAGGCGCGCCTGCTCCTCCGGCGTCAGCTCAGACGGCGGGGGCGGCGGCGCGGCGGGGGCGGCGTCCGGCTCCGGGCCGGCCGGCGCGGCGCGCACGCGTTGGAGATAGACGCCCACGCCGATCAGCAGCGCCAGAGGACCCGCCGCCCAGAGCAGCGCGTTCGCCAGCGTGAAGCGCGGGCGCATGTGAATATACTCGCCATACGAGGTCTCGAGGCGCTGCAGGATCTCCTCGTCCGTGTCGCCCGCCAAGAGGCGCTTGCGGACGATCACCCGCATGTCGCGGGCGAGCGACGCTTCGCTCTCGTCGATGGTCTGGTTCTGACAGACGACGCAGCGCAGCCCTTTCGACAGCTCGCGGGCGCGGGCCTCGAGCGCGGGGTCGGCCAGCTGCTCCTCCGGCTGGACCGCGAGCGCGCCGAGCGGGGCGAGCAGCGCGATCACGGCGAGCAGGCGCGCAAGACGGGCGGTCCACGGTCCACGGCTCGCGTCTCGGCCGAGGTTCGGTCGACGCCCCTGTTTGGCGGAGTTCACGATCGCCACCCCTCCCCTATTCCGCCGGCGTCACGACGGCGTCGGCGCGCCGGCGGGCGGCGGGCGCGCCCACGCGGTGACGACGGTCCGTCAGGCTGACGATCCCGCCCACCGCCATCAGGCCAGCGCCGATGAAGATCCAGTTCACCCAGGGTTTGATGTAAGTGCGGACCGACCAGGCGCCGTTCGGCCGGCGGTCGCCGATCACGACATAGACGTCGCCCGAGAGCCGCTCGCGGATCGCGGCCTCCGTCGTGGTGGTGTTGGCGGCCGGGAAGAAGCGTTTCTCAGGCGTCAGGATCGTCTCGGCCCCGCCGTCCACGGGGCGCGCCGTCATCACGGCGCGGTCGGCGACGTAGTTCGGCCCCTGCACGCGCTCCATCCGGTCGAGCGTCAGCACATAGCCGCCGACCTCGAAGCTTTCGCCGGGCTGGACCAGACGGACATCCTCGCTCTCCCACGCCGTGACGAGAACGGCGCCGAGCGCAAGCAAACCGAGGCCCGCATGGGCGAGGTTCTTGCCCCACTCCGCGCGCGGGATGCCGATGAAGCGCCGCGCGCTCTCTGAGAAGGGGATCCGCCCGCGAAGCGCCCGACCGAGCTTGGCGCGCTCGCCGAGCTCCCAGAACGCGCCGAGCACCAGCCAGAGACCGAGCGTCAGCCCGAGCGGCCCGAGCGGGCTCGCGCCGGTCTGCAGCGCCCACACGACGGCGCCGACGACGAAGGCGATCACGGCGGCGACCCAGAGATTGGAGAGCGCCTTGGCGGCGTCGCCGCGTTTCCAGGGCAGAGACGCGCCGATGGGCAGGACCAGGATCAGAGGCACCATCAGGAGGCCGAAGACCCAGTCGAACCAGGGCGGGCCGACGGTGATGGTCGCGCCGAAGGCCTCGTAGACCAAGGGCGCCATGGTGCCGATGAACACGGCCGCGGTCGCCGCCGCCAAAAGCACGTTGTTCAACAGGAGCGCGCTCTCGCGGCTGACCAGCGTGAAGACCCCGTCGGAGCCGAGCTTGTGCGCCCGCGCGCTGTAGAGCCAAAGCGCACCGCCGACCGACACCGCCAGGATCGCCAGGATCACCACGCCGCGGCTGGGGTCCGTGGCGAAGGCGTGCACGGACGTCAAAAGCCCCGAGCGCACGATGAAGGTGCCCAGCAGGCTGAGCGAGAAGGCGAGGATCGCCAGCAGGATCGTCCAGCTTTTCAACTCGCCCCGCTTCTCGACCACGATCGCCGAGTGCAGGAGCGCCGTCGCGGCGAGCCAGGGCATGAACGACGCGTTCTCGACCGGATCCCAGAACCACCAACCGCCCCAGCCGAGCTCGTAATAGGCCCAGTAGGAGCCGAGCAGAATGCCGATGGTGAGGAACATCCAGGCCGCGAGCGTCCAAGGCCGCACCCAGCGGGCCCAGGCGGCGTCGACCCGGCCCTCGATCAGCGCGGCGACCGCGAAGGAGAAGCTGGTCGAGAGGCCGACATAGCCAAGATACAGGAAGGGCGGGTGGATCGCGAGCGCCGGGTCCTGGAGCAGCGGGTTCAGGTCGCGCCCGTCGACTGGCGCAGGCATCAGCCGCTCGAACGGGTTGGAGGTGAACAGGATGAAGGCGATGAAGGCGACACCGATCATCCCCTGAACCGCCAAGGTCCGCGCCTTCAGCGCTAGCGGCAGGCTGCGGCCGAACACGACGATCATTGCGCCGAACAATGCGAGGATCAGCACCCAGAGCAGCATCGAGCCCTCGTGGTTCCCCCAAACGCCCGAGATTTTGTAAATCAGCGGCTTAAGGGAGTGCGAGTGGCTCGCGACCAGCCGGACGGAGAAGTCCGAGGTCAGAAATGCGTGGGTGAGCGCGACGAAGGCCGCGCCGAGCAGCGCGAATTGCAGAAGCGCCGCGCCGTCGCCGACGCGCATATAGTCGGCCCAGCCGCGTTGCGCGCCGACCAGAGGAACCACGCTCTGCGCGAGCGCCGTGAAGAGGGCGAGGACGAGGGCGAAATGTCCGAGTTCGGCAATCATGTCGGTCGGCGATCCGTCGAAGTGGTTTCAGTTCCCATACCCAGATCCTTACTTAGAGCGTCGGTCGGCCTCGCCGCCACCCTTCGGATCGCCTTGGGCGCGGCGAACCGCCGCTGGGCGGGCTGGCGGCGCGCTACAACGCGACCGCGCCGCGCATCAGAACCACGCCCTGGCCGGCGACCTTCACGCCGCTCGGTTCGGCGCGGGGGCCGAGGATCTCGACCCAGGCGCGGCCGGGGCGGTCCATGTCATGGCCCTGCTCGGCGACGAAGCGCGGGGTCTCGATCAAACCCTCGGACCAGAGATAGGCGGCCAGGCAGCCGGTGGCGGAGCCGGTGAACGGATCCTCCGCGGGCTCCGGCGGGGCGAGCAGCAGGCGAGAGAAAGTATCGCCTTCGGGCGTCGCTCCGCCGAGGGTCGCGAGGAAGGGTTCGCGGAAATCGGCGTCCGCGCGGAAGGCCTCCAGGCGCTCCGCGTCGAGACGCGCCCGGCGGAGCGCGTCTTTCGACTGCAGCAACGTCACGCAGAACCGGGTCCCGCCGATATCCACGGTCCGGGGCGGGGCGGCGACGTCCGCGGCCTCGAGGCCCACAAGCTCCGCGATCTGGATCGGCGCGTAGTAGCGGCCGAAGGCGGGCGCGGGCTGGACCATCTCGACCCGCGGCGGGCCGCCGTCCGGTGGGGCCTCGACGGTGATCGGCAGGACGCCGGCGCCGATCTCGAGCGTGGTCTCGACCGGCTGGGCGCGGCTCGGGGCGGGGAGCTTGTCGGCCGCGATCAGGGCGATGATCGTGGCCACCGTCGGATGGCCGGCCAGCAGGATCTCGCCGGCGGCGGTGTAATAGCGCGCGCCAAAAGCGGCGCGGTCGGAGGCCTGGAGGAAGACGCATTCCGACAGCCTGGTCTCGCGCGTGAAGGCGAGCCGCGTCTCGAGGTCGACCGCGTCGGCGTCGAACACCACGGCGCAGGGGTTGCCGCCGAAAGGGCGGTCGGCGAAGGCGTCGACCCACATCATCGGGCGGTCGCGGGATTCGGGCACGGGGATCCTCTCAAACGACGCCGCGCGCGGCGGCTTCTAGACATTCGGCGACGCCTCCGCCACTCAAACGCGGACCCTTAGGCGACCGGCGGCCCCATGGAGCAAGGATGAGCCAGCAAGGACGGAGCACAGGCGGGCGCGACCAGGGCGGCGCTTTCGGTTCGCTCCGCGCCTTCGCGGCGGCGCTGACGTCGCTGGGCGCTCGCGAGCGGCTCGACGGGCGTATGACGGTCCATTTTCTCCATATCGGGAAAACGGCGGGCACGCAGGTCCGCATGGCGCTGAAGAAGATCGCGCGCCGAGATCAACGGTTTCGGTTCCGCGCGCATCCGCACCGGACGGGCCTGAAGGACCTCCCGGCGGATGCGGCGTATTTCTTCACGCTGCGCGACCCGATCAGCCGGTTCCGCTCCGGCTTCTACAGCCGCAAGCGCCAGGGGCGGCCGCGCTATGACAGCCCCTGGTCGGACGATGAACGTCGGGCGTTCGAGCGGTTCGAGCACGCCAACGATCTGGCCGAGGCGCTGTTCCGGGACGACGCCGACGGCCGCGCCGCGACGGCGGCCATGCTGTCGATCGTCCATGTGTTTCGCGGTCAGGCGGAGTGGTTCGCGCGCCGGGGGGCGTTTCTCGAGGCGCAGCCGCCCCTCGCCATTCTGCGCCAGGAGCATCTGTCCGAGGATTGGGGGCGCTTCATGACCGCGCTCGGGATCGACGCGCGCTTGGCGGCGACGGCGATCGAAAGCGGCCGCGAACATGTCAACGACTACAGCGGCGTTCCGCCGTTGTCGGAACGGGCGATCGCCAATCTCGAGCGCTGGTACGCGGCCGACCGGGCGTTTCATCGGATGTGCTCGCACTATGTGGAGACGATGCTGGACGCCGCCGCTCCGTCCGACGCGGCGGCGTGGGCGGTCATTCAGGCTTCCACTGCCCATCCTTCTTGAGCGCGTCGGTCACTTCGCGCGGCATGTATTTTTCGTCATGCTTGGCGAGGATGCGCTCGGCCTGGAAGCGGCCCTGGATGAAATAGCCCTCGGCGACCACGCCCTGCCCCTCGCGGAACAGGTCCGGCACCACGCCGACATAGGAGACCGGCAGCGAGGTCTGATTGTCGGTGACGCGGAAGCTGATCGCCTCGTCAGACCCCTTCTCGTAGGTGCCCTCCTCCACCAGACCGCCGACGCGCAGACGGCGTCCGGGTTCGATCTCGCCGGCCTCCGCCTTCTCCAGCAGCTCGGTCGGCGGCACGAAAAAGACGATGTTGTCGTTGAACGCGAAACCCGCCAGCACCGCGGCCAAAGCCAGCGCGCCCGCGCCGAACGCGATCACTTGCGTCCGACGCCGACGCTTCAATCCAGGCGTCCGCTTCACGCCGCCGTCGCTCATATCGGTCGTTCCTCGTTTCTCACGGCGTCCTCTCTCACGGCGTCCTCGACGCTCCTCAGCGCCGCCGCCCGGATGGCGGCCGGGTCGCCTTTCCGCTACTCCGCCGGGTCGAGGCGGACTTCCTGCAGCCCGCGCGCGCCCGGTTTCGATTTCGGCCGGCGGCGCATCATCGCGGCCAGTTCGTCGTCGCTGATCTCGACCCCTTCGGCCTCCGCCAGGGTCGGATCCACGACCGTCCCGCCCACCAGATAGTGCCACAAGCGGGAGATCGGATTCCCTTTGGGCCGGTACAAGGTCAAGACGACAAAGGCTTCGTCTTTGCGGGGATCGTAATCCTCGGGGCGTTGCTCGAAGGAGGGGTGCGGCCAGACCGGCTTGCCGTCGGCGCCGATGGTCGCGATCGCGATGTTGATCTGCGCGCCCAGGAAGATGATCGCCGAGGACATGTAAAAGAACAGCAGCGTCGCGACCACGCCCGCGAGGCCGCCATGCTTGCCCTCAAGCGACATGATGGTCGAGAGCGCGATGGAGAAGCCGATCGCGCCCAGGAGCCACAGGATCGCGCTGATGAAGACGCCCGGCAGCACCGGCACGCGCACGGCGCGGGCGTCGGCGGTCTCGTCCTGCGCCCAGAGATAGAGCGACCAGCGTCGCGCGAAGCCCCTCGGCAGGGTCAGATGGATGCCGATCAGCAGGACCAGGAAGAGCGGCGCGCCGAACAGGGCGGGGACCAGATAGATCGCCATGTGCTGGCCGGCCTCCTGCGAGGCGCCGAGCACGCCGAGCGTGAGCGAGGTGATCACGATGGCGAGGGACAGCATGATGAACAGCGAGGCCATCACCGCCGCCAGCAGCAAAGACTGCAGGCGCTTGATCGAGAAGCCGCGCTTGTCGCGAACGTCATAGGCTTCGTTGAAGCCTTTGCGTGCGCTCTCGAAGGCGTTCGAGCCCGCCCAAAGTCCGACAAGGCCAGAGATCACCACCAGAATGATGTTCTCGTTCTGCGCGCCGCTGTCGGAAGAGACCGCCTCGATCACGCCGAGGAGGACGCTCGCCATGTTGTCGGGGATCAGCATGCCGTCCTTGAAGGCGACGATCATGCCTTTGAGAGAGTCCACCGACTCCGGGGCGAGCGCCTCGGCGGCGAGGATCAGGCAGACCACAAAGGGGCCGAAGGACAGAAGCAGCGTGAAGGCCATGTAACCCGCGTAAGCCACATGGTCGTCGTCTTCGAAGCGCCGGAACGCCTCCTTGGTCACGCCGAACAGATATTTGAGCCGTCTCATCATCCCCGCCCTCCGCCGTTGCGCTCCGCCCAGTTCGCGCGTCCCCGTTCGCGCTCGTTCGAAATCGCAATCTACGGCGCGTCGCGGGGTCTGGACAACCTCACCCGCAGGATCGGGGCCTCTGGCGGAGGGTTGAGGGCGATTTCAGGGCGCGGACGGCGAATTTGTCGCGGCTTTGCGGGACCGAGCGCCGCCGCCCGCGCGCACTCATCCCAACCCCGAGGCTCGCAAACCCCGAGGCTCGGCGCCCGGGGTCGCTCATCGGCGGTCGATACGCTCGCCCGCGATGAGACCGGGCCAGCCGAGCAGGGCCTGAGGCGCGCAGCGGTGGAGCCGCTGATCGGGCGGGCAGCGCCAGTAGCCGCGGTAGTTGTCGGGATCGGCGAAGGCGACGACGTTCATGATCAGGGCGGCGGCCAGCAGCGCGCGGATCGCGGCCCCGAGATAGGCCCGGACGCCGACGCTCCAGCCGCGCTCAGGAGGCGTCACGGCGGGGCGTCGACGCGCCGCGGTCGGCGTCGCGGACCGGGGGCGGATCTCCGCTGATCGGCGGCGAGGCCTCCGAGCGGCTTGCGCTGGGGTTTGTGTCGGGGCTTGTGTCCGGCGCCATCCGGGTTTGCGCCGCGAAGCGCTCGGTCTCCGGGCTCAGCGCGCCGCCATGGATCGAGCGCTTCCGACGCAGCTCCTCGCGCGCGATGTTGATCTGAGCGCCGAAGAAGATGACGATCGAACTCATATAGAAGAACAGCAGCGTGATCACGACGCCCGCCATCGCGCCGTAGTTCCCCGCAAAGGACGGCGCGAAGCGCAGATAGAGCGAGAATGCGGTGGCGCCGAGGAACCAGAGCAAGGTGCTGGCGATCACGCCCGGGACGATCGAGATCGCCCAGTCCTCGCCATGCTCGGTGCGGACGTGCAGCATGAACCCCCGGCGCCGGCCGCGCGGCAGGCGGCTGTGCAGGATCGACAGCAGCACCATGAACAGCGGCATGCCGACCACGTAGCGCAGCAGGTCGAAGCTCTCGAAATCCATGTTCCGAAGCGGATCGCCCTCGAGCAGATTGCTGATAAGCGGCCACAGCACGATCAGGAAGGCCTGCAGCACGAAGACCGATGCGGCGGCGGCGGCGAGCGTCAGGCTCTGAAGCCGCCGCTTCATGAAAGGGCGGTCCTCTTTCACGTCATAGGCCTTGTTGAAGCCGATCCGCGCCGCCTCAAAGGCGTTCGAGCCCGCCCAGAGGCCGACCATCGCGGAGATCGCGGCCGCAAAGCCCGTCTTGCTCTCGATGATGCCCTCGAACACCGGCCGAAGCGCTCCGGAGACCTCCGGCGGCGACAGCTCGAACAAATACTGCACCGTGGCGAGGCTGCGCTCCTGCCCGACGATGTAGGAGCCGCTCATCACCATGAAGATCAGGAACGGGAAGAAGGACAGCAGGCCCGTGTAGGCGAGGTAGCCCGCGAGCGCGAAGCTGTCGTCCTCCTTGAAACGGCGCCAGGCGACCAGGACGAGGCGCACGGGCCAGAGGATGCGGACATCGCTCCAGACCCGCTCCACCGCCTGGCGCTTCGGCTGGATGGCGGCCTCGACCCGCGCTCCGACCCGCTCGCGGACCCGTTTGATGCGACGGACCGGCATGGGATTACGGGAACAGCGGGGCTTGCAGGAGGCCCGCTGTCTCGTCGAGGCCGATCAGCAGGTTGGCGTTCTGGATCGCCTGGCCGGAGGCGCCCTTCACCAGATTGTCGAGGGTCGAGAAGACGATGGCTCGGCCCGGCCGGCGGTCGGCGGCGACGCCGAGACGGCAAAAGTTCGAGCCGCGCACATGGCGGGTGGCCGGGGCCTCGCCGAGCGGCAGGACGTGCAGGAAAGGCTCGCCCCGGTAGCGCTCGACCAGCGCGGCGTGGATCGCATCGGCGTCGCCCCGGACATAGACGCTCGCCAGGATGCCGCGGTTCTGCGGCAGCAGATGCGGCAGGAAGGTGCACGCGACCGGGCGTCCGGCGGCCTTCGAGAACTCCTGCTCGAACTCCGCGGAATGGCGATGGCCCGCGACCGCGTAGGCGCCGGTCCCCTCCGACACCTCGGCGTGGAGCAGGTTCTCCTTCGCGGAGCGTCCGGCGCCGGAGACGCCGGTGACCAGGCTGATGACGATCTCGTCGGGGTCGATCACGCCGGCGGAGAGGAGCGGCAGCACGGCGTAGAGGCCGGTCGCCGCGTTGCAGCCGGTGCCGGCGACGAGGCGTGCGGCGCGGATCTCTGCGCGGTAGAACTCCGTCAGGCCGTAGACCGCCTCGGCCTGCAGATCGAGGGCCGAGTGCTCGCGGCCGTACCATTCGGCGTAGGCGGCGGGGTCGCGGAGACGGAAATCCGCGGACAGATCGACGATCTTCAGATCCCGCGGCAGGGCGGAGACGACCTCCTGGCTGGTCGCGTGGGGCAACGCGCAGAAGGCGAGGTCGATCTCGGAGAAGTCGACCTCGTCGATCGCCACCAGGTCCGGCAGCGCGAGATGGGCGAAATGCGGGTAGACCTGCGCGTAGGGCAGTCCGGCCTTCCGGTCGGCGGTGAGCGCGGCGACGCGGAAGCTCGGATGGCCCGCGATCAGGCGCACCAGCTCCGCGCCGGTGTAGCCGCTGGCGCCGAGGATCGCGCAGCGGATCTCGCCTTTGGAGCCGGTCGTAGCGTTCATCGGGGTCGCCTCCGGATGGCCGAGACGCGCGCGCCTCGTTCGGTGAGACCCGCGGTCTAAGGGGCGCGGCGCGCGCTGTCCATGGTCGGGGGAGCGTCCGCGGATCGCCGCGGGCGGGCTTCAAGCCCGTGACGCTGCCCAGGATTGAAAGGGGAGCGGCTCGCCGTAGAACCGCGCGGCCAGCGCGCCGACATGCGCCGGATCGCCGGTGGTGAAGCAGCGAAGCTGCGGCGCGCCGCCCGGCCGCCAGAGGCTCTCGTATTCGGGCCGGCGCTCCAGGTAGCGCGCGAGGCTCGCGGCGGTGATGTCGGGCTGGGACAGGATCGCGGTCGCATCGGGCAGCGCGCGGCGGAAGGCGGCGTAGGCGAGCGGGTAATGGGTGCAGCCGAGGATCGCCGCCTCGGCGTCCGCGTCGTCCGGGCCGAGGGTCGCGACGGCGTCGGCGACCGCCGCCTCCGCCGCCGCCTCGTCGCCGGCCTCGAGGGCGTCGACCAGGCCCGGGCAGGGGATCGAGGCGACGGCGAGGCCGGTCGCCCGGGCCGCGACCTCGCGCGGGAACGCGCCGCTCGCGACGGTCGCGGGGGTGGCGAAGAACAGGATGCGCCGCCGGCCGCCCGGCGCTTCGGAGGGCGGGTGCGCGGCCATCCAGGGCCGACCGGTGACGACCTCGACGATCGGCACGAAGACCCCCAACACGCGCGGCGCGACGCCGTCGGGTCCTGCGGCCTGGTTCGGCAGCCAGTCCTGCTGGAGCGGCCGGAGCGCGAGGGCGGAGGCCGTGTTGCAGGCCAGCAGGACCAGGCGGCAGCCGGTCGCGAACAGAGCCTCGACGCCCGCCACGGTCAGCGCCCGGACCTCCTCCGGCGTGCGCGCGCCATAGGGCGCCGCGGCGTTGTCGCCGAGATAAACGAAGGGCTGGTTCGGCAGCGCGCGGGTCAGGGCGCGGAGCACGGTGAGCCCGCCGAGACCGCTGTCGAACACCCCGATCGCCATCGCCGATCCTCAGCCGCGCGGGGGAGCTCAGCCGCTCCCGCCCGCCGAGATCTCCCATCGGGGACCGCCTCGCGCAAGCCTCGCGCGCGAGCGGTTCGTCTCGGCGCCGGGCGGGGCGCTCGGGGTGGGCTTCTCCGAGGGAGGTCGGAGGCGGCGGGCTCTCAGGGGCGGGAGAGCGCCCCGCCCCCTCCAGCGTCCTCTTGAAGGCCGCTCAGTCCCACTGCTTGCCGATTTCGATGCGGATCGGCGTGGGGCTGAGCGAATAGGTGTGCGAGCGCAGGAAGCGCATCAGGCCGCGCGAGTCGCCGCGATAGCGCGCGATGGTCTCGGGCGGGATCGGCTCGCCGATCACCACCGTCACCGCCTCGCCGACGCGGTTGTCGAACTCGTTGATCAGAAGCGCGAGCCGCAGCGTGTCGGACAGGTGGCTCGCCACCTGGAACAGGCGGGAATTCCGGCCGACGAAATACATCGGGGTCACCGAGGCGCCCGAGTTCTGGATCAGCTTCGCGGTGAAGGTCTTCCACTCCGGATCGAAGGGCTGCTTGTAGAATTTCGAGCCGGTCGAGACCGTGCCGCCCGGGAACACGCCGATGCAGCCGCCGGCCTTCAGATACTCGAGCGCCTTCTTGCGGGTCTCGATGTTCAGCTTCACGGACTCGCGGGTCTCGGCGAAGTCGATCGGCAGAATGTGCGGCTCGACCTCCGGCGCCTTCACAAACACCGAATTGGCGAGGATCTTAAAATCCGGGCGCGTCTTGGCCATGATGTGGCCAAAGGTCAGACCGTCCAGGATGCCGAACGGGTGGTTCGCGACGCAGACCAGCGGACCGTCGGTCGGGATGTTGGCGAGGCCGCGGCCGGGCAGGTCGAGCGTCACCTTGTAGCGCGAGACCATCACCTCCCAGAACGTCTTGCCCTGCGCCATCTCGCGCTGGTAGTCGAGCGCCATCCGGATCAGGCGGGGGCGGCCGGTGATGTTCTCGATGCTGCGGATGAGCGCGCGCCCGACGCGGGTGCGGGCGCCGGTCGCGTAGGTGATCTCGTCAGGGCTGCCGCCGCCCAAGCTCTCCGGCGTGGAGATCGCCGGCGCGGAGGCCGCTCCGGGCGTAAATCGCTTGGGTTGGTGCGGTTTGGGTTGGTGCGGTGAGGATGCAGGCATCGGCGTTCTCTCGCGGCGCTCGGATATTCGACGACCCGCCGGACAGTCGTTGCGGAGGCCGCGCGGCGTGCGATGGCGATCGCTTTCAGCGCGTCCCGTCGCAAGGTCTGCGCCGGCGAAGGTCTGTCCGTTTGCCCTAGGGAAAGCTCCGGGTCAATTTCCGAACGTTGTTCGCAAATGCGAAGAGGCGGCCCGACGGACCGCCTCTGGCTGACTCTCGCGTGATCGTTCGGCGCCTGCGGCGCGCGCGATCAGCGCTTCGAGAACTGGAAGCTCCGGCGCGCTTTGCGCCGGCCATACTTCTTCCGCTCGACCACGCGGCTGTCGCGGGTCAGGAAGCCGGCGCGCTTCAGGGCCGGGCGCAGCTCCGGATCGTAGAGCGAGAGCGCCTGGCTGATGCCGTGCTTCACGGCGCCCGCCTGGCCCGACAGACCGCCGCCCGAAACGGTGCATTTCACGTCGAACTGGCCGCTGACATTGGCCACCGAAAAGGGCTGGCGCACCACCATGCGGAGCACGGGGCGGGCGAAATACTCGTCGCCGTCCTTCTTATTCACGATGATGCGGCCCGTGCCCGGCATCACCCAGACGCGCGCGACCGCGTCTTTGCGCTTGCCGGTCGCATAGGAGCGGCCGAGCGAGTCGCGCACCGGCTCACGCAGGGGCTGAGGGTCGAGGACCATCTCGGCGACGTCGCCGTCGGCGACCGCCGCATCGTCGGCCGCGGCCACCGCGCCCTTCAGATCTTCGAGGGATTTGATCTCATCCGCCAAGGCAGATCTCCGTTGCTGTGCTCCGCCGGCAGCGCTCAGGCGCGGGCGTTCTTCTTGTTCATCGCCTTGACGTCGAGGGGCGCGGGTTGCTGCGCCTCGTGCGGATGCTCGGGGCCGGCGTAGACGCGGAGGTTGCTCAGCTGCTTCCGGCTGAGCGGGCCGCCCGGCATCATGCGCTTCACTGCGCGCTCGATGACGCGCTGGGGATGCTTGCCCTCGAGGGTCTCCCGCGGGGATTGCGACTTGATTCCGCCCGGATAGCCGGTGTGCCAGTGGAACAGCTGCTGCTCGCGCTTGCGGCCGGTCAGCTGGACCTTGTCGGCGTTCACGACGATGACGTTGTCGCCGTCGTCCATGTGCGGGGTGTAGGTCGGCTTATGCTTGCCGCGGAGGCGGGTCGCGACGATCGCAGCGAGCCGGCCCAGCACGACGCCCTCGGCGTCGACCAGGATCCAGCGCTTTTCGATCTCCGACGGTTTTGCGGAGTAGGTCTTCATCGGTTCATCCAACTGTCGGGCCGCGCGGCCGGCGCGCCGAAGCGAAACGCGAACGCGCGCCCCGAGGAGCGCGCGACCAGCGAGGTGATACGCGCGGGCCCCAATCAAAGCAAGCGCCAAATCGCTGAAATTTCCCCAATTCGCCAGCATCTTGCGCATGGGGTTGCATGATACCCCAATTTTCACCGCCCCCGCCCGGGCGGTTTTCCTCGGATCGGGCGGGGCGGCGTCGGGCGGACGCGGGTCGCGACGCTCCGGTCGGGCTGGATCGGCGCGGGGCGCGCGGGCTGGGAGAACCCGATCGGGGGCGGCGTCGCCGCGCGCGCCGGGGGGAGCGCGAGGGTCGCGCCGTCCGACCGCCTCGGCGGAATCGCATAGGTGACGTTGGCGCGGGTGTTGAAGCTCGGCCGGACGCTTGCGGTCGGCGACGTGTCGCTGTTCTCGCCGGGCGTCGAGGGGCCGG
>JBCBRF010000078.1:0-17294 GCA_039819865.1 Pseudomonadota bacterium | reverse complement strand
CACGGTCTCGCGATCGACGGCGCATCGCAGCGACCCCGCCGGCGCCGACGCGCCTCGCTCGCCCGCATACTTCGTCAGCCCCGCGTCGGTCGCCGCATCGACGAACCGCGAGGCGCGTCGGCGCCGGCGGGGTCGCTGCGATGCGCCGTCGATCGCGAGACCGTGCTGGTGGTCGGACAGGTCGAGACCGACGCCTCCGTGCGGCTCGGGGCGAGCCCGAACGGGATCCGCACCAACGCCGCGCTGCTCCGCGCGGCGCGGGCGGGGCGGCCCGACGCCTATCTCATTTGGCGACCGCATCCGGACGTGGTCGCGGGCTATCGGCCGGGACGGGTGGGTGCGGAGACCGAGAGGCTCGCCGACGCGGTGGTCCCCGACGGGCCGGCGGGGCCGCTGCTCGACCGGGCCGCGGAGATCTGGACCATGACGTCTCTCATGGGGTTCGAGGCGCTGATCCGCGGCAAGCGGGCGGTGTGCCTCGGCTGGCCGTTTTATGCGGGATGGGGGCTGACCGAAGATCTCGGAACGCCGCCTGAGGGCCTGCCCCTGCGCCGCGCCGCGCGGCCGGATCGAACGACGCTCGCGGCGGCGGCCTATCTGCTCTATCCGCGCTATCTCGACCCTCTGTCGGGGAAGCCGTGCGCGCCCGAGACCGTTCTGAAACGCCTGGTGGCGCGCGACGCGGCGGCGGAGCGGCATCCCGATCCGCTGATCCGGGCGGCCGCCTGGGCGCGGCGGCGGGCGGCGCGGCTTGCGGCGCGCTTCGGGCGCAGCCTCTGAGACGCGGCCGCCACGGGCGGGCCTGGACGCGGCGGCGCTTGCGGGCGCGGGCGCCGATGCGGCTGGATTTTTCTCTCCGGGCGGCCAGTTTGCTGAGCGACGCAACCGGAGACAGCCCATGACCGTCCTCGCCTGGTTCCGAGCCCTGCTGGTGGGTTCGATCGTCTGCGATCTCGTCGCCTGGACCTGGCGCGATCTCGCCTACACGCGGGCGCTGGAGCCGGAGCTCGCCAAGGGGGATCAGACGCTGCTGATCACGGCGGGCGTGTTTCTGGTCGGGGCGGTCCCGCTCTGGCGGCGCTGGCGTTGGTCTGGGGCGTTCATGGTGGCGCTGACCGTGCTCGCCGTCGTGGGACGGCTGGCGCGGCCCGATTTTCCGCCCTTTACGACCAACAATGCGATCATGCTGCTCGAGATCCTGGCGGCGACCGCCTGGGGCGCGATGCTGGCGATCGCTTACGCGCCGGGCACGCGGGCGCTGTTCGACCGCGACCTGTTGGGGCGGCCCGTGGCGACGCGCGCCGCCGTATCGTGACCGCGGCGCCCGGAGGCGTCAGGAGTTGGGCTCGAGCTTGTCGGTCAAGTTGCGGAACTCCTGGCGGAGCTGCTCGTTCTCGAAAACCCGCTCCAGACCCGGAAACTCGAGCGACTGCAGCGCATTGAAGCTGGTCGCGGCGCTGTCCATCAGGCGCTTCAGCTGAAAGCTCGCCTCGACGGTGCGCAGCGTGTTGTCGGCGACCCGCAGCTCTTTGGCGGTGCGGTCCCGAGCCTCTTTGACCTGTTCGCGCTGGCGCAGGAGGTGCTCGCGGTAGAGGCGCAGCGCCTCGATCGCGACCTGCTGGCTCTCGGCGTTGGCCTCGAGCGCGCGGCGCTGAGCGGGGGTCGGGTCGTCGCGGAGCAGACGCTGGGTCTCGACCGCCGCGGCCTGGATGTCGCGCTCGATCTCGGTCAGGCGCGGCAGGTAGCGGCCGTCCACCTCGGCCAGGAAGCGGTTCTGAGCCTCGACCAGCAGCGCGATCAGCGCGGTGTGCATGCCGTAGTAGCGCTTGGCGACGGCCAGATCCTCGCCGCTCTCGTCCATCAGGCGGCGGAGCTGGTCCGAGACGCCGCGCACCGCCTGATAGGCGGCGGCGAGGGCGACCAGATCCTCGCCGGTCACGCTTTCAAGAAGCAGGTCGATCTGCTCGGGCGGCATCGGGGCGCCGGCCTCGGCCATGGCGCGGCCGAAACGCCCCTTGATCGCTTCGATCTTGGCCTGCTGGCCCTGGATGCTCTCCTCGAGCGCCTCGATGTCGTCGGAGATCGAGGCGCGATCCTCGGCGATGCCGACCCAGCCGCTGACGCCGGCGTCGTCGGGCGCGGAGATCCGGCGCTCTTTCAGCTCGGCGATCTGCGTCTTCATCCGGGCGATCTGCTCGCGCGCGGCGCGGATCTCGCCCTGCATCTCGACGACGGGCGTGTCGGTGATCATCTCGAAGGCGGAGCCCAGAAGATCCCGAACGCGGCTGTTCTGGTCGGCGCCGAACTGGCGGAGCAGGAAGTCTTCGATCGGGCCGTCGGGCGCGCTCTGCTGGGCCTGACGTTCGGTCGCCGCCTCGTCGAGGGTCCGCCGGATCGCGCCGAACAGCTTGGCGGCCCGCTCGCGCTCCTCCTGCGCGGCCCAGGGCGAGGGCGGGCCTTGCAGCGGGCCGAGGCGCGGAGAGGTCTCGGCGAGGACGGGCGAGGCGGCCAAGCTGAGCGCGAGCGCGAGCGCCGTCCCGGTCGCGCGGATCCTTTGGTCCCGAGCCCTGTTCGCCATGCGTCCGCTCCGCCTCCCGCCGTTCACGCCTCTCAAGCCGATGGATGCTCCGCCGTTCAACGCGGCGCCGCGTCGGGTCCGGCGGGGGCCGTCGCCGCGAGCTCGGCGATCATCGGCGCGAGCCGTCGCGCCCAGGCGCGCTGGGACGCCGGCGCATCGATCAGATCGTTTCTCACCTCGATCAACACATGGGGAACGTTCCGGGCGTTTCCATGGCGATCCATCGTGTCGCCCGGCAGCGCGCCCTTGTAGGGCTCGTTGTCGCCCACGCAGAGGTCGGGCTCGGCGCGGAGACGCGCCAGCAGGGCTTGGGCGGTCGCGCGGTCCTGGTCCCAGAGCACGCCGACCTGCCAGGGGCGGGGCGGGCGGCCGGCCAGCTGGGCGGTGAAGCTGTGGATCGAGACGATCAGCGGCGCGCGGCCGAGCGTCGCCTCGGCCAGGGCGATCGCCTCGCCGACGGCGCGGTGGTAGGGGCGGTGGAAGCGTGCGAGCCGGCGCTCCTTCTCCGCCGCGTCCGCATGGCGGTTGCCGGCGATGATCGAGCGGTCGTAGAGGCGCATCAGCACGGTCGGATCGCGCTCGTCGCGGTTCGGATCGATCACCAGGCGCGAGAAGGTCGAGAGGATCGCGGGCGCGGCGAGCGCCTCGGCGAGGGCGAGGGTCACGCCGCGGGCGCCGACGTCATAGGCGATGTGGCGGTTTCGATCGGCGTCGCTGAGCCCCAGGCCGCCGAGATCCGCCGGGATCGCGTTCGAGGCGTGGTCACAGAGGAGGAGGATCGGCGCGGCGGACGGGCCCTCGCGCCGCTCAACGACCGCGTCGGCGGGCGGGAGCGGGGGAAAATCGGCCGCAGCGCTCGACGCGTTCGCGGGCTCGATGGGAGCGGGATCTTGCGGCGGGCGGTCTCGCATGCTTGCTCCGTCTTGAAGCGGGCCGGGTGCGCCCGGTGATGCCAGAGCGCGGGACGCCGTGCGAGGCCCTATTCGCAGGAGATCCCGATGCGTCCGGATCGCGGGAACGAGGAGAGCGCAGTCGCGCCGCTGTTCGGCGCGGGACCGATGCTGCGGGCGGCCAAGGCGGCGGTGCGGGCGGCCGATCCGGCCGCGGCGACGCGGGCCGCGTTGCCGGAGATCCCGGCCGAGGGGCGGGTCGCGGTGTTCGCGCTCGGCAAAGCGGCGGCGCCGATGGCGGCGGCGGTCGCCGAGGCCTGGGGCGAGGCGCTCGGGGCCCGGCTCGTCGGCGTCGCGGTCAGCCCCGAAACGGTCCGCTCGATCGGACCCTTCCGCGTGATCCAGGGCGCCCACCCCGTGCCGAACGACGGCTCCGAACAGGCGGCGCGGGCGATGCTGGATCTCGCCGAGACGCTCGGGCCCGAGGATTTCGCCCTGGCGCTGGTCTCGGGCGGGGGCTCGGCGCTCGCGGTGGCGCCGATCGAGGGGGTGAGCCTGTCCGATAAGCAGGCGCTCAATGACGCGCTGCTCGCCTCAGGCGCCTCGATCGACGAGATCAACGCGGTGCGGAAGCGCTTCTCAGCCTTCAAGGGCGGGCGGCTGGCGCAGGCGATCGCGCCGGCGCGGCTGTTGACGCTCGCCGTCTCGGACGTGCCGGGCGACGATCCGGCGGTGATCGCCTCGGGCCCGACGGCGCCGGATCCGAGCACGTTGGCGGATGCGCGTCGGGTGGCGCTGAAATACGGTCTCGGCGGGCCGGAGGGGCCGCGGCTGGCGCTGCCGACGGAGCCGGGCGCGGAGCGGGCGACGCCGGTGCGCTACGATCCGAAGGCGCGGGGGCAGGAGAGCTTTCGCTATCTGCCGGCGGATCGGCTCTGGCGCGAGGCGTCGGCGGAGACCCCGAAACCCGGCGATCCGGCGTTCGAGCAGGCCGAGTTCAAAGTGATCGTCGCGCCCGCGCAGAGCCTCGCCGCGGCGGAGGCGGCGCTCAGGGCGGAGGGCTGGACGGTCGAGATCCTCGGGGCGGAGATCGAAGGGCCGGCGGCGGAGATCGGGGCGAAGCATGCGCGGATCGCGCTGACGCGGCGGGCTGCGGGGCGACGGGTCGCGCTGCTCTCGGGCGGCGAGCTGACAGTGACGCTCTCGGCGGGATCCGGGCGGGGCGGGCCGAACCGAGAGTATGCGCTGGCGCTGGCGCTCGGGCTCGACGGGGCCGAAGGGGTCCGCGCGCTCGCGATCGATACGGACGGGGCGGACGGCGCGCCGTCGGTCTCGGGCGATCCGGTGGCGGGCGCGCTGATCTTGCCCGACACGCTGCGCCGGGTGCGCGAGCGGGGGCTCGATCCGGAGGATCATCTGGCGCGGCACGACAGCGGTTCGCTGTTTGCGGCGATCGGCGACGATCTGCGCACCGGGCTGACCGGGACCAACGTCAACGATTTGAGGATCATCCTGGTCGACGGGAGTTGACGCGCGCGCCGCCCTCGCGAGCGGCGAGCGGCGCGTCAGGCGCGCTCAGTCCATGACTGAGCGGACATAGGCGGCCTGGTCGTCGACCAGCGCCCCGATCTGCGCGGGCTCGAGCGCTCCCGGGGACAGGCTTGCGGAAAGGCCCGCGGCGGGATCGTGGAAGGTTGCGCCGAACAGGCTCGCGCCGCCGAGCCGCGCGCCGGTCAGGTCGGCGCCCGAGAAATCGGCGCCCTCCAGGTCCGCCCTCGTCAGATCGGCGTCCCTCAGATCGGCCTCGCGCAACGAGGCGTTCGAGAGGTTGGCGCTGCGGAAATCGGCGCGGCGGAGCCGGGCGCGGTCGAAGCGGCAGTTGCGGAGCCGGCTGTCGGGCGCCGCCAGATCGTCGAGATCGGCGCCGCGGAAATCGACCGAGACCAGCTCTCGCGGGCCGATCCGCCGCGCGGCGATCATCCGGTCGCGCAGATCGGGCGGCACGTTCCCGGAGACATAGCGCTCCTCCGCCCACGGGTCGGCGTTGTCGTGATAGCCGGGGCCGCTCTCCCAGTAACCGCGCTTCGGCTCCGCCCGGATCTCGATCCGCTCGAGCCATTTCAGGGATTTGTAGCCGTACTTTCCCGGCGTGATCACGCGGACCGGGCCGCCATGCTCGGAGGGCAGGGGGCGTTCGCCCGCGCCGTCGCCGAGATCGACCGCAAACGCGATGAGCGGGTCGAGGGCGCGGGCGTCGTCGAGGGAGAGGCTCGTGTCATGGTCCCGGTCGGAGCGGGCGATGAAGCGGATCCAGCGGGCCTCCGCGGCGGGGCCGGCGGCGTCGAGCAGCGGCGAGAGGGGCGCGCCGACGAAGGTCATGTCGAATTTCGACCAGCGGGTGACGCAGTGGAAATCGAGGGTGCGGCGCTCGATGGATCCGGCCCGGAGGTCGTCGAGCGCGATGGTCGCGGGGCGGGCGGCGAGGCCGTCGATCCGGATGGTCCAGGGGCGATCGTCGCCGGCGCGGGGCGCGGCCTCGCCGACCACGGGCCAGCGGGCGGGGTTCTGGATCAGGCCCTGGTTCGGGGGCAGGCGCGGGCGGGTCGGGTCGGACATCGGCATCCCCTAGCATGGCCGCCGCGCGCCGTCCTGCAGCCGTGTCCTAAGGTCGTGTCCTGCGGCCGCGGCGTCTTCTTCCTCGGCGCGGGCCGCGCCGTTCGCCTCGGCGTCGTCGCTGCGCGGCGGGGACGGCGGCTCTCTCGCATCGGTATCGGTTGCGGAGAAGGATGAAGACGCTCAATCTGAAGAGGTTCCCAGTGCGCCGTTGGAAGGAGCCGTCCATGGACCGCATCTTGATCGCCTCCGACCTCTCGATCCGATCGGAACGGCCGCTGCGCAGGGCGTTCAAGCTCGCCGAACGCGACGGGGCCGAGCTGACGATCGCGCATATCGTCGACGAGGATCTGCCGGAGGAGATGGCGCGCCGCATGCTGGAGGAGGGCGGCGCGGAACTCGGGCGGCTCGCCGCGTCGATCTCCGCGCATCCGCATACGATCCGGGTCGAGGTCGGCGACCCGCTGACGCGGCTGCACGAGATCGCGGACGAGATCGACGCCGATCTGCTGGTGTTGGGTCGGCACCGTCCGCGGCCGCTGGCGGATATGTTCGGCGGGACGACGCTGGAGCGTCTGGTCCGGGGCGGGCGCCGGCCGATCCTGCTGGTGGTCGACGCGGTCGATCATGCGTATGAGCGGCCCGTCTGCGGGCTCGACGCGTCGCCCGCCTGCGTCGCCGCGGCCGAGATGGCGGCGGCGCTCGCGCCCGGGGCCCGGATCTCGACCTTCCACTCGGTCCATGTGCCGTTTCGCGGATATCTCGCGCCGCATGGCAGCCCGGAGGAGATCGCGCCATTCCTCGAGGCCGCGCGGCGGGAGATGGCGGCCTGGCTCGCGGAGGCGGGGCTGCCCGAGGCGTGCGATCCGCCGGTGCTGACGGCGACCGGGCTGTCCGGCGCGCTGTCGGCCGCGATGGCGCGGAGCAAGGCGGATCTGCTGGCGGTGGGCGCGCATGGGCGCTGGACGCTGTCGCTGAGCAGCCTCGGCGGCTTCACCGAGGGCCTGCTGCGCGACCCGCCCTGCGACATGGTGGTGGTCCGCCGCTGAGGCCGTCGACCCGGTTCGGATCGCGCCGGCGGCCTTGAGACCGAAAGCGCGCGCGCACCGGAGGGCCATCGCGATTCATCAAATCTTAACGAGTCGGCGCTCCGACCCGGGCGCATCAGCCCGTGATGTCCCAGACGCGGACGGTGATGTCATAGGAGCCGCTTAAGGCGCGCGTTCCGTCCGGGGTGATGGCGACGGAGGAGACCGGGAGGGTGTGGCCTTTGAAGGTGCGGAGGGCTCGGCCGGAGGCGAGATCCCAGAGTTTGAGGGTGTTGTCGTCGGAGCCGCTGAGGGCGCGGGTTCCGTCCGGGGTGAGGGCGACGGAGAGGACCGAGTTGGTGTGGCCTTTGAAGGTGCGGAGCGCTTGGCCGGTGGCGAGATCCCAGAGGATGAGGGTGCGGTCGCCGGCGCCGCTGAGGGCGCGGGTTCCGTCGGGGGCGATGGCGACGGAGTCGACCACAGAGGTGTGGCCTCTGAGGGTGCGCAGGGAGCTGTCTAGCGCCCATGCTCGGATCCAACGACGGTTCTCGTAGGCGGCGACGGCGCCCCCTAAACCGACGGTGCCCACGCCGACAAGGGCCGCCCGGCGGGTCCAGCCGCCCCTGCTGAGGGCGCGGGCGAGGCGCGCGGCCTCGGCGGCGTGGGGGCTGTCCGGGTGTTGGGCGGCGAAGGCGCGGAGGGTGGCGGGATCGGCGCTGTCCTTCACCGCGCCCCAAGCAGTTTCGGCCTCGGCCAAGCGCCGGGCCGCCTCTTGTTCGGCCGCGGCTTCGGCGCGCAAAGCGTCGCGGCGGGCGCGCGCGGCCGCCGCGTGGGCGCCGGTTGGGAAATCCGACAGGAACGCATCCAGGGCGGCTTCATCCGGCGCGCCCGCGTCGAGGCGGGCCCAGGCCAGCGTCTCCAGCTTCTCCGTCGCCCAGGGGCTCGAGGCGCCGGTCGGGAAGCGGGCCAGATGATCGCGGAACAGGTCGGGGTCGTCCTTGGCCTGAATGTACTGCCAGTTGGCCATCTCTTCGGCCTTGGCGACCTCCTCGGGCGACAGCCCGGCGAGATGCTCCTCCCTGGCCGCCCGCCGCGCGGCGGCGGCTTCCTCCGCGGCGCGGGCCTCGGCCTGTCGCCTGTCGCGGGCGGTGGCGTCGGCGCGGCGCTGTTCGGCCTCCGTCAGCGCGGTCTGAAGCGCGCGGGTGAGGCCGCCCATGTCGGCGTCGAAGCGCTCATGGGTCAGGCGGACCGCGTTCCGACGGGAGAGCGGCGCCAGAAGCGCCGGCAGGGCGGCCTCCGACGGGATCGGGGTCTGGTCGAGCATCACCGGAATGACGCGGACGGCTGGGTCGGCCAGCGCGGCGGCGATCTCGATGCGGACGAAATCGGCGGGGTCGTCGAGCCGGCGGCGGCCGGTCTCCGGGTTGGTCGCCTCCAGCCATTTGTCGCCGATCAGGGCGAGGAGCACGTCGGCCTCGGCCACCTGGGCGTTCAGGAAGGCGACGAAGTCCGCGCCCGCGGGGATGGTGTCGACGTCGTAGAAGATTCGCTCCGGGCCGAAGGTGGGGGCCAGCGCCTTGTACAGCAGCAGGGACCAGGGCTTCGCATCCTCGCGGCGATAGTTGATGAAGATCTTGCCGCTTGTCATGGCGTCGCCGCTCCCCCGAGGTGACCCGCTCGGCGATCGGGATAGCGCGCGGGGGCGCCGGGGTCGAGAGGCGGCGGGGTCGATAGGCGGCGCGCCGAGAGCCTCGGTGCGACGGCGCCGCCCTGGTCCGGAGGCCGCGGATCGCGTCGGGCGGGCGGCGGCGGGGACGCGGCGAGCGACCGGCTGGAGCGCGGGTTACGAAAAGCCGTGGATCAGCATCGCCGCCACCGGGGCGGAGAGCAGGATCGCCATGTAGCTCAGCACCACGATCAGGTCGGCGTGGCGAATGTCGAAGGCGCGGATCTCGCGCCGGCGGCGTCGCCGGTCCGGCCATCCCCGCGGCGGCGGTCCTCGGAACCGCGGCGCGCCCGGTGGGAGCAGCAGAGCTTCGACGGCGCCGCGGACCAGCGCCGCGAGCCACAGGACCATCGTTTTCGTCGCGGTTCCCAAGCCGTTCTCTCCGTCGCGCGCGCCGAGCGGTCGCGCCTCGAGACGAAGGAGAAACTGGCGCACCCCGCCCGATCGGCCAACGGCAATGCGGCGGCTTCTGGGCGACGAGGGGGCCGTTCGCCGTCTCTTCGCCGAAACTTCGACGGTTTTAAGACTTCGTTTTCCACCCTCCGCCCAAGTAGGATGCGATCGAGGGCCAAAGGCGCTGCGCGCCGCGTCGGGATCGGGCCGCGAGAGCCCGTCCCCGGCGAACCGATGGGATTGGATGATGGCTGTTCATTCGAGCGAGAGCGATCTGTTCGCGGACCATGGGCCGCGCGGCGGGGTCGCGCGGGCGCTCGCGACCGCGTTCTGGGCTGCGGCGTCGCTCGGCGTCTTCGTGGGCGCGCTGGTCTGGGCCTATGGGCTCGGCGTGCGGAACCCGGCGGACGTCCCGGCGCTGCGCGCCGCGGCGGATGGCTACAAGCGCGCGCCGGCCGAGGCGGGCGGGCTGACGCTGCCGGATCAAAACCGCCGGATCTACTCGGAGGTCTCGGGGGCGCGTCCCGCCGAGCTGGGCGCCGCGACGCCGACCTCCGCGCCGGAACGCCCGACCGCCGAAGACATCGATCTGGCGTCCCGCGACGTCGGCTCGGACGCGTTCGTCGCGTTGGTGTCGGACGCGATGCGCAATCAGGACGTCGCCGAGCGCCGTCAGGTGCTGGAGCTCGACTATTTCGAGGTTCGCCCGGGCGCGACGGGCGGTCTGTCGTCCGAGCCGCCGGCCTATCCGCCGAATGTGGGGCGCGGTTCGGAGGCGCTGCCGCGGAACGCCGCCGGCGCCGATCCGAGCGCGGCGGTCGAGATCGTCCCGGCGCCCAAGGACAGCCTCGCGGCGCTCGCCGCGGCGACGCCGGTCGGCGCGGGCGCGGACGCCGATGCGCCGCCGTCGAACGATGCGCCGGCCGCGGCCGAAACGCCCACGGCGCTCGAGGTGGAGCAGGGCTCGGGCGCAAGCTTCGCGACCCCTCCGGCGAGCGCGCCGCCGGCCTCCGTCGAGGAGAGCGCGTCGACGGCGCCCGCCGCGCCGGCGCCGCGTGCTCCCGAGACTGGGGCCGAGACTTCGGAGGCCGCCGCTCAGGCGAGCGCTCCGCAGTCGGCGGCGAACCGGACGGTCGCGCCGGCCAGCGACGGCCGCATCTATCAGGTGCAGCTCGCCGCGCTCGAGAGCGTCGACGAGGTGCGCAAGCGCTGGGCTCAGATCCAACGCTCGCAAGGCGATCTGGTCGCGGGCATGAGCCTCGACGTGCAGCCGGTCAGCGTCGGCGGCGCGGAGCTCTATCGCCTGCGGCTCGACGGCGTCGGCGAGCGGACGGACGCGGCGCAACTCTGTTCGGAGTTGCGTAAACGCGGCCAAGACTGTTTTGTCGCTGTGAAGCGCTAGACGCCGCATTTTGGCCCTAGCGCCGCCCTAAGGTACAAGCCCTGGGGTCGAGCAGAGGGCTGAACGGCGAGTGAGCGACGCGCGGACAGACAATCCGGACCCATTGGCGGCGCCGCCGGCCGGCGGCCGAGCGGTCATCTTCGGTTGCGCGGGTCCCGAGATCGACGCCGATGAAAAGGCGTTCTTTCGCGACGCGAACCCGGTCGGCTTCATCTTGTTCAGCCGCAATGTCGAGACGCCGGAGCAGCTTCGCCGCCTCACCGAGGATCTGCGCTCCGCCGTCGGATGGCGTGCGCCGATCCTGATCGACCAAGAGGGCGGGCGCGTCGCGCGGCTGCGCGGGCCCGTCTGGGCCGAATGGGCCCCGGTGGGCGCGCTGTCCGCGCGGGTCGAAGCAGGCGATCTCAGCGAGGAGGCGCTCGCAGAGGCGCTGAGGCTTCGCTACGCCTGGATCGCCGACGAGCTTCGGTCGATCGGCGTCGATGTGAACTGCGCGCCGTTGCTCGACGTGCGCCAGCCGCAGGCCCACGACATCATCGGGGATAGAGCGCTCGGGTTCGATCCGGAGCGGGTGGCGCGGCGCGGTCGGGCGGTGGCGGACGGCCTGCTGTCGGGCGGCGTGGCGCCGGTGATCAAGCATCTTCCTGGGCACGGGCGGGCTGATCTCGACAGCCATCTGGCCTTGCCGCGGGTGGCGGCCTCGCGCGCGGATCTCGAGGCGGCGGACCTGCCGCCGTTCCGGGCGCTTGCGGACCAGCCATTCGGAATGACGGCGCATATCGTCTATGAGGCGATCGATCCGGAGCGCTGCGCGACGCTTTCTCCGGTGGTGATCGGGGAGTTGATCCGCGGCGCGATCGGCTTCGACGGCGCGCTGATGACGGACGATCTGTCGATGCGGGCGCTGGAGGGACCGTTCCGGCTCCGCGCGGAGCAGAGCCTCGCCGCCGGCTGCGACCTCGTCCTCCACTGCAATGGCGCGATGGCGGAGATGACCGACACGGCGGCCGGCGTCGCGCCGCTCGAGGGCGTGAGCCGGGACCGCATGCTGCGCGCGTTGAAGGCGCGGCGCGCCCCCCAACCGTTCGACCGCGAGGCCGCGCTGGCGCGGCTCGGCGCCCTCGGGGCCGGGCCGCTCTCGCGTCAGGCGACATAAAAAAGAGAGCAGGAGGCGGCGATGCAGGAGTTCTCAGGCCCGGGCTCGGGCGACGCGCCCGAGCGCGACGAAACGTTGTTCGAATATGCGAGCCTGTCCGAGGCCGAGCGTCTGGTGGTCTCGCTCGACGGGTATGAAGGCCCGATCGATATGCTGCTCGACATGGCGAAGGGCCAGAAGGTGGATCTGTGGAAGATCTCCGTGCTGGCGCTCGCCGAGCAGTATCTGGAGTTCATCAACGCCGCGAAGCGGCTTCGGATCGAGCTCGCCGCCGATTATCTCGTGATGGCGGCGTGGCTCGCCTATCTGAAGTCCAAGCTCCTGTTGCCGAAGGCGCCCAAGGAGGAGGACGGCGAGGAGGAGGACGAGGAGGTCAAGCTGATGCGCCGCTTGATGCGGCGCGAGGCGATGAACCAGCTGACGGCGCAGGCGGAGAAGCTGTTCGAGGGCGATCTGCTCGGCCGCGACGTCTTCGTTCGAGGAGAGCCCGAGCGCCGGGCCGTGGACGTCCGGGTCGAGTACACGGCGAGCATGCTCGATCTGCTTCGCGCCTACGCCAAGACGGCGACCAAGCGGAACTTCCAGCCGCTCCACCTGGAGCGCCGCCGAGCAGTGGTGGCGATCGATGAGGCGCTGTTGGCGCTTCGCCGCGCGCTCGAGGAGAAGGGCGAGTGGGATATTCTGGAGCGCTATCTGCCCGAGCGATGGCGCAACGAGGATTACGCCCGCTCGGCGGTGGCCAGCACGTTCTCCGCGGCGCTCGAGCTCTGCAAGCATGGCCGCGCCGTGCTTCGTCAGGACGCGCCGTTCGAGCCGATCCATCTGAGAATGCGCACCGAAGAGGAGCGCGAGGCGCTGATGCGGGCGGCGGAGCAAAGGGTCGACGGGCCGTCGCTGTCCGAGGCGCTCGGCCGTCTGAATGAGAAAGGACACGCCGCATGATCCGGTTTCCTGGCTTCGGTCGCGGGCGGGGGGAAAAGACGGACGGCGCCGAGGCGGAGGACGCCCGGGAGGAGCGGCCCTCGCCGGTCCATGGCATCCGGCAAGCCGTCGAGAACTCGGTGGGCGTCCAGGAGGCGCCCGGGCCGCAGGAGGCGTCCGGGCCGCAGGACGCGGTGGGACCCCCAGACGCCGCCGCGCCCGAAGCTCCCGATCCCGAAGGCCCCGATCCCGAAGCTCGCGATGAGGAGGCGCGACCGGGTTTCAGCGCTCCGGATCTCGTCGAGCAGATGCGGATGGTCGAAGCGATGCTGTTCGCGTCGAACCAACCGATGTCGGTGTCGGAGCTGTCGGAGCGGATGCCGGTGGGCTCCGACGCCGCGCATGCGGTGCGCGAGCTCGAGGGCCTTTACCAGACCCGCGGGGTGCAGCTGGTCCGGGTCGCCGGCAAATGGGCGTTCCGGACCGCGCCCGACCTCGCCTTCCTGATGCGCGGCGAGGTGGTCGAGCAGCGCAAGCTCTCGAAAGCGGCGGTCGAGACCATGGCGGTCATCGCCTATCACCAGCCGGTGACGCGGGCCGAAATCGAGGAGATCCGGCAGGTCGGCGTCTCGAAGGGGACGATCGACCTGCTGATGGAGCTCGACTGGGTGAAGCTCGGGCGGCGGCGGCAGACGCCGGGCAGGCCCGTGACCTTCGTCACGACCGATCACTTCCTGCAGAAGTTCGGGCTCGACAGCTTGCGGGATCTGCCGGGCCTCGATGAACTGCGGCAGGCGGGTCTGCTCGACCGGCCGAGCCCGGGCGGCGGCGGTTCGCTGACGCCTGCGCAAGCGGCGGAAGCGGTGGACGAGCCGATCGACGACGAGGCGCTCGCGGAGGCGTACGAGGCCGAAACGGACGCCGAGGCGGCGAAGCGGCGGCAGGAGGAGTTCACCGTCTGACCAGGCCGCCTCTAGAACTCGGTGCGAGGTTAGGGGCGGGGGCGCGACAGGGGAGGGACTTACGGTGGCGCATACTGCAACGCTCGGACGGTCCGGCGCGCGGCGCTCGCATGCGGCGCTAACGGTTTTGGTCGCGTGCGCGCTCGCCGGGATGGTCGCCGGGGCGGCGCGGTCCGAGGACCTGGGGCGCGGCGCGTCCGATCCTTGCGCCGTGCTCGATGCGGCCGCGACGCCGACGCCACAGGCGCTGACCGCGTGCCGGCTGGCGCGCGAGACGGCCTGGGGCGCGGACGATCCGCGCCTGATCGCGCTCTACGACCGGATCGCTGAACGGCTCAGAGGGTCCCAGAAAGACGCGGCGATCGCCACGCCCTATCGTAGGCGCGCCTATGAGCTTTCGACACGGCTCCACGGCGAAAGCGATCCGCAGACCGCCTTGGCGGCTCTCGATTACGCGCGGAGCTGGATCTTGTCGGGGCGGTGCGAGCCGCACGACCCGCGCGTCGGCGCGCTGATCGATCGGGCGCGCGCGGGGTTCTCGGCGCTGCCGGATGACGCGCCGGAGCGGGTGCGGCGGCTCGAACAGACGGCTTTCGCCTATGCGGACGCGCTCCGCTACGGGGAGGCGGCGGAGACCTTCGCCAGCGCGGGCGACGGGTTGTCCTCCGCCGATTGGGCCCAGATTGGCGCGTGGCGCGAGCGCGCGGGGGAGGCCGAGGGCGCAGAGGCCGCCTATCTCATGGCTTTGGAGCGCGCGCCGGATCGGCGGGCGGCGGATCGGCCGCTTCGGGCCTTGAAGCGGATCTATTTCGCGGAAGGGGCGCTCGGGAAGGCGCAGGCCCTCGAAGCGCGGACCTTCGGGAGCCCGGACTGACGAAGACGCTGGGCGAGATCGGCCGGCCGGAGACTTGCAGTCGGAGACTTGCAGTCGGAGACTTGCAGTCGGCGACTTGCGAAAGCGGGGCGCGGTTCGGCGACCGCGACGCGCTCGGGCTTGGAAGGAGGCGGACTATGCGGATCGTGATGATGAGCGCCCTCCTGCTGTCGCTCGCCGCCTGCGCCGGGTCGATGGACCGGACCGGATTGGCCGAGCGCTACGTCCGAGACCAGCGCGCCATGGGCTTTCTGCGGACCGAGCGCGACCCCGCCGACGCCCCCTATTCGGCTGCGGATCTGGCCCGGCATTTCGAGCTGGTGGTGTTCGAGCCCGAAGCGCAGCTGGTCGGCTACGATCCGGACCTCGCGACGGAAGACTATCGCGTGCGGAAATGGGGCGGCCCGATCCGCTACCGGCTCGAGGGCCAGGGGCTCGACGCCGTCGCGGTCAATCAGGTCGCGGCGACCGCATCGCGGCTCGGGCGCGCGACCGGGCTCGATATACGGGCCGCCCAGGATGAGCCTGCGAACCTGCTGATCCTGAGCCTCGATCCGAAGACTCGGGCGGGTCTGCTCGATGCGCTTCGCGCGCGTTTTCCAGACATGCCGATCGACGCGCTCGACTGGTTCGTGACGCGGCCCGAGACGCCCTGCGCCGGGCAGTTCTACCAGGACGTGGAGAGCGGGGAAATCCTGGGCGGCTTCGTGTTCCTCAGCGCGGAGATCGGCGGGTTGCTGCGGCGGGCCTGCATCGAGGAGGAGATGGCCCAGATGATGGGGCTGACCCAGGATCATCCCGAGGTGCGGCCGTCGATCTTCAATGACGACAACGAGTTCGCCCTGCTGACGCGCCATGATGAGGAGCTGCTTCGGCTGCTCTATGATCCGCGCCTGCGCGCGGGCATGACGCGCGCCGAGGCGGCGCCGATCGTGCGAAGGATCGCGCTCGAGATCCGGGGAGCGGCGTCGCCCGGGAACGGCGCTTGACGGAATACGCCGAAGCGGCCCGGTCCTGCAGGTTGCGTCCTGGCGCGCCGCAGCGCAGCATGAGGGTACGCGGAATCTCGATCGGGTCGGCCGATCGCAGACCGAGACGACATCCTCAGACGTGGCGGGTTCGATTTGGCGGCTTCGATTTGGCAGGTTCGATTTGGCAGGTTCAACGTGGCGAATTCGACGTGGCAAGTTCGACGTGGAAGGTTCGACGTGGCAGGTTCGACGTGGCGGGCATGACTAACGCGCCCAGCTCATTCCGTCCGCGCGCGGGGCGCTTCGCAGCGGCCGCCGGACTGTTCGCCTCGATGCTCGCGGCCTGCTCCAGTTCGCCCGACCGGAGCGGCCTCGCGGAGCGCTACGAGGTCGAGCTCCGGGAGCGCAACTTCCTCCGGCAAGACGTAATCGTCGGCGATGCGCCCTATTCGAACGCGATGCTGACGCGGCATTTCGAACGCGTGGTGTTCGATCATGAGGAACAGCTCTCCGAGGGCATCCCGGGCTACGCCGATCGCGAGCTGCTGGTGGTGAAGTGGGCCGGGCCGATCCTCTATCGGCTCGAGGGGGGCGGGGTGCGGCCGACGGACGAGACCGCGGTCGCGGCGCTGGCGACGCGACTGGCGGCCTATACCGGGCTCGAAATCCGCACCGCGCGCGCCGGCGAAGAGCCCACGATGCGGATCTTCGTGATGGGGCCGGATGAGCGGTACGCTTTTCTGTCGCGCCGGCGCTCGGACGATCCGCAGAACGTGTCTTGGAGCCTCGAGAGCTGGGTGCGCCAGCCGCAGGTGCCATGCTCGGGCTTCAGTCGGCTGCGCTCGGCGGAGAACGCGTTCGTCTATGCGGAGAACTTTGTGAGCGCGGAGCTCGAGGGCGTGCTGCGCCTCTCATGTTTTCACGAAGAAATGGCGCAGGCGCTCGGGCTGACGAACGATCATCCGGAGGTCCGGCCGTCGCTGTTCAACGATGATCAGGAGTTCGCAGTCCTGACGGAGCATGACGGCTACTTGCTGCGCCTGCTTTATCACCCGGCGGTGAAAGCCGGGATGCGTCGGGACGAGGCGATGCCGGTGGTGCGCCGGATCGTCGACGAGATCCGGCCGCGGGGACGCGGGCGCCGCGCGGCCGGGTGAGCCGAGGAGCGGTCAGTCGAAGACGGCGGCGAGCTGGTCGACGCCGGCGCCCTCTTTGATCTCGCGAAGCCGCGCATAGACCATCGAGTAGAACACCGAACTGAGCGCGCCGAAGACGCCGTTCATCACCGCGGTGACGCCCAGCGCCGCGAACGGGCCGGCGGTCTCGAGCAGGAGCGGCACAAGGGCGAAGGTCACGCCGACGCTGAAGGCGATCAGGATGACCACCAGCAGCAGAAACGCGCCGAGCACGGGCCAGCGATACTCCTTGGTGAGCGCGATGCTGCGCGAGAGGGCGCCGAAGCCGGCCCGCTCGATCACGATCGCCGGCACCACGACCGCAAACATCGCGTAGACGTAGAGACCGGGAACGACGAGCGCGAGCATGGCGACGGAGGCCAGGAGCGTGACCACAAGGGTCAGGACCACGATCGGGAAGATGTTGGCGACCGCCGCGCCGACATAGGCGCCCAGCCGCACCGGCCGGCCGAGCTTCGCGTCATAGGCGCCGCGCACGATCATCGCGGTCGAGACGGCGAAGCCCACGATCGGGATGATGAAGGAGGCCAGAACGAAGCTGGCGATCCCCACCGGCGTCTCGAACAAACGCTGCATGAGGACAG
>JBCBRF010000077.1:0-17329 GCA_039819865.1 Pseudomonadota bacterium | reverse complement strand
GCAGGCTCGAACTCGGACGCGCCTCCGTCTCAGGCTCGGCCTCTGGCGCGCTCGCGGGCGGCGGCTATGACGAGGCGCATTCGGAGGTTCGCTCGGTGGCGCAGTCGGCCGCGCGCGCGGCGCTCTCGGAAACGCCGGCGCCGAGCACAGCGCCGGGTCCGGAGACCTCCGCGCCGCCCGCGAGCGCGCCAGAGGCCGAGCCTGAGACGGAGGCGCGTCCGAGTTCGAGCCTGCGGTCCACGCCGCGTTTCGTCCGCGTTTTCGGTGAGACCACCCGATGACCCTCGACAGCACCCCGACACGCAGCCCCGTGCGCAGCCCCGAGCGTCCTGCGGGAGCGCGCCCGAAAGTCAGCTTCGCCGCCGCGCTCGCCGCGGAGCCGGCGCGCCCCACGCCGGCGCCGAAACGGCGGCCGGCGAAGCGCCCGCGCGCCGGAATGGCGCCGCGGAGCCAGGCGCTGGCCTTCATCCTGGTCTGCTTCGCGGCCTCGGCCGCGGTGCGGCTCACGGAGACGCTGACGGGTCAGGAGCTGAAGATCGCGGCAGCGCACGCGCAACAGGCGGCCGAGCAGGCGATCCACCGTTCGGAAGAGGCGGCCACGGATATGGCCCCGCTCGACCCGGCATTCGGCGCCGCGATCGAGACGGCCGAGACGCCGGGCGGCGCGGCTTCGGACGGCGGCGCGCCCACCCCGGGCGCTCCGGCGGCGGGCGCCCAGGAGACGGGCTTCCAGGAGGCGGGCTACCAGGGGGCGGCGGCCGAACTCTTGGAGACGCTGCGCGCCCGCGAGGTCGAGCTGACCGCGGCGGCCGAAGCGCTCGCTGCGCGCGAGGCGGCGCTCGAGGCCGCGCGCGTCGAGGTCGAGGCGCGGCTGGCGGAGCTCGAGGAGAAAAGCCAGGCGTTCAAGGCTCTGCTCGCCCAGGTCGACACGGCCGCCGAGCAGGATGTCGAGCACCTGATCGCGATCTACTCGCAGATGAAGCCCAAGGAGGCGGGACCGCTGTTCAACACGATGACGCCGGCCTTCGCGGCCGGCTTCCTCGGCCGGATGAAGGCGAACAAGGCCTCCGCGATCCTCGCCGCGATGGACACCCGCCGGGCGCACGCCGTCAGCGTCGTGCTCGCCAGCCGCAATGCGGGGCTGACCCAAGACTGAGCGCGCCGGTTGGGCGCGCGGACGACCCGAAACGCTTGAGAACGACGATCCCGGCCCCGGTCGGGAGAACCGAGAAACCAACTGGATCCCCTTCGCCAAGCCCCGACCACCCGGCTCGGCTCGCTAATCTGGAGACCTTTCCATGGGCGTCATCGTCGGCATCGTGATCGTCTTCGCCATGGTGTTCGGCGGCTATCTGGCCGCCGGCGGCAAGCTCGGGATTATCATCAAGGCGTTGCCCTTCGAAATGATGATGATCGGGGGCGCTGCTGTGGGCGCCTTCATCATCGGCAACACCGGCGGCACGATCAAACACACGCTTCACGACTTCAGCAAAGCGTTCCAAGGGCCAAAGTGGTCGAACAAGGACTATAACGACCTGCTCTGCCTGCTGTATGAGCTGGTGCGCATGGCGCAGAATTCGCCACTCGAGATCGAAGAGCATATCGACAACCCACAGTCCTCTTCGCTGTTCTCAAAGTATCCCAGAATCCAGAGCGACAAGCGGGCGATCGATATGATCTGCGATACGTTCCGCTCGGGCTCGATGAACTTCGACGACCCGCACCAGGTGGAGGATCTGCTCGAGAAGCAGCTCGAGGCGGACCATCATGAAGCGCTGCATTCGAGCCATGCGCTGCAGACCATGGCCGACGGCCTGCCGGCGCTCGGCATCGTCGCGGCGGTGCTCGGGATCATCAAGACCATGGCCTCGATCGATCAGCCGCCGGAGATCCTGGGCGGGATGATCGGGGGCGCGCTGGTCGGGACCTTCCTCGGGGTGTTCCTGTCCTATGGCCTGGTCGCGCCGCTCGCCGGGAAGATCAAAGCTTCGGTCGAGGCGGACAGGCCGTTCTACGCGCTGATCCGCGACGTGCTGGTCGCCAATCTGCACCGGCATTCGCCGAACATCTGCATCGAGGTCGGGCGGCAGAACGCGCCGCGGCCGATGCGGCCGAGCTTCTCCTCGCTCGAGGAGGCGCTCCGCGGCCTGAAGAACGCCGGAGCCGCCGCGTGACCACCCCCCCGCCGCCGAAACGACGCCCGGGCGCCGGCCCGAGACGCCGCGCTTCGATCGCCGCGCTGATGGCGGCGACCGCGCTGTCGAGCACCGTCCCGGCGGCGATCGCGCAGGAGCGCGCGCAGGAGCGCGCGCGCGTCTCGGCGGGCGAGCATGGCGCGTTCAGCCGGGTGGTTCTGCAGAGCAGGCCGGCGGACGGCTGGCGCGCGACGCCGACGCCCAATGGGATCGAGATCCGCCTGCCGGACGGGCCGGGCGCGATCGACGCGCGGGACGTGACCGAGCGGCGCAAGGCGCACCGGGTCGAGACGCTGTCGAGCCGGCGCGAAGGGTCGGAGACGATCCTCAGGCTCGGCTTCAACTGCGATTGCGTCGGCCGCGCCTACACGCTCCGGGGCGCCATGCTGGTGGTCGACGTGCGCGATCGCGATGGGTCCGACCCCGCGCCCGCCGAACAGGCGGCGTCCGTCCAGGAGGCGGCAGGGCGCCCGGCCGCGCCCGCGCCGGACCAGAGCCCGGCGTCGGATCAAGCCTCGGACGCCGCCGCGCCCGCGGAAACCAAAGCCGAGCAGGTCGCCGCCGCGCGCGAGATCCTGCTCCGCCAATTGAAGGCCGCGGCCAATCAGGGTTTGATCGCGTTCCGGGAGCCGGATCCTCAGCGAGCGGAGGCGAACGAGGCCGACGGGCCCGACGCGGCGCCGACGCCGCAGGACGCCGACGCGCCGCCGGAGACGCTGGACGCCGAGAAGGCGGACGCCGCGGCGGGCGACGCCTCCAAGCAGGCCGACGATCGCGCCCAGGACGCCGGGGCGGACGGACCGGCCGCCGAGGCGTCCTCGGACGATGCGCATGAGGGCGGCTCGGATCGCCCACCGCTCGCCAATCTCAACGCGCATCGCTATCAGGCGCCGACCTGGACGCGTCCGACCTGGACCCCGCCGGCCTGGCCCGAGCCCTCGTCGCGGCCGCGCCGCGCCCGCTCGGCCGCGGAGGAGCCGCGCTGCCTCGCCTCCTCGTCGCTCGACGCGTTCTCCTGGGTGGAGGACCGGCCGTTCTTCGATGGGCTCGCGGCGCGCCGCAGAGGCCTCTACGACGATTTGAACAAGGTCGATCCGTTCGCGGTGGAAGGGCTGATGCGCTTCTATCTCGGGCACGGCCTGGGGCTTGAGGCGGCGCATGTGGCGCGCGCCTTCGAGGTGGAGACGGAGTCGGCGCAGCTGCTCGCCGATCTGGGCGACGTGGTGGCCGGCAAGCCGCCGCGCGCCGGCGGGCCGTTCGACCGCGCCACGCCCTGCGACGGGCGGCACGGCCTCTGGCAGGCGGCGGCGGTCGCCGAACACGATCTGGAACTGGCGCTCGCCGCCTTCGCGCGCTCGACCGATGCGCTGTCGCTCACGCCCGATCCGCTCCGGCGGATCCTCGGCGGGCGGATCGGCGCCGCGGCGGCGCGGGCCGGACGCTACGAGATCGCGCGCGACATCCTCGCCCTTCTGGCGCGGAGCGGCGGCGAGCCCACTGAGGACATGCTGTGGATCGAGGCGGCGCTCGCGTTCCATGACGGACGGACGCTCGCCGGGCGGCGGGCGCTCCGGGACATCGTCGCGCTTCGAGGCCCGGGTTCGCCGGAGGCGCTCACGCGTCTCGGAGACACGCTTGAGGCCCCGCTCGAGAGCGCGCTCGCGGAGCGCACGGCCGACGCGCTCGCCGATTTCGCGCTGCAGTACCGAGGCTCGGCGATCGGTCTCGCCTCCTCGATCGCCGAGGCGCGGCTGCGGGCGCGGTTTCGCGACCTGTCCGGCGCGGTCGAGGCGCTCGACCTCGCCCGGGGACGGGCGACGCCTCAGCAGAGCGAAAGCCTGGCGGCGGCGCAGCGGGCGATGATCGCCGACGAGATCGCGAAGCTCGAGCAAGAGCCGACCTCGCAAGGCGCGGTGCACACGGTGCAGGCGATCGAACATCTGCGCGACGACGCGCAGGGCGACGATCTGAAAGTGCGGCTCGCGCGGATCCTGATCCGGATGAACGCGCCGAAGCTGGTGGAGCTCGCGATCGACGAGGCCGCGGCGGCGCGCTCGCCGGAGGCCGCGGCGGCGCTGGCGGAGGCCCAAAGACGGGTCGCCATGCTGGTCTCGCCGGTCGATGTGGTGGGCCGGATCGAGCCGATCGGCGGTTCCGAAGACGCGACGCCGGCGGATCCGGCGGCGGCGGGGGCGATCGAGATCGGACGGGGCCCCGCGGCGGCGTCCGAAGCGGAGGCGCGCGCCGCCGAGAACCCCGAGGTCGACGGCGCCGAGGCGCCTTCGAGCGTGGCGGCGGAAGCCGGCGACGCGCCGGAGACCCGCGATGCAGGGAACGGCGCGGCGGGGAACGGCGCGTCGGAGGCGGTCGCTCAGGCCGAGAGCCTCGCCGAGCCGACGGCGCCCGCGCCGCCCGAGGACGAGACCGCGCCCGATCCCCGCCCCACCCCGATCGGACCGCCACCGCCCTCGCGCAGCGACGCCAAGAAGCTGATCGAAGCCGTCGACGACGATCTGAAGCGACTGAAGAAGGTACTCAAGGATGGATAGCGCCAACGCCGTCAACGTCACCCGGCAGACCGCGCTCGCGGACACGCTGGACGTGATCGCCAACAATCTCGCCAACATGTCGACCGGCGGCTACCGCCGCGAAGGCGTCGTGTTCTCCGAATACGTGAAGGCGCTCGAGAACTCCGAGGTCGGCAGCCTGTCGATGGCGGACGCGCGCGGGCGGTATATCGACCTGTCGCAAGGGCAGTTGAACCGCACGGGCGGGCAGTTCGATCTGGCGATCGAAGGCCCCGGCTTCTTTCAGGTCGAGACGCCGGACGGACCGCGTCTGACGCGGGCCGGCGCGTTCCGGCCGAACGCCGCGGGCGAGCTGGTCGACGCCGACGGCCGCCGTCTGCTCGACGCCGCCGGCGGCCCGATCTTCGTGCCCGCGGAGAACGCGGCGATCACGGTCTCTCCGGATGGCGCGGTCTCCGCCGACGGCCAGCTGATCGCGCAGATCGGCGTGTTCGACGCGCCCGCGAGCGCGCTCCGCCGCGACACCGGCACGCTGCTGACGGCGGCGGCGGACGTGATCCAGCCGGTCGCCGCGCCGCGGATCGCGCAGGGCTATCTCGAGGGCTCGAACGTCAACCCGATCGTCACGCTCACCCAGATGATCGAGGTGCAGCGCGCCTATGAGATGGGATCCCAGCTGATGAGCCAGCAGTCCGATCTGCAAAAGCAGATGATCGACCGGCTCGGCTCGCAGAACTGATCCAGGGCGCGAATTCGGCCCGACCGGCGTCGAGCTCTTCGGCGGCGCCCTGCGCGACTGATCCGTCGATCATGCGCGGCGTTCTTCGGCGCCGGTTTCGCGCCTGTCGCGCCCGCGGGAAACGACCGGCGCGGCGTCGGCGCGTCCGCGCTTGGTCTACCCCTCGCCCCTCCCTCTCCTCCCGTCGCCCCCCCCCCCTCTCCCTCTCGCCCCCCTCCGCTCTGCGCGCGCGCCGGGTCGCGTCGGGGCGGGTGGGCGCGCGTCCTCGATCGGCTCGACGGCGCGGCGGGTGGGAGACGCGGCCCGGCGCGCGGTCCGACCCTGGACGCCGACCCCGGACGCTGAAGAAGAACCTGGATGCCGAAGAAGACCCTGGATGCTGAAGAAAGCGTCGAGCCCCCGCCCGCCCGCCAACCCGCTGTTTACCGCGATCGGCGATAGTCTTCGAAAGGGCCGGCGCTTACGCCGCCAGAACCGAAAGGATTTGCGATGCGCGCGCTGAAAATCGCCGCGACCGGCATGGACGCCCAGCAGACCCGGGTCGAGGTGATCTCGAACAACATCGCCAACATGAGCACCACCGCCTATCGCGAGCGGCGGGCGAACTTCTCCGACCTGCATTATCAGCAAGTGCAGACGCCGGGCTCGATCTCCTCGAACACCGGAACGCTGGTGGCGACCGGGGTGCAGCTCGGCCTCGGCGTCCGGACGGCCGAGGTCTCCATGCAGGTCGGACAGGGCGCGGTCAGCCAGACCGGCGGCGAGCTCGACGTCGCGGTCGAAGGCCGCGGCTGGATCGAGGTCGAGCTGCCGGACGGCGGGGCGGCCTACACCCGCGACGGCGGCTTCCAGAAAACCGCAGACGGGCTGATCGTGACGCGGGACGGCTATGCGCTGGCGGCCGGGATCACGATCCCCGAGGATGCGCGGCGGGTGCAGATCAACGCCGACGGCCAGGTCTTCGCCTTCTTCGACGGTCAGGTCGAGGGCCAGGAGATCGGCGCGATCGAGCTCGTCACCTTCGTCAACGAAAAGGGGCTCGAAGCGCTCGGCGACAATCTGTTCCGCGCCACCGCCGCCTCGGGCGATCCCGCGCCGGGCGCGCCGGCGACCGACGGCCGCGGCACGCTCCGCCAAGGCTATCTCGAGCAGTCGACGGTCGACGTGGTTTCCGAAATCACCGAGCTGATCGAGGCGCAGCGCGGCTACGAGATGAACTCGAAGGTGGTCACCGCGGCCGACCAGATGCTCGGCGCGACGGTGCAGATCCGATGATCGGCGCGCTCCGCCCGAACGCGCTCGATCGCGCGAGCCGCATCGCCGCCGCGGCGCTCGCCGCGACGATCCTGGTCGCCGCCGCAGCGCCCGCGGCCGCGCAGCAGCGCGCGTCCTCGGCTTCCGAGCAAGCGGCCGAGACCATGCTGGTCGCGACCCGCGCGATCCCCGCCGGCGTGGTGCTCCGCGCGGGCGACGTCGTGGCGCTCGACCGCCGGGCGCCCCCGGGCATGCTGGTCTCGCCGGAGCAGGCGATCGGCCGGGAGACCCGGATCTCGCTCTATCCGGACCGGCCGATCTCGCCCGGCGCGCTCGGCGCGCCGACGCTCATCCGCCGCAACAGCGTGGTCTCGATGGCGTTCGAACTCGGCGCGCTCACGCTTCGCTCCGAGGGCCGGGCGCTCGACGACGGCGGCCGGGGAGACCGGATCCGCGTGATGAATCTCGACAGCCGGCGCACGGTCTACGGAACCGTGGTGGGGCCGGCGCAAGTGGTGGTGCAATGATCTCGACCGCGTCGCGCGCGCTGCGCTTCTGGGGGACCTCCGCGATCCTCAGCGTCGGCCTCTCCGGATGCTATCTCGACCGGCTCGACCATCTTGGCCGGCCGCCGACGATGTCGCCGGTGGCGGAGTCCCGCGACGCGATCGACCCGTCCCTGCCGGCGCCGCGCCGCCCGGTGAAGCCCACCAGCCTCGGCGGCGGGAACTGGCGCGCGCCCTATTCGCAGGCCCGCGCGCCGCTGGTCACCGGGGACACGCCGGCGAGCCAGGCCTCGCTCTGGAACTCCGGGCCGACCTCGCTGTTCGGCGATCGCCGCGCCAAGACGATCGGCGACATTCTGACGATCGTGATCGAGATCGAGGACGAGGCGTCGATCAACAACCAAACCACCCGCAGCCGCTCCGAGACCGACGAGGTCGGCATCGAGGCGCTCTATGGGATCGAGAGACTGGTCGAGCGCGCGATCGGGGACGACACGGTGCTGAACCCCGCGGTGCGGACCAACGGCGCCCAGGACAGCACCGGGTCGGGCAGCGTGGCGCGCGACGAGGAGATCAACCTTCGGATCGCGGCGACCGTGGTGGACGTCATGCCGAACGGACATCTGCTCGTAACCGGAAATCAGGAAGTTCGTGTGAATTTCGAACTGAGAGACCTGCAGGTGGCCGGCATCATCCGACCCGAGGACATCTCGCGCCAGAACACCATCACCTACGACAAGATGGCGAACGCGCGGATCTCCTACGGCGGCCGTGGGCAGATCTCGGACCTGCAGCAGCCGCGTCTCGGGCGGCAGATCGTCGACGTGCTTTCGCCGTTCTAAGGGCTTCGGGCCCCACGGACGGCCCGGCCTAGATCAGGAACGGACATGATGGCGAAGATCCTGCCTGTTTTGCTGGTCGTCCTCGGCGTCCTCGGCGGCGCCGGGATCGGCTTTGTGATGAAGCCCGAGCCGGAGCTCGATCCGGAGACGATCGCGGCGATGGAGGCCGAGAAGGCCGAGCAAGCGGCCGACGAGGCCCATGGCTCCGATCATACGAAGGCGGAAGAAGACAGCGAGTATATGGAGCTCAGCCGGAAGCTGATCGTGCCGATCACGTCGAAGGAAGGGACCAAAGCCTTCGTCGCGCTCGATCTGCATCTCGAGCTCGCGCCCGATCAGACGCCGCACGCGCAGGCGCACGAGCCGAAGCTGCGGGACGCCTTCCTGCGGACGCTGATCGCGTTCGGCTCGACCGGCGCGTTCGACCAGCACGCCCACACCACGCGCACGCTCCGCGAACTCGGCCGCGCGCTGCTCAAGGTCGCGCGCGAGGTCCTCGGCGACGACGCGGTGCGCAACGTCCTGATCGGCGATCTGATCAAGCAAGAACGCTGAGGCCCGGCCGCCGCAGGTCGGCCCGCGCCGCGCGCATCGACGGTCGCGCCGCTCCGGCGACGTTTGCATCTTCCGCATGCTGCACTAGACCCGAACCGCCCGCGCCCGTCGCTCCGCGATCCGGCGATCGGGATTGCGGCGACGGGGTTTGCGGCGACGGGGTTTGCGGCGATGCGACTGGCGTTCTGTCCGATCGAACTCAAGATGCGAGGCGGCACCGTCAAGGTGCTGAACTACGCCCGCGCGGCGCGCGACGTGCTCGGGATCGAGCCGGTGGTCCTGTTCGATCCAAGCGCGAGCGCGCCCGGCATGGTCGCGGAGTTCGAGCGCGCGACGATCCCGCTCCACGCCGTCGATCGCGAGGTGGATCTGCGCCGGCAGACCGAGGGGCTGAAGCTCGACGTCGCCTACCGCTCGATGACGGGGCCGCCCGGCGACAATTGGCCGGCCTGCGCGCGGCGGGCGATGCACACCGTGTTTCGCTTTCGGCATGGGCCGCTGCCCGAGGATCTGCGCCACGCCTACATCTCCGACTGGCTGGCGCATTGGGCCGATGGCGGTCGAAGCGCGGCCGCGCCGCATGTCGTGGCGCTGCCCGAGCCGAGCCCGGAAGGCGTGCGCGCGATGCGGGAGCGCTGCGGCGCCCCGGCGGACGCGCTGCTGCTCGGCCGGCTCGGCGGCTTCGAAGAGTTCGATCTGGAGTTCGCGCAGGCCGCGGTGCGCGAGGCGCTCGAGCGGCGCTCCGATCTGTGGTTCGCCTTCGTCAACACCAAGCCCTTCGTCGAGCACCCGCGGGCCGCGTTCCTGCCGCCGATCGCCGCGCTGCAGGAGAAAGCGGATTTCTTCAGCGCCTGCGACGCCTCGATCCATGCGCGGCGGCGCGGCGAGAGCTTCGGCAACGCGATCGCGGAGAGCCTGGCGATGGATCGCGCCGTGCTGGCCTGGGAGGGCGGGCTCGACCGCAATCATGTCTGGATGCTGGAAGGCGCGGGCACGCTCTACCGCACCAAGCGCGACCTGCTCGATCGGCTGCTGAACCTGACGGCGGCGGAGCTTAAGGGGGAATGGTCGACGCGCGTCGCGGCGTTTCGGCCGGAAGCCGCGATCCGGCGGTTCGAGTCGGTGTTCCTGGCGCCCGACGCGCCGCCGCACCCGGGGCCCGCGCCGGCGCTCGCGCGCTGGCGCTCGGATCTGGAGCAGGAGCTGCTGCGCCTGCGTTTCAATCTCTGGCGATCGCTTTGAGCCGAGAGGCGGTTCGGCCCTTGATCGAACTGCGGCGTATCGGCCATAGCGCGCGCTCGGGGCGCTCGCGTAGAGCTTGCCCCTCAACGTCTCGCGGCGGCTTGAGCGAACGAGGAGAGCGCGATGGCTGATGGAGATCTCGCGCGCCGGCGCTCGCAGAGCGCGTCGACGCGGCTTGGCGTGGTCGATGTCGGGTCCAACTCCGTCCGGCTGGTGGTGTTCGGCAGCTCCGAACGCTCGCCGGCGATCTTTTTCAACGAGAAAGTGCTCTGCGGCCTGGGCGCGGATCTTAACAAGACCGGCCGGCTGTCGCCCGAGGGCAGGGCGCTCGCGCTCGGGTCGCTCCGGCGTTTCGCGAGCCTGGCGCGGCATATGGGGCTCGGCGCGCTTGACGCGGTCGGGACGGCCGCGCTCCGCGAGGCGGAGGACGGTCCCGCCTTCGTCGAGGAGGCGGAGCGGATCGCCGGGGTGACCATCCGGGTCGCGAGCGGGCAGGACGAGGCGCGTCTGGCCGCCCAGGGGGTGCTGCTCGGGGATCCGAGGGCGAACGGCGTGGTCGCCGATATCGGCGGCGCTTCGATGGAGCTGACCACGGTCGGCGACGGCTTCGTCGGCGAGGGGGTGACCGCCCCGCTCGGCCCCCTTCGGCTCGGCGACGGGGACGCGAAGTCGCTCGACGGGCGCATCGCGGCGGCGCTCGACGAGGCCTTCGACGACGCGTTTCCCCCCGGCGCGGCGAAGGGGCGGACGCTCTATATCCTCGGCGGATCCTGGCGCGCTTTCGTGAAGGCGCACATGGCCGAGACCGACTATCCGCTGCCGGTGCTCCACGGCTACGCGCTTGGACGGAAGGAGGCGCTCGAGGCCGCGGAGTGGGCGGCGGGGCTGTCGCCGAAGGACTTCGCGGCGAAGGCCGGGGCGTCGGACAGGCGGGCCGAGGTGGCGCCGCGGGCGGCGCGCGTGCTGGCGCATCTGATCCGTCGCCTCTCGCCCGAGCGGGTGACCTTGTCGGCCTACGGGCTCCGCGAAGGCGTGCTCTGGGAGTATCTGTCGCCCGAGCTCCGCGCCGAGGATCCGCTGATCCATGCGGCCCGCGCGATCGAGGCCCAGCGGGGCCGGATGCCGGGCTTCGGCGACGAGCTTTGGGGATGGCTCGCGCCGCTCTTCCCCGAGCTGTCGCCGGACGAGGCGCGGATGGCGCGGGCGGGATGCCTGCTCGCGGATTCGAGCTGGGAGGCGGACACCGCGTTCCGCTCGCAGAGCTGTTTCGACCTCGTGACCCGGAACAATTTCGGCGGCATCGATCCGCCGGGCCGCGTGTTCATCGGGGCGATCCTGCTCTACCGCTACAAAGGCGGCGACAGGGCGATGAAGGCGCAGCGGGCGAGGAAGCTGTTGTCGTCGGAGGCGCGGACGCTGGCGGAGCGGATCGGCCGCGGGGTCCGGCTCGGGGCGATGCTGAGCGGCGCCGCGCCCGGGGTTCTGCCGAATTGCCCGATCGCGCTCCAGGACGACGCGCTCATCCTGCGGCTTTCAGGGCGCTACGGCGACCTGGATGGAGACGAGCTGCGCTCACGTCTGTCGGAGCTCGCGAAGGCGCTCGGCGCCGGGACGGCGGAGGTGATCCGCGACGCGGGATCAGTCGACGACGCGCGGGGCGGCGGGTTCGATCGTGCGACCGCGCGGCCCCGTTGAAACGCCGCTGAAGAACGCGCAAGAAGGGCGCGGCCGCAGCCGCAACCACGCCCCTCTCTTTGTTCTTGAAGCGCAAACCAGCCGGACGCTCGCAGGCGCCATTCCAGCTTGCGGGTCCGGAGGCGTGGCGCGTCAGAAGACGAACACGTTCTCGGACAGATCCGACAGCTGCGTGTTCTCGATCGTCAGGCTGTCGATGCCAAAATCGATCACCAGATCGCCGCCGGTTTCTTGCGCGTGCTGGATGACGTCGAGAAGACTGTCGAGCTCTTCAAAGGCGGACAAATCGATCCGATCGCCACTACCGAAATCCGCGATGACGTCGTCTCCGGAATTCAAGATAAAGACGTCGCCGCCTTTGCCGCCGATCAAACGGTCGTCGCCGGCGCCGCCATCCAGGACGTCGCGGCCCTTCCCGCCGTCGAGCACGTCGTCGCCCAGATCGTCGATCAGACGGTCGCGGCCATGGCCGCCGGACAACGCGTCGTTCCCCGCGCCGCCGTCCAGGCGGTCATTGTGCCGCCCGCCATAAAGCGCGTCGTCGCCGGTCCCGCCGAGCAGGACGTCCCGGCCCTTACCGCCGAGCAGGACGTCCCGGCCCTTACCGCCGTCGAGGTGATCGTCGCCCTTGCGGTCGCGCAACACGTCGTCGCCGTCGCCGCCGGACAGCGCGTCGGAGCCGCCGCCGCCGTTGAGCTTGTCGCGGCCACCGCCGCCCCAAATCACGTCGGAGCCGCCACGGCCCGACAAGTCGTCCGCGCCGCGGCCGCCCGACAGCAGATCGTCCTGGCCCCCGCCGCGCAGTCTGTCGGCGCCGTCGCCGCCAAGACGCTCGACATAGTCCTCGAACGCCGTTTCGCGCTCTTGCTGCCCCGCGACTCGAAACGCGCTTCGGCGTCCGCGAGCGCCTGCTCGAACGCTTCCTCGCGCGCCTCCATCATCGCTTCGAATTCTTCGCGCCGCGCCTCGAGGGAGGCTTCAAAGGCCTCCTCGTCGCCGCCCTCTTGTTCAAAGCGCGCCTTGGCCGCCTCCATCGAAGCCTCGAACGCCTCCTCGAGCGCCTCTTCGAGCGCCTCTTGCTCGGCCTCAAAGGCGTCGGCGGCGCGCTCAGCCGCGGCGTCGAAGGATTCGCCGCGGAGATCCTGCGCCTCGTCGAAGCGCTCTTCCGCGGCGTCGATCGCCGTTTCGACCGACTCCTCGACCGACGCTTCAAACGCGGAGAGCTGCTCCGCGCTCATCTCCCAGCTCTCTCGCTGGGCTTCGAACGCCTCCTCACGCGCCTCTTGCTCCGCGCCGAACGCCGCTCCGGCCCGTTCGATGGCGGCGTCGAACAGCGCCCCTAGCTGATCCTGCTCCTGGTCGAAGCGCTCCTCAGCGTCCTCGATCGCCGTGTTTGCAAACCTAAACGGCTTCCAAACGCGGCGATGGTCCGCGTTCGAGCGCGCGCCCTGCCAGGAGGGCGCGAGGGTCGCGTGGGTTCCGGGGGGGTCGCGGCGCGTTCGGACAGAACGTGGTTTGAAGACGCCGAGGCGCTTGGTTCAGGAATGCGTCAATGACTAAAGGCTGTCGGGCCGGTCGACCCCGCTCAGCGGAACGACGAGGCGTGCGCCCGGCCCGACAGCGCACAGCTCGGGGCTGATCGCGCCTCGAAAACGCGCGATCAGCGCTCTCGCGCTCCCGCCACCCCGCTCGGGGCCCGGCAAACCGCCTCTGGCCGGGGGGAGACGCCTCGCCGCCTTACCGGCCCAACAGGTCGAGCGTCTCGCCCTCGGGCCAGGACAGGGTGTAGCTGAAGGCGATCGACTTCTCGCCGCCCGCGGGCAATGGGAAATCCCAGGCGAGAGCGCCGCGGCGGCCTTCGACGTCCTGCTCGCTCGGCTTCGGCGCGGCGTTCAGAGCGATCTTGATGCGCTCGTCTTCGGTATAGGGCAGGCTGTCGAACAGCCGGACCGAGACGGCGCGGGCGCCCAGATTGCGGACGGTGATCTCGAAGCGCGACTGGCGGCGGTTCGAGGTCGTGAAGACGCCCTCCTGGCCCTCGCTGCGGTCGCGGATGCGACGCTCCACCTGGATCTCCTCGGCGCGGCCGAAAGCGAGCGGCTTGGTCTCGCCCGGGGCGACGTAGGGCAGGTTCAGCTGACCGAGATAGGCCTCGCCGCGGTAGAGCGAGGCGCGGCCCGGCGGCAGCGGAGCGTCGGCGTTCGGGAACATGGCGTAGAGATAGGCGTTCGGATCGCGCGCCGGGGTCGAGCGGATCTCGGTCTCGACCTCCGTGTCGAAGGCGCCGATGCGGGCCTGGCGGATCTCGCCGTCGCCGGGCACGTCGACGGGCTCGGCGATGCGGTAGATCGCGGCGGCGCCCTGGTAGGAGGCGAGCGCGCTGGCCTCCTCGGCGTCGATCTGCGCGGGGGCCGGCGCGGCGGGCGCCTCGGCGAAGACGCGGTCCTCGGCCATGTCCGCGGCGCCGCCCATCAGCTGGTCCATCTGCTGCGCGGTTTCGGTCTCCGCGCGCTGGCGCTGATCGAGGCGCAGGCCCTTGGTCGTCACGCGGCCGGCGGGCATGGGCGGTTCGGGCGGGCGGATGCTCGCCTGGCTGATCGGCGGACGCGGCGCTTCGAGACGCCCGGTCGGGCGCGCCGTCGAGAGGGTGAGCGCGGCGCCCCGCCAGTCCTCGCCGGTCGACTGGCGCACGGCGGCTCGACGGACGATGGTCAGGGTCGCGCGGCCGGGCGCCTCGTCGAGCTCGGCGCCCTCGGCGAGGCGCAGATCATAGAGCGGCGACCAGCTCGCAGCGCGGGTCAGATAGCGCACGGACAGCAGGCCGTCGGCGATCGGCTCCGCGCCCTGGATCGCGACCGTGAGCACGCCTCTCGGCGGCTCCGGCTGGGTGGCGTCGAGCTGCTCCAGGAGCGCGTCGAGGGCGCGCTCATGAGCCGCTTTTCGCGCCTCCGCGTCGCGGCGCGCGCGCTGCGCCGCGGCGATCTCGTCGGACAGCAGCTCCCAGGCGGCGCGCCAGCGGTCGACATCGTCGATCAGGGGCCCCGGACCGGCCGCATTCTCCTCGCGACGGCGCGTACGCAGCGTCGCCTCGCGCACGCCTTCGGCGTAGACGCGACGGCCTTCGGCGGCCTCGATGGCGTCCCGCTCGATCTGGATGTCGTAGCGGACCGCGCGGATCTCCTGCTCCAGACGCTCGCGCTCGGGATCGGAGAGCGGCTCCGGCGTCGGGCGGTCGACCCGGTAATTCAGGCCGAGGATCGAGAAGCGCGCGCCGGCGGCCGCCCCTTCGACCCGCAGGCTCTCGGCGTCGATGTCGATCGGCAGATTGTCGATGACGATGCTGTGGCGGCCGGCGGGAGCCGCGAACGCCGCCTCCCGCGTGATGGTCGCGCCGCGGGGATAGACAGTCGCCGCGGCGACGTCCGAGCCGGTCTCGATCACCTCGGCGACCGCGAAGGCCGGGGAGAGCGCGAGCAAGGCCGCGACGCAGACGGCTCGGGTTCGACGGGGCGATTTCTGGAACGACGGCATCTGAGGCCTCCCTGGCGCGCGATGGGCCGACGGGCCGCGGGGCGCTGCGCGGCCGTCTCAAAACGATGCAGGTGGTGTAAGCCGAGAACCGTGGCGAAATCGCGAGCGCACCGCGCCGATTATGCTATCTCAGCGCCCGTCGGGCGACGCTTTGCGCCCGAGAGCGACCGAGGGCCGCGGATGACCTACTGCCTCGCCTTGAACCTCGACGCCGGGCTCGTGCTGCTGGCGGACAGCCGCACCAATGCGGGCGTCGACAACATCTCCACCTACGGCAAACTGTTCACCTGGTCGGTTCCGCGCGAAGCGCCGAACGCCCGGGTGGTCGGCATCATGACGGCCGGCAATCTCTCGATCACCCAGGAGGTGCTCGCGCTCATCGAGGAAGAGAACGCGGCCGCCCCGCCGGCGGACGGCTCGCCCGTCCCCGACACGATCCTGACGGCGCCCAACATGTTCCGGGTCGCGCAGCGCGTCGGACAGCTGATGGCGGAGGTGCAGGGACGGCAAGGGCCCGCGCTCGGGGCCGCCGGGGTGTCGTCGGCGGCCTCGCTGCTGCTGGCCGGCCAGATCGGCGCCGAACGGACGCGGCTGTTCCTGATCTATCCGCCGGGCAACTTCATCGAGTCGACGCCCGACACGCCGTTCATGCAGATCGGCGAGCTGAAGTACGGCAAGCCGATCCTCGATCGCTCGGTGTCGGTCCAGACCTCGCTCGAGACCGGGGTGAAGGCGGCGGTGCTGTCGATGGACGCGACGCTGCGCTCGAACCTCAGCGTCGGCCTGCCGCTCGATCTGGCGGTGTCGGAGGCGGGCTCGCTCGGCTGGCGGCTCCGGCGGATCGAGGAGGCGGACGCGGATCTGCAGAAGATCCGCACGCACTGGCGCGACCAGTTGAACGCCGGGCTCGAGACGACGCCCGCCCTGCCGTTCTAAGGCCGCGGCGGCTGGAGGGTCGTGGGACGGAGGCGAGGATGCGAGCGCGGACGATCCGAAATCCGAGCGGCGGCGCTTCGGTTTCGCGCGCCGGTCTGGCGGGGCTGGCGATGCTCGCGGCGTCCTGCTGGGCGAGCGCCGGCCTCGCTCAGGAGCGCGTCGCGCTGGTGATCGGCAACGGAGCCTACGCGCATGCGGGCGATCTGCGGAACCCGCCGAACGACGCGCGGCTGATGGCGAGGACGCTCGAGGCGCTCGGCTTCGCGGTCGAGCGCGTCTTCGACGCCGATCGCTCGACGCTCTATCGCGCGCTCGCAACCTTCTCCGCCAAGGCGCCGGAGGCGGAGGTCGCGCTGGTGTTCTACGCTGGACATGGGATCGAGACCGAGGGGCGGAACTATCTGATCCCGGTCGATGCGAAGCTCGAGACCGTCGAGAGCACGCGGTTCGAGGCGGCGCCGCTCGAGGACGTGTCGGCGGCGGCGGCGGTCGCGCGGACGCTCAGCCTGGTGATCCTCGACGCCTGCCGGGACAGCCCCTTCGCGCGTCGGTTCCGTTCGCTCCGCGGGCTGCGCTCGACGGCGCGGGGGCTGCGTTCGATCGAGCCTGCAGGCCGAAACGCGCTGGTCGCCTATGCGGCCAAGCATGGGACGGCGGCGCTCGACGGCGAGGGCCAGGCGAACTCGCCCTTCACCACGGCGCTCGCGGACGCGCTCCGGGCGCCGCCGAAGGATGTGCGGCTGCTGTTCGGCGGGGTGCGCGACGCGGTGCTGGCGGCGACGGGCGGCGCGCAGGAGCCGTTCCTCTACGGCTCGCTCGGCGGGCGGGAGATCCTGCTCGCGCCCCGGGGACGCGCCGGGGAGACCGCGCCGGCCGAGCCCCGGACGCCGTCGGGAACCTCGCGGTCGGAGCCGCCGCCGGCGCCCTTCGATCCCGGCGAGGCGATCCCGGAAGATCCGCCGATCGAGGCGAGCGCAATGCAGGGCGTCCTGGGGCGCTCTCGCGCGGACGCGACGCCGCGGGAGGATGCGCCATACGAAGAGCCGACCTCCGGATTCGCCGGCGCGCGGGAGGACGGTCCGCTACGCGATGAAGTCGCCGCGGAAGGCGGCGATGAGTGGCCGCGGGAGGACCTGCCGTTCGAAGAGCCGCCTTCCGAGTCCGCCGGCGTGCGGGAGGACGGTCCGCCACGCGATGAAGTCGTCGCGGATGGCGGCGATGCGTGGCCGCGGGCCGACCGGCGGGTCGACGGCCCCCCAACCGGGGCCCCCGGCGAGCGGGGGGGCGCGCGGCCCAGCGGCCCGGG
>JBCBRF010000076.1:0-17354 GCA_039819865.1 Pseudomonadota bacterium | reverse complement strand
CGGTGCCGCTCATGCCCGGCATGTTCAGATCCGAGATCACGACGTCGAACCGCGCGCTCTGCATCTGCTTCAGAGCGTCGTCGCCGCTGGCGGCAAGCGCGACGTTCACGATGCCGCAGCGCTTCAAGCACTGGCGGGCCAGGCCCCGCATCGACTGCTGGTCGTCTACGACGAGCACTTTCAAGGTTTTGGCGTCAGCCATTTCTTCAGACTCCTCTCAGGTTAACGGATTCGCGTGGTCGCGCCGGAGACCAGCTCGACCACTCGCTCGGGAAGGCGGTCGAGGTCGTGCTCCTCGTTCACCGCGCCGATCTCTCGCGCGGCCTTCGGCATGCCGTAGACCACGCAGGAACTTGCCGCCTCGCCCAGGCAGATCGCGCCGGCCTGGCGCATCTCAAGCATGCCGGCCGCGCCGTCCCGGCCCATGCCGGTCAGGATCGCGCCGAGCGCCCGGGCCCCGGCCGCCTTGGCGACCGAGCGGAACAACACGTCGACGGAGGGCTTGTGGCCCGAGACGTTCTCTCCGTCGTGCAGACGGGTCGCGAAGCCGCTCGCGCTCTTGACCACCTCCAGATGCCGCGAACCCGGGGCGATCCGGATCATGCCGTTGCGCAAAGGCTCGCCCTCGCGCGCCTCGGCGACGTCGTGGCCGGTCTGATCCGCAAGGCGTTGGGCGAAGCGGCCGGTGTACTTCTCCGGCATGTGCACCACCGCGACCACCGGAGGCAGGCCGCGCGGCAGGCTGTCGACCACCGAGCCGATGGCCGCGACGCCGCCGGTCGACGCCCCGATCGCGATGAGCGCGGTCTTGCCCGAGGTCGACGAGGCCCGCGCCGAGCCGGGCCGCGCCGCGCTGGGCCGCGCGTCCGGCGAACCGGCGAACATCTGCGGGCCGCGCGCCCGCAGCTGCGCGCCGCGCGCCGCGCGCACCTTGCGCCGCAAGAGGGCGCCGAAATCGCCCATGTTGGCGACGCTCGCCGGCTTCGAGGCGAAATCGACCGCGCCGCGCTCGAGGGCCGCGAAGGTCGTCTCCGCGCCGGCGGAGGTCAGCGAGGAGACCATCACGACCGGCGTCGGGCGCAGCGCCATGATCTTCTCGAGGAACTCGAGCCCGTTCATGCCGGGCATCTCGACGTCGAGGGTGATGACGTCCGGATCGGTCGTCTTGATGACGCTCCGCGCCGCGTGCGGCTCCGCGGCGGAGCCGGCCACCTCGATGTCGCCGTCGGCCTCGAGCGCGGCGCGCAACATCGTGCGCATCAGCACGCTGTCGTCGACCACGACCACGCGGACCGGAGACTTGGCGGAGGAGGAGCACGTCGCCGCGGTCATTAGAACAACTCCACGCCCCCAGCCGCCGGCTGGCGCTGGACCTGGGCCTTGAGGCGCGCCTCCTGGTCGCGCACCGAGCGGGCGTCCGTCGGCTCGACGCGGAGCACGGATGCGCGGCCGGTCGCCGGGAAGAAGAAGACGCGGCGCGCCCGGTCGCCGCCGAGATCCGCAGCGGCGACGCGGATGCCCTCGCGGCGGAGATAGTCCTGGACGAACCGGCCGTTGCGATCGCCGACGGTCTCGGTCGCCGAGGTGTCGATCACATTGCCGCCGCCGAAGACCTTGGCCTCCAGCCGGCCGCGCTGACCGCCGCGCTTGAGGATGTCGTTGATCAACACCTCCATCGCGTTCGTGCCGTAGCGCATCGAGCCCGACGCGTCCGCGCCGCCGCCGTCGGGAAGCAGGAAATGGTTGAGCCCGCCCACCCCGGTTTCGACGTCGCGGATGCAGGCGGCGACGCAGGATCCGAGCAGCGTGACGAGCGCGAGGTCCCGCTCCTGGGTGACCAGATGGTCCCCGGGCAGAACGATCGCGGCGCGCGAGCCGATTTTGGCGTCCCAGTAGGTCCGCAGCGTCTGGTTCTGGGCGACGGCGCTCACGACAGCCTCCTGTAGATGGTCTGGCCTTCGCTCCGCAGCAGCGGGTGATCGCCGAGAAGGGACTCGGAGTGTCCGAGGTAGAGGACGCCGTCGGGTCGGATCATACGGACCATGCGGTCGACGACGGCGCGCTTGGTCGGCGCGTCGAAGTAGATCAGAACGTTGCGGCAGAAGATGACGTCGAACGGACCGCTCATCGGCCAGTCGTGGAGCAGGTTCAGCTGCCGGAAGGAGATGAAGCGCTTCACCTCCGACTTGAAGGCGAAACCCTCTCCGGCCGGATCGAGATAGCGCGAGCGGAGCGCGTCGGGGATGGCCGCGACGCGGTCGGCCGGATAACGGCCCGCCTCGGCCCGGGCCAGGATGTTGGTGTCGATGTCCGTCGCCAGCATGCGGGCGTCGCCGAACTTCGAGAAGCCCGGCGCGGCCATCACGGTCATGGCGATCGAATAGGGCTCCTCGCCCGAAGAGGCCGCGGACGACCAGATGCGCAGGCGCTGGGCGCCCGAGGCGGCCATCGGGGCGATCACCTTGTCGCGCAGATGGTCGAAGTGATGCTTCTCGCGGAAGAACGAGGTCAGGTTGGTCGTGACCGCGTTGATCAGCTCGCCGAGCTCGCTCTCGCCCGCGGGCGAGGAGAGCAGGTCGAGATACTCCTTGAAGGTCGACAGACTGCGCGCGCGCAGGCGGCGGGACAGGCGCGAGTGGATCATCTCGCGCTTGTGCTCCTTGATCACGATCCCGGTGAGACGGCCGACCATATCGGCGACTTGCTGGAACTGCGCGTCGGTGAGACGGTCGCCGCTCTCGGCGCCGGCGCTCGGGCGCAGCTCCGCGAACAGCTTCTGGGGGGTGAGGGGCGCTCCGGCCATGATCAGAACTCCGCCCATTGTTCTTGGGGAGCGGCGACTCGGGACGGCGTCGACGGGCGTGCGGCGGCGCGCCAGGCTTCGTCCTGAGCGCTCTCGTCGGACGCGCCGTCGGCGGTCGGAACCACCGCGTCCGCCCCGCGGAAGAAGGCCAGCAGGCGCGACAGCTCGTCCGCCTGCCCGGTCAACTGCTTCGCCGCCGCGGCGCTTTCCTCCGCCATCGACGCGTTGGCCTGGGTGATCTCGTCCATCTGACGCATCGCGACCGTGATCTCGGAGACGCCTTCCGCCTGGCGCTGGCCGCCCTCGGAGATCTCCACGATGCCGTCGGAGACCTGCTGGACCGAGGAGACCATCGCCTCGAGCACCTCGCCGGCGTCGCCGACCAGGCGAACGCCGTCGCCGACGTGAGAGGCGCTCTCCTCGATCAGGCCTTTGATGTCTTTCGCCGCCTCGGCCGAGCGCTGCGCAAGCGTCCGCACTTCGGACGCGACGACCGCGAAGCCCTTGCCGGCGTCGCCCGCCCGCGCGGCCTCGACCGCGGCGTTCAGCGCCAGAAGGTTCGTCTGGAAGGCGATGCCGTCGATCACCGAGATGATGTCGGAGATCCTGGTCGAGCTGCTCTCGATCCGCTGCATCGCGCCGACGGCCTCGTTGACGACCGCCTTGCCGCGGCCAGCGCGGGTGGAGGCGTCGGACGCCAGATCGCTCGCCGATGCGGCGTAATCCGCGTTGCTCTTCACGGAGTTGGAGATCTGCTCCATCGTCGCGGAGGTTTGCTGCAGCGAAGCGGCCTGGGAGGAGGCGCGCTCGGACAGCGAACCCGAGTTCTCCGACACCGCGCGGCTCTCGTCGCGGACCGCGGCGATCGCGGCGCGGACGCCCGCGACCATGCGGTCCAGAGCGGAGAGCGCTCCGTTCAGGCGCTCGGCGACCTCGCCATAGCGGCCGCCACGACCCGCGCTCATGCGCTCGCTCAGATCGCCGTCGGCGAGCGCGCCCACGGAGCGGTCCAACTCGGCGGTGAAATCGTCGATCAAGCCGCAGATCCGGTTCACCCCGTCGGCGAGATCGCGCAGGAAGGGGTCCTCGCTCACCGTCTCGATCCGCGCGGTCAGATCGCCCTCGGCGACGCCGGAAATCACGCGGGCGATCTCGCGCTCCATGCGTCGGCGATCGGTGATCTCGCGCCACTGGATGGCGTAGCCGATGCGCTCGCCATGCTCGTCGTTCACCGGAGCGCCGGTCAGCGTGAAAACACGGTCGCCGAACTCGGCTTCCGCCTCGGCCGCGGCCTGGCCGGACGCGAGGCTGTCCAGAAGCACGCGGACCACGTCGAGCGTTTCCGTCAGATTGCAGCCGATCAGGCCGTCGGCCAGCACCCCAGGGGACACGCGCCGCCAGAAATCGGGGGTGCGCTCGACGACGCCCGTCATTGCGGCGTTGGCGTAGACCACTCGGAAATCGGGGGCGACGACCAGCGTGGCGCTGGCGGAGCAGTCGAGAGCGGTCCGGATGCGCTGCGCCTCGACAGCGCGGTGGTGGATCTGACCAAGAGAGGATGCGAGCGCGCCGATCTCGTCCCCCCGACCCTGGCCCGGGATCTCGACCAACTCGCCCGAAGCCAGTTTGCCGACGGCGTCGGACATGCGGCGGATCGGGGTCGAAAGGCCGCGGGCTAGAAGGGCGGCCGCGACGGCGGCGACCAGCACGACGACGCCAGCGGCGCTCAAGATCGCCCAGCGGAGCGACGCGATGTCCGCGAGCGCTCGAGCGGCGGGCTCCTCAGCCACGAGAACCCAGTCGACGCCGCCGAACCGAACGAGCCGCGCGGCGATCGAGGCGTCGTCGCTGAAGGCGCCGGCCTCGCGGCCCGTCGCCTCGCCCGAAGCGAGGGCTTCGGCGATGGTCGCGCCGTTCGTCGCAGCGTCTAGCGCGGCGTAGTCGCCGCCGAGCACGGTCGTGCGGAACGTCCCGTCGGCGCCGAGGAGATACACGGCGAGCGCATCCGGCGCGTCGGAGCCCAGGATCAGGTTGAGCGTCAAGGCCCGCTCTGGCAAAGCGACGGCGATCGCACCCAACTGCTCACCGCGGGCGTCGAAGATCGGCGCGGCCATGAACGCCTGCGGCGCGTCGGCCGGGGCGTAGGCCGCGAGATCCGCAAAGCTCCAAGACCCTCGTTCCGTCGCGTCCTTCACGGCGCGCCAGGCGCTGGCGAGGCCCGTCTCCGACACGCTCGGATCGGTCAGATCAGCGCCGAAATCCGCGCGCTTGGCTGCGGAGTAGACCACGCGGCCCGTGGCGTCGATCAGCAGCACGTCGTCATAGCGGCCAATCTTCATCAGCTCCACGAACGCGCCGTGATGCATGCGGTGATATACAGAGAACATCGAGGCGTCCGGCGCCTCGACCAGCTCGTAGCGCGCGCCCGCCGGATGAGGGTTGTCGTCGACGTAGGCCTTGCGCAGCTCCACCCAGAGATCCCGCGCCTCGGAATTCACGGCGTTGCCGAACTGCTTAAGCGCGTTGGCGGCGGCCCCGCCCCCCGCGACGACGCGCAAGGTCTCGGAGCGCGCCTGCAGCGCGCCGCTCAACTTGGAGGCGCGCGCCTCGACGACGCTGCTCTGGCGCTCGACGATGGCCGAGCGCGCGGCCTCGTCCGCAATCGAGAGCGCGATCGCGCCCACGCCCACTGCGCCGATGAAGGCCGCGCTCACGGCGAGGGCGGCGATCTTCCAGGACATCGACAGCGCTTTGAAGGTCTTCGGGACCATTGGGCTTCACTCGATAGGCCGCGCGGGACGGCGGGCATGGGGGTCGCGAGCGCGCGGGCCGGGACGGTCCGCACGGTTTGGGCGTCGCCTCGAGAGGCGGTGAACGATGCGCGCCGACGAGCCGTCAGGCCGCGAAGGCTTGCTCCACCGGGAACAGGCGCGGCAGCTCGAGCAGCGCGATCATCTCGTCGTCCTGGCTGACCAGGCCGGAGATCGAACCGAGATCCATCTCGCGGGCGCTCGACGGGATCGAGCGCACATCGTCCGGGCTGACCGTGATGATGTCGGACACCGCGTCGACCAGGATGCCCACGCTCTGGTCCTCGATCGAGGCGATGACCACGACGTGGTTCTCGGTCGCCTCGGTCAGCGCGCCGCCGAAACGGGCGCGGAGATCGTGGACCGGAACGATGGTGCCGCGCAGGTTCAGCACGCCGCGGGTGTAGTGCGGCTGGTTCGGCAGCGCGGTGGTCGGGGTCCACTGCTTGATCTCGCGGACCAGCACGATCTCGACGCCGTACAGGCGGTCGCCCACCTGGAACGTCACGTACTGCTTGCTGTCGTAAGCTTCCGCTTTGGCTTCGTCGCTCATGACGCCATCTCCATTTGGAACCCGCCGCCCATATGGCCGGCGCTCAGGTTTTGCAGGGCTGGAATGTCGAGGATCAGGGCGACGCGGCCGTCGCCGAGAATGGTGGCGCCGGAGACGCCCTCGATACGCTTGAAGTTGGCCTCGAGGCTCTTCAACACGACCTGACGCTGGCCGAGCAGTTCGTCGACCAGGATCGCCACGCGGCCCTCGGTCTCGGTCTCGACGACGACGACCAGCTCCTCCTTCGCGTAGGCGGTGTCGAGGTTCAGAGCCGACTGAAGGTTGATCAGCGGCAGCCAGTCGCCGCGGTAACGCAGCACGCGGACCTCGCCCGGGAGGGTGTCGAGGTTCGATTTGTCGATCTTCACGGCCTCGACGACCGAGCCGAGCGGCAGGATGAAGCGCTCTTCGCCGACGCCGATGGTCATGCCGTCGAGCACCGCCAGGGTCAGCGGCAAGGTGATCGAGAACTTCGCGCCCTTCCCGGGGGTGTTCTGGACGGAGACCCGGCCGCCGAGCGCCTGCACCTTCTTCTTGACCACGTCCATGCCGACGCCGCGACCCGAAACGTTGGTCACCGCATCGGCGGTCGAGAAGCCCGGATGGAAGATCAGCATGTCGATCTCTTCATCCGAGAGCGTGGCGTCCGGAGACACGACGCCGTTTTTGACCGCCTTCTCGAGCACCTTCTTGCGGTTGATGCCGGCGCCGTCGTCCTCGATCACGATCTGGACGCGCTCGCCGCGGTGCTCTGCGCCGAGATGGATGGTGCCCTGGCGCGGCTTGCCGGCGGCCTCGCGCTTGTCGGGCGTCTCGATGCCGTGGTCCATCGAGTTGCGCAGCATATGGGTCAGGGGCTCCGAGAGCTCCTCGATCACCGTGGTGTCGACTTCGACATGCTCGCCGCTCAGATCCATCTTCACCTCCTTGTCGAGGGAGGCGCAGAGGTCTCGGACGACGCGCGGCATGCGGCTGAAGACCGACTTCACCGGCTGCGCGCGGATCGCCATCACGCTTTCCTGCAGCTCGCGGGTCTGACGCGACAGCGCCTCGACCGCGTGGCTGACCTCGATGTTCCCAGCCAGATCCATCTCGGAGAGGTTCTGGGCGAGCACGGCCTGGGTGATGACGATCTCGCCCACCATGTTCACCAGGCGGTCGATGCGCGAGAGTTCGACGCGGAGCGCCTTGGCGACCTTTTGCTGATGGGCCGAACCGGCGGGCTCGCGGGGCTCTTTCGCCTTCTGGGCGGCGGCCGGCGCGGGGGCCGCCTTGGCCGTGGAGGCGGGCTCGGGATCCGACGCCGGGGCATCGGCGCGTTCGGCCTCGGTCGCGGCTGGCTGCGGCGCGCTCGGCGCGGCCTCGGCGGACGCAACCTCGGTCGGTGCGGCTTTCGTTTGAGCCGCCGCTTCGGTCTGGGCCTCTTCCGTCGCCGCCTCGACCTCAGGTTCGCGGATCTCGACCTCGGCCGTCATCTGGTAGACCACGAAGAAGGTTTCGATCTCGACCGGATCGACGTCGGTCTCGAGCGTCAGACGCCAAGAGAGCGCGCATTCCAGCGCGTCATGGTCGGCCAGCGGGGGATAGTCGCCGATCGCCTCGACCTGGACCGATCCGTGCTTGCGCAGGGCGCGGATCAGGCGCAGCGGGTCATGGCCGGAGCGGATGAAGTCCGGGCCCGGAGAGATCAGGATCTCAACGCTTCGCTCCTCGGGGAGATCCTCGAGCGAAATCTCGTCCGCCGCCGCGGCTGCAGGCGCCGCCGCCGGCGTCTCAGGCTCCGCCGCCGCCTTCTCAGGCTCCGACGCCGCCTTCTCAGGCTCCGACGCGCCGCCGTCTGCGTCCGGATTGCGCGGGGCCTCCATGCCGACGAGCGAGGCGAGCTCCACCATCAGCCGGTCGCAAGCTTCGCGGGAGAAGTTGGCGTTGCCCTGCGCGGCCTCGATCAGCGATGCCATCATGTCGCTCGAGCGGAGCAACACGTTGCAGATCTTGTCATCGAGCTCGAGCGTGTTGGAGCGCAACGCGTCCATCACATTCTCGAAGATGTGGGTGAATTCGACAAGGTCGTCGAGACCGAACGCGCCGGCGCCGCCCTTCACCGAATGCACCGCACGGAACGCGGCGTTCAGCGTCTCCGCGTCCCATTCGCCGTCGACCATCAGGGCGAGCGTGTCCTGAAGCTCGCCGAGGCGCTCTTCGCATTCCTGGAAGAAAACGCCGAGAAACTCTTCCATCTCATCCATGGTTTCGAGCGCTCCTGATGCGACAGTTCAATACAAAGGCGTGGGTCGATCAGGCGAGCTGATCGACCAGACGCAGGATCTGGGCGGGATCGAAGGGCTTCGTGAGCCAGCCGGTGGCGCCGACTTCGCGGGCGCGCTTCTTCAGATGGTCCGCGACCTCGGTGGTCAGGAGCAGCATCGGCAGCGCGCGGCCCGCATGCTCCTTCCGGGCGGCCTCGATGAAATCGAGCCCGTCCATCACCGGCATGTTGAGGTCGGTGATCACGATGTCCGGCTGCTCGGCCAACAGCTTATCGAGGGCCTGCTTGCCGTTCTCCGCCTCGATCACCTCATGACCAGCCTTGCGCAGGCAGTCGGAGAGCATGATGCGGAAGGTGATGGTGTCGTCGACTGCGAGTACGCGCTTCATTTCCGGAACTCCATCTTCATCAAATCTTCGAACAGCCCGAGATCCGAGAACGCGTCGACGAATGCGGGCGTGGGGTTGAGAACGGCGAGCTTCGCGGCGCGACCGCTATCGGGCGACGCGAAGGACCGGGCGATGTTGGCGAAGGCGAGCACGGAGCCGCCGTCGATGCACTCGACCTGGGACGCGTCGATGAGCATCGAAGCGTCCGGAGCCAAGGAGGCGGCGGTCTGCAGCGCTTCCTGCGCCTGCTCGACCGTCACGCGTTCGGGGAGATTGAACTCTTCGCCGCTCATGCATGCTCCTCGTCGTTTTGGCCGGCCGCGTCAGGCGCGGCCGGACCGCTTGGCCACTTGGGCGAGCGGGTTGATGAATTGCTGGTCGGGATCGCTGGTGAGCTTCAGAGCCTTCATGCCCTTCAACGCGCCGAGGCGGCCGGTCGCGAGCATGTGGGTGTCGTCGCCCATCGAGACGTTTAGCGTGACGTTCTTGTGCGCCTCGGGCTCGAGCGGCAGGACCTGGCCGATCTCGAGCTTTGAGAGCTGCGCGACGGAGAACTGGGTGGTCTGCAGCACCGGGGTCAGCTCGATCTCGGTCTGCATCACCACGTCGAACATGTGGTCGGCCCAAGCGTCCTTGCCGTCGTCGCTCACCTTGGTCGACTTGCCGATCGAGGCCTTCATGGCGTCGAGGGCGGCGAGCGGGATCACGAGCTCGAAGTTCCCGGACCGCGCCGCTTCGCCGATGTCGAGCGAGACCTGGACGCAAAGGACGTCCGAGCGATCCGGCACGATGTTCGCCAGCATCGGGAGATGCTCGAAGGTGGTGCAGTGGAACTCGACGATGTCGGAGCGGCCGAAGCTTTCGGAGAGGGCCTGGCTGAAGCCGTCGAGCGCGATGTCGACCAGCGGCTGGCACATCGACCAGTCGATGCTGGTCGGGCGGCGGGCGACGAACTCCGGGAGCTCCGTCGGCAGGCCGCCCATGCGCAAATCGACGACGTGATAAACGAGGTCGAGATCCAGATTGATCAGGGCCGCGCGCTCACGCCGATCGATCTCGATGATGCCGATCATGGCCGGCATCGAGATCCCGTCGAGCACGTCGGAGAACGTCCGGATCTCATGGTCGAGGATCATGGCCTCGACCACCGACCCCAGATAGGCGCGGGCGTGCTTCTCGATATTTTTCGCAAGCTTCGCGAGGACCTCGTCCATCTTGGGGATGGGTGACGAGATCTTTCGCGCGCCTTCGATTTTTTGCGCTATGGCAGTGTTATCGACTTGCATACCGGTTCTCGGGCCGCGCTGATGGACCCGAACAGAAATATGCGGGTTTGATTGCCAACGCGTAAAACGCCGGGCCGCAAAAGCCTCATTTCAGCCATTGTTTTTGCTCGGCTGGAGAAGGTTCGCTTGAAGTCATTAGAAGGACTTGGGCGGCTCAGCGACCGCGCCAGCGCTGACCGCGCCTGTTACGAAACAGTAAATAGCGCCGCCGAAGGTTTGCCCTTTTTTAGCAATGACAAATAAACATTAGCAGTAACAGTTCCGAAAAACCGGAAATTGAGCGAAAGCCCTCCAACATTTCTATCACCAATTTACGACCACCTAACCGTTCTCGTTTATTCCTCGCTTAGTGAACGCAGCCTCAAGGTTCGTGGCGGGACGCGGGAAAGCTCCGCGGAACGCGCGATCCGATGCGAGGCGCGCGGGTCGGGACGGCGCACCGTCGCCGTCCCCCTTTCGGTCGATCAGGAGAGCCGCCCGTGTCCGGCGAGAACGTGACGATCATTAAAAGGAAGAAAGTGATCGCAGGCGACGGTCACCATGGCGGCGCGTGGAAAGTCGCCTACGCCGACTTCGTCACCGCGATGATGGCCTTCTTTCTGATGATGTGGCTGCTGTCCTCCACCTCTGAAGAGCAGCGCAAAGGGCTCGCGGACTTCTTCTCGCCGCGCGTTCCGTTGGCGGAAACCTCCGGCGGGGGCGAGGCGCTGTTCAGCGGCGAAACCGTGTTCAGCACCGAGCGGCTGATCACCGACGGGGTCGGCGGCAAGACCGACGATCGTGAAGGCGAGAAGGTCGAGGATCCGACCGGGGCCGACGGGACCGCGCCGCACCAGGCCGAAGAAGCGCCCGAAAAACCGGCGGAGGACGAGACGCCGAGCCTCGCCGAAGCCATGGCCGCGCTCGAGCAGGCCAAGGAACAGGTCGAGCAGGCGCTCAATACGTTTCAGGAGAGCGCCGCCGACAACGCGCTGCTCGAGCACGTGTCGCTTCGGATCACGCCGGAAGGGCTGGTGATCGAGATCGCCGACGTCGCCGGGCAGCCGCTGTTCGATCGCGGTTCGGCCGAGCCCTCCGAAAAGCTTACGCGGCTGGTCGAGATGGTCGCGCCGATCGTCGACGAGCTGAAGAACCAAGTCGCCGTCGTGGGCCACACCGACAGCGCGCGGTTCGTCAACCCATCGCGCTATGGCAACTGGGAGCTGTCGCTGGACCGCGCCAACGCCGCGCGGCGGCTGCTCGCCCAGTTCGGCCTGCCGCCCGAGCGCATTGAAAAAGTCACGGGTGCGGCCGACCGCGACCCGCTCTCGGAGAATCCGAGCGATCCGCAGAACCGGCGGATCGGCGTCATCCTGCTGAAAGCGCCCCTTTCCGACAAATCGGCCCCGGCCTCTCCGGCCGCGCCGAGCCCCTAACCCTCCGCACGGCGTCCGCCGCCCCCTCCCCTAGCGCCCGCGGGCGCCGCCGAGATCAACCGAAAGGACCCTCAAATGGGCATCTCCTCCTCCCTCAACGCCAGCGTCGCCGGCCTGAACGTCAACACCTCGAAGCTGTCGGCGATCTCGGACAACATCGCGAACTCCGGCACCAACGGCTATAAGCGCGCGACGGTCGATTTCTCGTCCGTCGTCATCAACCAGTCCTCGGGGTCGTTCGACGCCGGCGGCGTGCGCGCCACCTCGGGCCGCGAAGTGGATGAGCGCGGCGCGCTGATCACGTCGTCCAATTCAACCGACATCGCGATCGCCGGCCGCGGCCTGCTGCCGGTGACGCCGGTCACCCGCCGTGATGACGATCCGAACATCCGGCCGCTCCAGATGGTCTCGACCGGATCGTTCACCCCGGACGAGGACGGCTTCCTGACCACCGCGAGCGGGCTCCAGCTGCTCGGCTGGCCGACCGACGCCAGCGGCGCGGTCGCCGGCGTGATCCGGGGCTCCGGCGCGTCGCTCGAGCCGGTGCAGATCTCGGGCTTCGACTTCGCCTCGAACCCGACCCAGAACATCAATCTCGGCCTGAACCTGCCGGTCGACGCGACGGATGCGGGCGCGACCACCGGCGCGTTCGACACCGGCATCGAGTATTTCGACGAGCTCGGCCGTTCGCAGCAGCTGACGCTGACCTTCACCCCGGACACCACCGGTCCGGGCACCTCGAACACCTGGCAGCTGACGATCACCGACAGCGCGACCCCGGCCGGACCGGTCGGGGCCTGGGACATCACCTTCCACGCCACTGGCGCGAACTCCGGCTATATCGATTCGATCGCCGCGACCACGCCCGCCCCGGCCGGCCTGGTGGCCGGCACCGCCTACAATGCGACGACCGGGCTCATGACCGTGCCGGTCGCCGGCGTGGACATCACGATGAATGTCGGGCCGGAGGACGCCATTGGCCCGCTGACCCAGTTCGCGTCGGCCTTCGCGCCGCTCGGCGTGACGAAGGACGGGACCCCGGTCGGCGGCCTGAACCGGGTCGAGGTGAACGCCGACGGCTACATCGAGGCGATCTACGACACCGGCTTCCGCCAGACCATCTACCAGATCCCGGTCGTCGACGTGCCGAACCCGAACGGGCTGAACGCGGTCGACAACCAGGCCTTCGAGGTCTCGCCGGCCTCGGGCCCGATCTATCTGTGGGACGCCGGCACCGGGCCGGTGGGCGAGATGCTGGGCTTCGCGCTCGAGCAGTCGGCCACCGACATCGCCAAGGAGCTGACCACCCTGATCGAGACGCAGCGCGCCTATTCGTCGAACGCCACCGTGGTGCGGACGGTCGACGAGATGCTGCAGGAGACCACCAATCTGAAGCGGTAATCGCCGCGGTTCCCCTGAGGGGCGGCCGTCGCCGCCCCTCGCCCCGCCCCCGGTCCGGCCATGACGACGTGGCCGAGGCCGCTTGATCGGAGGTCGCCATGAGCCTCAACGTCGCCGCGAACAACGCCAACACAGGTTTGGCCGCGACCAGCAAGCAAGCGCAGGTCACCGCCAACAACATCGCCAACGTCAACACCGAAGGCTACGACCGTCGGGAGGCGCGGCTCGAGTCGGTCGCGATCGACGGCAAGGGCGGCGGCGTCCGCGTGGCGAGCGTCGACCGCGCCCAATCGCTGGCGGTCACGGCGGACCGGCGGCGCTCGGACGCCGAAGTGGGCGAGCAGGCGGCGATCTCGGCCGGCGTCGACCGGATCTCGCAAGCGCTCGGCGGACCGGACGACCCCACCTCGCTGTTCGCGAAGTACGACGCGCTTGAGACGGCGCTGCGCTCGATGGCGGACCAGCCGGAGTCGACGCTCGCGCGGAACAGCGTGCTGGTGGCGTCGACGGATCTCGCGGACGCCTTCAACACCGTGAACAGCGACATCCAACGCCTGCGCCAGGACGTCGACGACGAGATCGCGCGCCAGGTCGCCTATGTGAACGAGATGCTCGTCGAGATCGACGAGTTGAACGAACAGGTCTCCAAGACTTTCAGCATCGGGCAGAACCCGACCGAGTACGAAGCCCAGCGCGACGCCTTGATCGACAAGATCTCGTCGATCGTGCCGCTCCAGTCGCTGCCGCAGAACGACGGCCAGGTGTTTCTCGCGACCACGACCGGCGCGATGCTGCTGACGTCGAACGCGGCGGAGTTCGAGTTCACGGCCGCGGGGGTGATCACGGCCGATATGGATTATCGCGGCGGCGCGCCCGGCTCGCTGTCGGGACTAACGCTGAACGGCGGGGACATCACGCCCGACGACACCGGGGTTCAGTCGGTCGTCAGCGGCTCGCTCCGCGGTCTGTTCGAAGTGCGGGACGTGCTGTCGCTCGAGTTCCAGGACCAGATCGACGCGCTCGCCGAAGAGCTGATCACGCGGTTCGACGCCGCGGAGCCCGCGGGCTCGATCCCGGTGGGCGAAGCGGGGCTCTTCACCGACAATCAGGTCGCCTCGACCGGCGCGGCCGGGCTCGCCGGACGTCTGCAGGTCAACGATCTGGTGATCCCGCCCGGCGGCAGCCTCGATCAGCTCGCCCAGGGCGTGCATGTGGTCGGAACGCCGGTCGCGGGCGACAACGACTATGAGATCAATCTGCTCGAAGCGCTCACCAACCAGACCACCGCGCCGGCCGCGCTTGGCGTCACCGGGGTGCTCAGCGCCTCCGACATGGTCGCCGAGTTCGGCTCCATCATCTTCGGCGAGGCGCAATTCGAGCGCGAGCGGCTGAGCGTGCGCTCGGCCCAGAACACGACCCTGGTGGAGACGGAGGCCGAAGCCACCGGCGTCGACCTCGATTACGAGCTGCAGAACCTCACGCTGATCCAAACCGCCTATGCGGCCAACGCGCGGGTGCTGCAGGTCGTCGACGAGATGCTGCGCACCTTGCTGGAGATCTAAGCCATGACCGGATCCTTCGGACTGCCGACGCTCGCGCAGACCCGCGCGCTGCAGGCCAACGTCACCCAAACCAAGAGAGACCTGCAGACCGCTCAGACCGAGGCGGTCACGGGCCGCGCGGCGAACATCGCCGACGAGCTGAACGGCGACATCGCCAAGGCCCAACAGCTGCAGAAGCTGATCCAGGACAGTTTCGGCTACGACTCCTCGATCCAGTTCGCCAAGTCGGAACTGGCCACCGCGCAGCTGTCGCTCAGCAATGTGACCGACGGCGCGTCGACGCTCGCCGTGTCGCTCAAGGGCGCGGTCGAAGCGCTCGACGAGACCACCATCGAAGCGCGCTCGATCGAGGCGGAGAACCGGCTGAGCGCCGCGTTCGCTCAGCTCAACAGCAGCTTCGGCGGGCGCTACCTGTTTTCGGGCGAGACGGTGACGACGCCGCCGCTCGGCGACGTCTCGACGCTGATCACGGATGTGAACAACATCATCGTCGCGGGGCCGGACTCCGCCACCATCATCGCGGCGCTCGACACCTATTTCGAAACGCCCGGCGCGGGCTTCGACGCCGCGCTCTATAACGGCGCGACCGACTTCGCGCCGAGCCGCGAGATCTCTCCGGGCCGGCGGCTCGGGCTCGAGGCGACGGCGGTCGATCAGGGGATCAAGGACGTGCTCCGCGGCCTCGCGACGATCGCGATCGCCGACAGCATGACGCCCGGCGCGGATCGGGACGCGGTGCTGCAGGACGGGGCGGATGCGCTGCTCGACGGCGAAAACTCGGTGATCACGCTGCAGAACCGGATCGGTGCGATCGAGGAGCAACTGGCGATCGCCGAGACGAGCAACAGCGCACAGCGCTTCACCTATGAGCAGAACTTCAACGCTCTGCTCGAGAAGGACGAGTTCGAGGCCGCCACGCTGATGCGCAACCTCGAGACCCAGCTCGAAGCCTCCTACCTGACCGCGTCCCGGATCGCCGGACTCAGCCTCGTCAACTACCTCCGCTAAGCCCTCCGCCAAGGACCGTTCGATGCCCTTTCCCGGCCCTCTCCTCCGCTCCTCGACCGCCCGCGCCGCGGTCGCCCTGATCGCGCTCTGGTTCGCGGCGCCCATGCCGGCCGACGCCGCGCCCGCGCGGATCAAGGACCTCGTCGAATTCGAAGGGGTCCGCGGCAACGATCTGGTCGGCTACGGCCTCGTGGTCGGGCTGAACGGGAGCGGCGACGGGCTGCGCAACTCGCCCTATACGGAGGAGGCGCTGGTCAATCTGCTCGAGCGGCTCGGCGTCAACGTGCAGGGCGAGCAGTTCCGGCCGCGCAACGTCGCGGCGGTGATCGTGACCGCGTCGCTGCCGCCGTTCGCGCGCGCAGGGGGCCGGGTCGACGTCAACGTCTCGGCGATCGGCGACGCCAAATCGCTGCTCGGGGGCACGCTGATCATGACGCCGCTGAACGCGGCCGACGGCAAGATCTATGCGGTCGCGCAGGGTCAGATCCTGGCGGGCGGCGCGCTCGCCGAGGGCGAGGCGGCGACCGTCACCAAGGGCGTGCCGACCTCGGGCACCGTGCCGAACGGGGCGCGGGTCGAGCGGGAGATCCCGTTCGCGTTCTCCGAGATGCGGAGCGTGCGGCTGGCGCTTCGCGATCCGGACTTCACCACCGCGCTCCGGATCGAGACGGCGGTGAACCAGGCGCTCGGCGGCCGGGTGGCTCTGATGCTCGATCCGGGCACCGTCGAGCTCAACCTCGCGCGCACCCGCGCCCGGTCGCCGGCGCATCTGATGGGTCGGATCGAGAACCTCTCGGTCGAGCCGGCGCAGAAGGCGCGCGTGGTGATCGATCCGCGCTCCGGCACCATCGTGATGGGGTCCGATGTGCGGATCAGCCGGGTGGCGGTCAGCCAGGGCAATCTGACGATCCGGGTGTCCGAGGCGCCCGAGGCGGTCCAGCCCTCGCCGTTCTCGGAGCGCGGCCAGACCGTGGTGCTGCCGCGGAGCACGGTCGATATCGACGAGGGCGCGGATGCTCAGATCGGCCTGGTCGAGGCCAACACCACGCTCGCGGATCTGGTGACCGGGCTCAACAAGCTCGGGGTCGGGCCGCGGGGGATGATCGACATCCTGAAGGCGATCAAGGCCGCCGGCGCGCTGCACGCGGACCTGATCATCCAGTAGGCTGCTATTGGGCGCGCGGGCGCGCTCAGGCGTCCGCCCGCCGCCGGCGGCTCCGTGCGAGTCGCCGTTCGTCTAAGTCCTTTACACTTCGGTTTCTCGGGCCCGAGGAAGCAGATCGGGCTGGTCCGAGCCGGGCGGCGTCGCCGTCCGCCGGGGCCTCGGCGCCTTTTGGCGTCGTTCGGCGATCGGCGGTCCGCGCCCCGCTCCCAGACGCAATCGCGCACGCCGCAGGGGCCGACGGCGCGGACGGTCCAGGCTCGGACCGGTCCAGACGCGAGGAGGGCGGAAAACGCCAGGCCTGGCGCGCCTCGACGCTCGCCGCGGCCGGGCTCGCGGCTATGTCGCCGCGTGCGGATGACGTTGGGGAGAACGATGCCGACAAGACGGATGTTTCTGGCCGGCGGGCTCGCGGCGGCGGGCCTTTCGGGCGCGGCGTTCGGGCAAGAGGCGTCGCGCCTGCTCGCGCCGCTCCGCGAGGGCGGGCGGGTGCTGATCCTGCGGCACGCTCAGACGGAGCCGGGGGTCGGCGATCCGGCCGGCTACAGGCTCGACGACTGCTCGGGTCAGCGGAACCTGAACGATCTCGGCAAACGGCAGTCGCGGCGGCTGGGCGAGGCGCTGGCGGAGGCCGGGATCGAGCTCACGCGCGCGCTCTCCAGCCGCTGGTGCCGGTGCGTCGACACCGCCCGGATCGCG
>JBCBRF010000075.1:0-17370 GCA_039819865.1 Pseudomonadota bacterium | reverse complement strand
AGCGCGCGGTGATCTGACCGCGACGCCACGCGCCGGGTTCAGACGCGCCAGAACACGAAGCCGCCCCAGGCGATCGCGAGGGCCAGCGCGCCCCAAAGCGGCGTGCCGATCAGCCCCAGCCAGCCGAGGAAGATAAAGGCCGATCCGAGATAGGTGATGAAAAGCCGGTCGCCGCGCGTGGTGTCGAGGCCGAAGGCGCCCCGGCGCGGCGAGCCGCCGGGATAGTATCGCTCCAAGACGCCCATCAGGGCGATGCTCGCGAAGATCAGAACGAACAAAGCGGCGGTGGCGTTGGTCCAGGCCATCCAGAAGCCGGGCGCGATCGGGTCGGTCCAGGAGAACCCCTTCTCCACCGGTTTCGCCGCCTGGCCCCAGCCGCTTTGCGCGACGGCCGGGCCGGAGGTCAGAAGTGCGGCGACGCCGGCGGCCGTCGCGGCGCGCGCCTGATTTGCGATCTTTCTCATCGTCGCTCCTCGCGTCCCTTGGTCCCGCCTCTCCGCGCCTGGACGGTCATCGGCGCTCGCATCCGCAGCCCTGTCGGATCACACCCGGCCCAAAGCGAAGCCGCGCGCGATGTGGTTCCGCACGAAGTAGATGACGATCGCGCCCGGGATGATCGTGAGACAACCGGCGGCGGCCAGCAGCCCCAGTTCGTATCCCGAGGTCGAGGCCGTCCGCGTCATGGTCGCCGCGATCGGCTTGGCTTCGACGGCGGTCAGCGTCTTGGCCAACAGCAGCTCGACCCAGGAGAACATGAAGCAGAAGAAAGCCGCGACGCCGACGCCCGCCCCGATGTTGGGCAGGAAGATCTTCGTGAAGAAGGCCGGGAACGAATAGCCGTCCACATAGGCCGTCTCGTCGAGCTCCTTCGGAATGCCGCGCATGAAGCCCTCGAGGATCCAGACCGCGAGTGGGATGTTGAACAGGCAGTGCGCCAGGGCGACCGCGAGATGGGTGTCGAACAATCCGATCGCCGAGTAGAGCTGGAAGAAGGGCAACGCGAACACGGCCGGCGGGGCCATGCGGTTGGTCAGCAGCCAGAAGAACAGGTGCTTGTCGCCGAGGAAGCGGTAGCGCGAGAACGCGTAAGCCGCCGGCAGGGCCACCGCGACGGAAAGCGCCGTGTTGATCGACACATAGATCAACGAGTTGATGTAGCCCCAATACCAGGTCGGATCGGTCAGGATCGTGTGGTAATTCTCGAGGGTGAAATCTTGCGGGTAGAGGCTGAAGCCGCCCAGGATCTCGTTGGTCGTCTTGAAGGACATGTTGAGCAGCCAATAAATCGGCAGCATCAGGAAGATGATGTAAAGCGTCGGGACGAGCCAGGCGTAGCGCCGGATCGAGAAGGGCGCGGCCGCGGGCGCGTCGCTGTCGGCCTCGGTCGCCGTTCCGGGCTCGTCTCGGGGCGTGGCGGCGGAATTCTTGGCGGCGTCGAGCATGCGTCGCCTCCTCAGTTCTGCTCGCCACGGGTCATGAGGGTGTAGAACACCCAGCTGACCGCGAGCGTGATGACGAAGTAGATGAGCGACATCGCGGCCGCCGGGCCGAGATCGAACTGGCCGAGCGCGATCTTCACGAGGTCGATCGACAGCAGCGTGGTGGCGTTGCCGGGACCGCCCCCGGTCAGCACGGAGATCTCCGTGTGGATCATGAAGCTGTCCATGAAGCGCAGCAGGATCGCGATCGTGAGCACGCGCTGCATCTTCGGCAGTTCGATGTAGCGGAACACCGCCCAGGGGCTGGCGCCGTCGATCCGGGCCGCCTGGTAATAGGCTTCCGGGATCGCGATCAGGCCGGCGTAGGCGAGCAGGACCACCAGGGAGGTCCAGTGCCAGACATCCATCAGGATGATCGTGAACCAGGCCGCGAACGGCTGTTGGGTGTAGTTGTAGTCGAAGCCGAGGGCGTTCAGCGTGTAGCCGAGCAGGCCGATGTCGGGCAGGGCGAAGATGTTCCACATGGCGCCGACGACGTTCCAGGGGATCAGAAGCGGCAGCGCCATCAGGACAAGGCAGACCGGCACCCAGGGCCCCTTGCGGGGCATCGTCAGCGCGATGGCCACGCCCAAGGGGATCTGGATCAGCAGAATGATCCCGGTGAACAGCAGTTGGCGGCCGAGCGCGGCATGGAAACGCTCGGAACGCAGCACGTCTTGGAACCAGCCGACGCCGTGCCAGAAGAACTGGTTGTTGCCGAAGGTCTCCTGAACCGAATAGTTCACCACCGTCATCAACGGCACCAGCGCGTTGAAGGCGACAAGCAGCAGAACCGGCAAGACGAACCACCAGGCGCGCTGGTTCTCAGAACGGGGGGTCATCGCTCAGGCTCCTGTCTGGTCGCTGGCGAGCCAGCCGTCCGCGTAGACGCGGGTGCGCTCGCGGCGGAACGCGACGTGGGCCGCGCCATCGGGGATGGCGTCGCCTTCGGGCGCGAGCAGGAAGATCCGATCCTCGCCGGCCCGGGTCTCCACGATCCGATGCCGTCCGGCGTCGGCGACGCGAACGACGTCGACCGGAATCGCGGCGGGATCCGTCGCGTCGACGAAGCGCACGAATTCGGGCCGCACGCCCAGCTCCAGCTTCGCGCCCGCCGCCGCCTTGGTCGGGGCCTCGGCCAGAGGAATGGTTCGCCCCCGGTAGCTGGCCGCGTCGCCCGCCAGAGCGCAGGGTAGCAGGTTCATGCCGGGCGAGCCGATGAAGTGCCCGACGAACGTGTGGGTCGGGCGCTCGAACAGATCAACCGGCGTCCCGATCTGCACGATCCGGCCGTCCTGCATCACGATCACCTCGTCGGCGAAGGTGAGCGCCTCGGTCTGATCGTGGGTCACGTAGATCATCGTGAGCTTCACCCGCTGATGCAGCTCCTTGAGCTTCGAGCGCAGCTTCCACTTCAGATGCGGGTCGATCACCGTCAGCGGCTCGTCGAACATGATGACGTTGACATCGTCTCGCACCACACCCCGACCCATCGAGATCTTCTGTTTGTCGTCGGGGCCGAGCCCGGCGGCGCGGCTGCTCAGGCGGTCGCCGAGCTCCAGCATCTCCGCGATCTCGCGCACGCGCTGGTCGACCCTCTCGGCCGGGACACGGCGGTTGCGGAGCGGGAAGGCCAGATTGTCGTAGACGGTCATCGTGTCGTAGATCACCGGGAACTGGAAAACCTGCGCGATATGGCGCTGGTTCGGCGGCAGGTGCGTGACGTCCTGGCCATCGAACAGGATGCGGCCCTCGCTCGGGGCGACGAGACCCGAGATGATGTTGAGCAGGGTCGACTTCCCGCACCCCGAGGGTCCGAGCAGGGCGTAGGCGCCGCCGTCGCGCCAGCAGACATCCATCCGCTTCAGCGCATAATCCGCCTCCGACGCCGGGTCCGGCGTGTAGCTGTGGCGGAGGTCCTTGAGGTCGATTTGCGCCATGCGGGGTCGCTCGCTCGGGAGGGGTCGGTTGAGAGGGGTCGGTTGAGGTGGATCGGTTGAGGGGGCGGTTGAAAGGGGTCAGTTGGCGACGCGCGCGCCGGCGGCGTCGAAGTACAGGCAGCGGGACGGATCGAGGTAGAAGGCGCGGCTCTCGCCGACCTCGTAGGGGTGCACGCCGTGGCTCTGACTGACCCAGATCGCGCCGGGCAGCTCGAAATGGGCGACGCTCTCGGATCCGGACAGCTCCGTCACCAGCACCTTGCCGTCGATGCGCACGCGATCGGCGCCATCCTCGGTCGGCGAGACGAAGTTGGGACGCACGCCCATGGTGTAACGGCCGTCCGGGGCCGCCGCGATGGCGCCCGAGGCCGCCCAGCGCGCGCCGTCGCCGAGGCGGATCTGGGCGCCCTGTTTCTCGACCGACGCGACGTTCATCGGCGGGTCCGAGAAGACCTGCGCCGTGGCGAGGTCTCTCGGCTCGCGATAGATCTGCGCGGTCGGGCCGAAATGGGTGACCCGGCCCTCGCGCATCGTCGCGGTGAAGCCGCCGAGCAGCAGCGCCTCCGAAGGCTCGGACGTCGCGTAGACGACGATCGCGCCACGGTCGGCGAACAGCCGAGGCAGCTCGTCGCGCAGCTCCTCGCGGAGTTTGTAGTCGAGATTGGCGAGCGGCTCGTCCAGGAGCACCAGCGCGCTGTCCTTAACGATCGCCCGCGCCAGCGCGGTGCGCTGCTGCTGGCCGCCGGAGAGCTCGGCCGGCCGGCGCTCGAGATACGGGCCGAGGCGCATAAGCTCCGCGGCTTCGCCCACCCGACGCTTGATCTCGTCTTCGGCCACACGCGCGATCCGCAGGGGCGAGGCGATGTTCTCGAATACGCTCATATGCGGATAGTTCACGAAGAACTGGTGCACCAGGCTCACATTGCGCTTCTGGGGCGAGCGGGCGGTGACGTCCTCGCCATTGAGCAGGATGCGGCCGCTCGAGACGCTTTCGAGACCCGCCATCAGTTTGATCAGCGTCGTCTTGCCGGCGCCGGTCGCGCCGAGCAGCACGTTGAAGCCGGCCTCGGACAGCGTCAGGTTCGTTTCGTAGATGTGCGTGTCGACGCCCACTCGCTTGGCGACGCTCTGGAATTCCATCGTCATGATCCGGCGCTCGCAAAACCGCCCGCGCCGTCGGCGCGGGCTCTCGAGTTGGACGCGACAAGAAGCGGTGGGGCGGACGCTGCCCGCCCCACGCGTTCGCCGATCACTGCCGCCAGCGCTTGATCAGTTCCTCATAGGCGATGGTCACGCCCTGAGGCTTCTCGTTGGCGAGCTTCGGCTTCGGCGAACCCGGCTGGTTCAGCCAGTACTCGGCGTCGCGTTCTTCATTCAGCCGCGGACCGCAACCGCCATAGACGTTCGCGCTCTCGTCGACCGCCTGCATCCGGGCCATCGTCAGGTCCATCTCGCCCGCCAGGCGGTCCATCGCCTCCTGAGGCGTGAAGGCGCCGGAGTTCACGTCGCCGATCTGCTGCCACCAGATCTGGGCCAGCTTGGGATAATCGGGGACGTTCACGCCCGTGGGCGACCACAGAACCCGATCCGGCGAGCGGTAGAACTCGACGAGACCGCCGAGCTTCGGCGCGCGCTCGGTGAAGCTCTCATGGCGCACGGTGGTGTCGCGGATGAAGGTCAGGCCGACATGGCTTTTCTTCACGTCGACCGTTTTCGAGGTGACGAACTGAGCGTAGAGCCAGGCGGCCTTCCGGCGGTCGACCGGGGTCGACTTGAAAAGCGTCCAGGAGCCCGCGTCCTGATAGCCGAGCTTCTGACCCTCCTCCCAGTAAGGCCCCTTCGGCGACGGCGCCATGCGCCAGAGCGGAGCGCCCTCGTCGTCGACCGTGTTGTTGCCCTCGGATTTCGGCGCGACCATCGACTGGGTGAAGGCCGTGTACCAGAAGATCTGCTGGGCCACGTTGCCTTGGGAGAGCGCCGGCAACGACTGGTAGAAGTCGTAGCTGGCCGCGCCCGGAGGCGCATAGTTCCGCAGCCACTCGTCCCATTTGCGGATCGCGTAGACGGCCGCCGGAGCGTTGGCCGCCCCGCCGCGGGTCACGCTCGCGCCGACCGGGTTGCAGGAGCCCTCCCCCATGCGGATGCCCCATTCGTCGACCGGCACGCCGTTCGGCAGGCCCGTGGAGCCGGCGCCCGCCATCGACAGCCAGGCGTCGGTCATCCGCCAGCCGAGATCGGGGGCGCGCTTGCCGTAGTCCATGTGGCCGTAGACGGTGACGCCGTCGATCTCCTTGACGTGGACCGAGAAGAACTCCGCGATGTCCTCATACGCGGACCAGTTGACAGGCACGCCGAGATCGTAGCCGTAGAGTTCCTTGAACTGGGCCTGCAGATCCTCGCGGTCGAACCAGTCCTTGCGGAACCAATAGAGGTTGGCGAATTGCTGATCCGGCAGCTGGTAAAGCTTCCCGTCGGGACCGGTGGTGAACGACTTGCCGATGAAGTCGTCGATGTCGAGGCCCGGATTGGTGACGTCGGCGCCCTCGCCCGCCATCCAGTCGGACAGGTTGACGGCAAGCTGCAGGCGCGCATGCGTGCCGATCAGATCGCTGTCGTTGATGTAGGCGTCGTAGAGGTTCCGACCGGTCTGCATCTGGGTCTGAACCGCCTGAACCACCTCGCCCTCGCCGAGCAGCTGATGGTTCACCTTGATCCCAGTGATCTCTTCAAACGCCTTGGCGAGCGTCTGGCTCTCGTAGGTGTGAGTCGGAATGGTCTCCGACAGCACGTTGATCTCCATGCCGGCGAACGGCTCGGCCGCCTGGATGAACCACTTCATCTCCTCCAGCTGCCCCTCGCGCGTGAGCGCGGATGGCTGAAATTCGGCATCGATCCAGCGTTCGGCGGCGGCTTCATCCGCGCTCGCAGGCGCGACGCCGATGACGAGCGCCGCCGTGACGGCGGCGCAAACGACCCAAGGTCGCATCAGAACCTCCCTAATTCCTTCGGCCTCTGTCCCGAGGCGCACCGACGTTCGTTCGAAACCAAATTGACTGTCAATCGAAAAAAACCTAGCTCATTCGAAAGGACCCGAATGTTCGCTGATGCGAAATACAGAACGATTGCCTGGACGATGGGGCGTTCGCAATGCTGACGGAACGGCAGCGAGAGATCATCGCGATCGCCGTGGCGGAGACCGGCGTCGGGGTCGACGATCTGGCGGCTCGGTTCGAGGTTACGCCGCAAACGATCCGACGAGACCTCAACGCGCTTTGCGATCGAGGGCTGCTGGCGCGGACCCATGGCGGCGCCCGGCCGATCAACTCCGTCTCGAACGTCGAGTACGAGGATCGGCATACGGCCTACGCCGACGAAAAACGGCGGATCGGCATGGCGGCCGCCTCGCTGATTTCGCCGAGGACGTCGCTGATCATCAATATCGGGACGACCACGGAGCAGGTCGCGCGCGCCATCTACGATCATCACGACCTGGTCGTGATCACCAACAACATCAACGTCGTGAACATCCTGTCGGGCTCGCCTGCGAAAGAGCTGATCCTGGCCGGCGGGGTGGTGCGGCAAACCGATGGCGGCGTGGTCGGCGAAGCGGCCGTCGAGTTCATCCGGCAGTTTCGCGCCGATCTCGCGGTGATCGGCGCGTCGGCGGTCGAGGAGGACGGCGCCGTGCTCGATTTCGACTATCGCGAGGTGTCGGTGGCGCGGGCGATCATCGAGAACGCGCGGCGGGTGATGCTGGTGTTCGATCACAGCAAATTCGAACGTCGCGCGACCGTTCGGATCTGTGAGATCGACCAGATCGACCTGATCGTCACCGATCGTGAGCCGAGCGCGCGGTTTCGCGCTCGATGCGAGCGCGACGGGGTGGAGATCGTCGTCGCCGACGAGACGCCGTCCGCTCAGGCCCAGCCGGTCATGGGAGCGCTCGCCCAGCGCCCGTAGAGCGCCGCCGAGCTTCGGTCTTGCGCATCGCAGACGCTAGTCGGCGTGCCGGAAACCCAGCCACATTGCGAGGGACCGGGTCGGGGAGACGCCTTCGATCAGCTGGCGCAGGCCGAGGGCCGCGCCGAGGATGACCGCGCAGACCACGATCGGGGCGCTGAACGTCAGGGTGGAGGCCGCGGTCAGCCCCTGGCCGACCGAGCAGCCGACAGCGACGACGCCGCCGAACCCCATGAGGATCGCCCCGAACATCTGGCGGCCCAGCTCTCGGGGGTCCTCGCAGGCCTCCCAACGGAACTCGCTTTGAGACCAGCTGCCCAGGAAGCCGCCGAGGACGACGCCGAACACCGAGCCGACGCTGAAGCTCAGGCCGCCGCCGCTCGAGGTCATCGCATAGAGCAGGGTTTCTCCCAAGGGACCGGTGAAGGTGTAGCTCTCGACCGGCAGCGCCTCGAAGCCCGTGCGGGCGAGCCAGCCGGTCGCCCACCAGCCGAAAGCGATCGCCGCGCCGACCGCGACGGCCCAACCGATCGAAAGCCGGTCGGCGCGGAAACTCCGCGATCGCAACGCCCAGGCGCCGATCGCGACCGCGACGAGAACCGCGGGCGCCAGGGGCGGAAGGCTCAGCAGATCGGCGATGGCGTGGGCGTAGCCGAGCGAGCCGCCCGGATCCGCGGGACCCAGCTCGAACACGGCGACACGTGCGCTCGCGAGCGGGCCGCTGACCACGACATAGGAGGCGACCGCCATCACCAGCAGGATCACGACCGACTTCAGATCTCCGCCGCCGGCGCGTGCGAGCGCGGTGAAGCCGCAATTGCCGGCGAGCGCCATGCCATAGCCGAAGGTCAGACCGCCCACGACGCTGGCGACCGGGTTCCAGGCGTTCAGCGCGTAGAAGGTCTGATCGAGCGCCGTCGCGCCCAGCGCGTCGAGCCCGAAAGTGGCGGCGATCGCCACGGCGGCCGCCAGGGCCCACATGCGCGCGCGGGCAAGGTCGTCGGCGTAGATCGCGTCCTCGATCGCGCCCAGCGTGCAGAACCGGGCGCGCCGCGCCGCGAGGCCGAGCACCAGCCCGCCAAGAAGGCCCGCCGCGGCCGCCAGGGTCTGTTCGGAAACGCCGTCTGGAACGCCAATCATGGCTTGCGCCTTCAGCTCGATCGCAGCTCGGCGCTCGCCTCGGTGTTGCAGAACAAGTCGTATACCGTCTCGATCATCCGGCGGACCTTCGGGTCCTCGAGCCGGTAATAGATGGTTTTTCCATCCCTACGATATTCCACGAGCCCTTCTAGACGGAGCCGCGCCAACTGCTGGGAAACGGCAGCTTGCCGCGTCGACAAGAGCTCTTCAAGCTCGGTGACCGATTTCTCCCCCGACGCCAAATGACACAGGATCATCAGGCGACCCTCGTGGCCGAGGGCCTTCAGGAAATTGGTCGCGTCCCGCACCTTCTGGAGCATCTCTTTGAGTTCGGCCTCATCGAGCGTATCGTCTAGGACCGGTAATGCCATTGGGCTCAGCTCTCGCGGGCGGGCGTCCGAACGCGCGGATCTGTCAAGTTCTAAACTCAAATCGAGCACCCTGTCGACATGCGCTTGTGAAGATGCGCTATTCTTTCACAGTCTCGACCGCACCCGTACTACTTTGAAACTGCTGCGGGACTTTCTTCTGGCAGCTTATCGAGCAACCGCTGAAATAAACCCCAGAAAAAATGGTCGCCAGGGTACCCCTCGATACGCCCGACTTCTTCGCCGTTTGACAACAAGATGAAAGTTGGCGTGAAGCGTGGGCGAGGCTTCAACGCCATCGCCTTCAGCTCCGTCGAGCGAAGATCGATGCGCCGGAGCGGCGCGCGGCGACCCTCCTCCGTCTTCGGGTAGGCGCCGCCGATCTCCTCGTCCCAGCGCGCGCACCATTCGCAACCGGGCTGCTCGATCATCAGCAGCTCCGCGCCTGGGTCCGCCGACTCCGCTCCGGCGCCGCCGAGCGCGAGCCCCGCGACAGCCAGCGCGCCTGAGGCGGCGAGCATGAGAACAATCCGACGCATATCCGTTCTCCGTTGACGACAGCGAACATATCCAATAAAATGAATATATAAAAATGTTTTCAGATCGAGCCCCTTATCAAGGGGTTCGACTTGGGCGGATCGGCTTGGGCGGAAGCGAAACCGGAATGGGCTTCGACGTCGGATATGGCGCGGCGGCGCTTGCAGGGCTGTTGTCGTTTCTCTCGCCCTGCATCCTGCCGATCGTGCCCTTTTATCTCTGCTATCTCGCCGGCGTCTCGTTCAGCGCGCTGAGCGACGAGGGCGTCGACCCGAAACTGCGCGCTCGGATCGTGGGCTCGGCCATCCTGTTCTCGCTTGGCGTGACCACGATCTTCGTTGGGCTCGGCGCCAGCGCCTCGCTGTTCGGCCAGCAGCTCCGCGAATGGTTCGACGTGCTGCGCTACGCGGCGGCGGCGCTGATCTTTCTGCTTGCGCTCCATTTCCTCGGCGTACTGCGGATCGGCCTGCTCTACCGCGAGGCGCGATTCGACCTGGGCGAGCACAAGCTGGGGCTGATCGGAGCCTATTTCGTGGGCCTCGCCTTCGCCTTCGGCTGGACGCCCTGCGTGGGCCCGGTGCTGGCGGCGATCCTGTTCACGGCGAGCGCGGGCGAGTCGCCCTGGGACGGCGCGGGGCTGCTGCTCGCCTATGCGATCGGGATGACCGCGCCCTTCGTGCTGGCCGCGCTGTTCGCGCCGAGCTTCCTGCAGTGGGCGAAGGGCTTTCGAAAGCATCTGCCGACGGTCGAACGCGCCATGGGCGTGCTCCTGATCGGCTTTAGCGGGCTGATCGCGACCAACACGGTCAGCGTGATCGCCGACTGGATGCTGCGCTACGGGCCGGACATCGGGGTGATCCAGTGATTCGGCGCAGTCCAGGAATGCGGACGATCTTTTGCAGGGAGGCGAAGACTATGCGGATGATTTGGCTCGGCCTGATGGCGCTGCTCGCGTGCGCCTCCGTCGCGCGCGCGGAGATCGGCGAGGACGGTCTGCACAAAGTCCCCTGGTTCGCCCTCACCTTCAAGGATGTCGGCGAGGACCTCGCGTCGGCGACGGATCAAGGCAAGCGGCTGGCGATCATCTTCGAGCAACGGGGCTGCATTTACTGCAAGACGCTGCATGAGACCGTGTTCGCGGACCCGGAGATCGCACAGTACATCCAGAACAATTTCGTGGTCGTGCAGATGAACCTGTTCGGCGACGAGGAGGTCACCGATCTCGACGGCGAGGCGCTGCCGGAGAAGGAGATGGCCAAGCGCTGGGGCGTGATCTTTACGCCGACGATCATGTTTCTGCCCGAAGAGGCCCCCGCCGAGGGGACGGCCGCGCAGGCCGCGATCGCGACGATGCCGGGCGCGTTCGGGAAATCGACCACGCTCCACATGTTCCAGTGGATCGCCGAGAAGGCGTATCTCGAGGAAGAGCACTTCCAGAAATACCACGCCCGCAAGTTCAACGCGGGCCAGTGAGGCGCGTCCCGTCGAGGGGTCGACCCGGGGTCGACCCGCGGCGCGTCGTCGCGACAAATTCTAAAATTTGAATTTGTGCATTGAAAATTCACTGCGGGTTTGATGCATTCTACGAAACGAAATGGCTGGGAACAGCCGTCGGGAGGAAACAGATGAACAAACTCGGGATTATCGCCGTCGCGGCCGGGCTGGTCGCCACTGGCGCGTTCGCGGAGCCGGTGGCGCCGGAGAACGTGGGGTACTCGGACGGGGCGGTGACGGAGTCGCTGACGGGGCAGGCCGGCGATCCGGCGCGCGGCCGTGAGATCGTGATCACCAAGAGCCAGGGCAATTGCATCGCCTGCCACGCTTCCGAGGAGCTCAAGGACGCGCCCTGGCATGGCGAGGTCGGGCCGCCGCTCGACGGCGTCGCGGACCGTTGGTCCGAGGCGGAGCTCCGCGGCATCGTGGCCAACGCCAAGATGATGTTCGAAGGCACGGTGATGCCGGCCTTCTACAAGACCGACGGCTTCATCCGCGTCGGCGACGGCTACACTGGAAAAGCGGCCGACGCCGTGACGCCGATCCTGTCGGCCCAGGAAGTCGAGGACGTGGTGGCGTTCCTGCAGACCCTGAAAGAGCAGTGACGCCGACCCCGGCGCCCTATCCACCATCAATCGGGAGACAGTGATGCGACTGAATAGAAGAGAGGCCCTGATGGCGGGCTTCGGGGCGGCCGCCGCGGCCGCGCTGCCCGTGACCTTCGCCACGCAAGCGATGGCGGCGACCGCCGTCGACGAAGCGATCGCGGCCTTCACCGGCGGGGCCGAGGTGAAAGAAGGCGGCGTCACGCTGACGACCCCGGAGATCGCCGAGAACGGCAACACCGTGCCGATCGAAATCGACGCGGGCGACGCGACCGACGTGCTGATCCTGGCCGACGGCAACCCGAGCCCGGGCGTCGCGACCTTCCACTTCGGGGCGCTCGCCGTCGGCACGGCGTCGACCCGGGTGCGGCTCGCGACCACTCAGAACGTCATCGCCGTGGCGAAGCTCGCCGACGGTTCGTTCGGCAAGGTCGAGCGCGCTGTGAAAGTCACCATCGGCGGCTGCGGCGGCTAAAGAAATACGAAGGAGAGCGTTCCATGGCTTCCCCTAAACCGCGTGTGAAGATCCCGAAGAAAGTGGCCGCTGGCGAGGCTTTCACGGTCAAGACCTTGATCAGCCACCCGATGGAATCGGGCGTGCGCAAGGACAAAAAGACCGGAGAACTGATCCCGCGCAAAATCATCAACACGTTCGAAGTCAGCTTCGAAGGCGAGTCGGTGATAAGCGTGGACATTGATCCCGCCGTTTCGGCCAACCCGTATTTCGAATTCCAGATGAAAGTCCCAGGCCCGGGCGCGGTGAAATTCGCTTGGACCGACGACGACGGCTCGGTCTACGAGCAAGAAAAGAAGATCGAAATCGGCTGATCAAATGGTCGGCTCTCGGGAGGAAAAAAAATGAAAACGCGCTTCTTCGGCGCTGCGACGCTGGCCTTCGCGGTCAGCGTCGCCCTGGCGCCAGCGGCCTACGCCGATCCGGATGACGACAAGCTGCTGATCGATGGCGAGGAACTCGCCACGCAGGTGGAGTCGCCGAACGCGGACAACCCGCTCGGCACGCTCTATTCCGGCTGGCGGTATCGAACCGACGAGACGCAGGCGCTGCAGACCGACGACTTTGAAAACCCGGCCTTCATCTTCGTCGAAGAAGCCCGCGAGGCCTGGGACACGGTCGAGGGCGAGGCGGGCAAGGCCTGCTCGAGCTGCCATGGCGATGTCGAGGAAGGCATGAAGGGCGTTCGCGCCGGCATGCCGAAGTACAACGCCGAGGCCGGCGAACTCTGGAGCCTCGAGAACTACGTCAACAACTGCCGAACCAACCGGATGAAGGCCGAAGCCTGGAAGTGGGACAAAGAGCCCATGAACGGCGTCGTGGCCCTGATCGGTCTGCAATCGCGCGGGATGCCGGTCGATGTCGACATCAGCGGCCCGGCCGAAGAGTGGTTCAAGCGTGGCGAAGAGATCTACTACACGCGTTACGGCCAGCTCGAGCTGTCCTGCGCGAACTGCCACGAGCAGAGCAACGGCCTGATGATCCGCGCGGACCATCTGAGCCAGGGGCACACCAACGGCTTCCCGACCTACCGGTTGAAGAACACCAAGCTCAACTCGATCCACGGCCGCTTCAAAGGCTGCATCCGCGATACGCGGGCGCACACCTTCTCGCCGGGCTCGCCGGAGCTGCGCGCGCTCGAGCTCTACGTCGCTTGGCGCGGCGAGGGCCTGGTGGTCGAGACGCCGTCGGTTCGGCAGTAGCGATCCAGCGGTCGGACCGGGACCTCCCCGTCCGACCGCACCCCGTTTTTTGACTTTCCGCGCCGACGCCGAGCGTCGCGATCGACCCTTCCGTTCGTTCGGCGCCTTCGCCGAGCGCTCTGGCGTCGCGCGCCCGCGACGGTTGGTCGACCCGCATAGCGCCCGACGCGCCGACTGTTTTCACGAAGGAGCACGATCCGCCATGATCTCGAGACGGGACTTTCTGCAAGCGGCCATGGCGGCGTCCGCGATCGTCGGGGCCTCCGGGTTCGGACAGTGGGGCCGGCTCGCCGCGCAGCAAGCGCTGACCGAAGACGCGCTGCTCGGCTTCGAGCCGCTCGGCAACGTCACGCTGATCCACATCACCGACATCCACGCCCAGATGAAGCCGATCTATTTCCGCGAACCGGAGATCAATCTCGGCGTCGGGGAAGTGAAAGGGCTGCCGCCGCATGTGACCGGCGCGGATTTCCTGAAGCTCTACAATATCGATGCGGGGTCGCCGCGCGCCTACGCGCTCGCCTATCCCGACTTCATGAGCCTCGCGAAAGGCTACGGCAGGATGGGCGGGCTCGACCGGGTCGCGACCGTCGTGAACTCGATCCGGGCGGAGCGGCCCGAGGCGCTGCTGCTCGACGGCGGCGACACCTGGCATGGCTCCTACGTCTCGGAGCAGACCCGCGGACAGGACGTCGTCAACGCGATGAACCTGCTGAAGCCGGACGCGATGACCGCGCACTGGGAGTTCACTTTCGGCCGCGAGCGGGTCGACGAGATCATCGAGGGCCTCGATTTCCCGTTCCTCGGCGCGAACATCTTCGATGCGGAGTGGGACGAGCCGGCCTACGAGCCGTACAAGATGTTCGAGCGCGGCGGCGCCAAGATCGCCGTGATCGGCCAGGCGTTTCCCTACATGCCGATCGCCAACCCGCGCTGGATGTTCCCGCAGCTGTCCTTCGGGATCCGCGAGGAGCGCATGGCCGAGGTGGTGGCGGAGGTCCGCGAGGCCGGCGCCGATCTGGTCGTGGTGCTCAGCCACAACGGCTTCGACGTCGACCGCAAGATGGCGTCGCGGGTCGAGGGGATCGACGTGATCCTGTGCGGGCACACTCATGACGCGCTGCCGGAACCGCTGAAGGTCGGCAAAACGCTGCTGATCGCCTCTGGCTCGAACGGGAAATTCGTCAGCCGGATCGATCTCGACGTCTCGGGCGGCGAGGTGAAGGGCGCGCGGCACAAGCTGATCCCGATCTTCTCGGACGTGATCACGCCGGACCCGCAAATGACCGCGCTGATCGATGCGGAGCGCAAGCCCCATGAAGCGGCGCTGTCGGAGGTGCTGGGGCGGACCGACTCGCTGCTCTACCGCCGCGGCAACTTCAACGGCACCTGGGACGATCTGCTCTGCAATGCGCTGATCGAGGAGCGGGAGGCCGACATCGCGCTCAGCCCCGGCTTCCGTTGGGGTCCGAGCCTGCTGCCGGGCGACGAGATCACCCGCGAAGACCTGCACAACGTCACCGCGATGTCCTATCCGGCGGCCTATCGCTCCGAGATGACCGGAGAGACGCTGAAGGTCATCCTGGAGGATGTCGCCGACAACCTGTTCAACCCCGACCCCTATTACCAGCAGGGCGGAGACATGGTCCGGGTCGGCGGCATGGGCTACGCGATCGACGTCTCCAAGCCGATGGGCGGGCGCATCAGCGAGATGACGCTTCTGAAAACCGGCGAGCCGATCGATCCGGCGAAGAGCTACGTCGTCTCGGGCTGGGCCTCCGTCAACGAGGGCACCGAGGGGCCGCCGATCTGGGAGGTCGCCGAGGCGTACATCAAGCGCAAGGGCGTCATCCAACTCGAACCCAACCAATCCGTCCGCGTGGCCGGCGCTTGACGCGCCGCCGCCTTGATCTCGATCGCGCGAAGGAGCCGCCGATGACTGAGAAGATGAAAAACGACGCCGCGTCTCGCCGGCGTTTTCTGACCGGAAGCCTGGCCGCCGGGGCCGCCGTCGCCTCCGCCGGCGTCGCCCGCGCGGACGATCCGGCGATCACCGAGATGAAGCCCTGGGCGCAGTTCCTGGGCGACGGGGTCGACGCCCGACCCTATGGAACGCCGTCTGAGTTCGAGAGCCATGTGGTGCGCCGGGACGTGCCTTGGCTGACGGCCGATCCGGTCTCGTCGGTGAACTTCACCCCGCTCCACGAGCTCGACGGCATCATCACGCCGAACGGGCTCTGCTTCGAGCGCCACCATGCGGGCATCGCCGAGGTCGATCCGGGCGAGTACCGGCTGATGATCAACGGGCTGGTCGACCGGCCGCTGGTGTTCACGCTCGAAGACCTGAAGCGGTTCCCGCGCTCGAACCATGTCTATTTCCTCGAGTGCGCGGCGAACTCGGGCATGGAGTGGCGCGGCGCGCAGCTGAACGGCTGCCAGTTCACCCACGGCATGATCCACAACGTCATGTATACGGGCGTCCTCTTGAAGGACATCCTGGCCGAAGCGGGCGTGAAAAGCTCGGGCAAGTGGGTGCTGCCGGAGGGCGCGGACGCATCCGGCATGACGCGTTCGGTGCCAATGGAGAAGGCGCTCGACGACTGCCTGGTCGCCTTCAAGATGAACGGCGAGGCGCTTCGGCCCGAGCAAGGCTATCCGGTGCGGCTGGTGGTGCCGGGCTGGGAAGGCAACATGTGGGTGAAGTGGCTCCGCCGGATCGAGATCGGCGACGAGCCCTGGCACCACCGCGAAGAGACCTCGAAATACACCGACCTGCTGGCGAACGGCCAAGCACGGCGCTTCACCTGGGAGATGGACGCGAAGTCCGTCATCACCAATCCGAGCCCGCAGGCGCCGATCGCGCATGGGCCGGGGCCTGCGGTGCTGACCGGCGTCGCCTGGTCGGGCCGTGGAACTATTCCGCTCGTCGACGTCACGCTCGACGGCGGCAAGAACTGGCATGCAGCTCGGATGGACGGGCCGAGCCTTCCGAAGTCGATGCACCGCTTCTATTACGAGTTCAACTGGACTGGCGAGCCGCTTCTTCTGCAAAGCAGGGCGCATGACAGCACCGGATACGTGCAGCCGACGAAGAACGAACTGCGCGAGGTGCGGGGCGAGAACTCGATCTACCACAACAACGGCATTCAGACCTGGTTCGTGAACGAAAAAGGCGTCGCCGAGAACGTCGAGGTGTCGTGATCGCCGCGGCGATTCATGACGCGCTCGACGCCGCCACGCAGGAATGAGGGTCGATAGGATGAGCAAGGTGACGAAGAATATCTGGCAGGGCGTGACGGTGCTGATGGCGCTCGGCACCGTCGGCTTCGCCGGCCATATCGCGCGCGATCTGGCGCATGGGGACGGACACGGACCGTCGATGCCGTTCGCGTCGCAGGCGATGGCGGAGACCGGCTCCGGCGGGCCGCTCGGCCTCGGACGGGCGGCGACAGAGGCGGAGGTCGCGGCCTGGGACATCGATGTGCGCCCGGATGGCGCAGGCCTGCCTCAGGGCTCGGGCTCGGTCGAGGACGGCGAGGTTCTGTACACGGAGAAATGCGCGGCCTGCCACGGCGATTTCGGCGAGGGCGTCGATCGCTGGCCGGTGCTCTCCGGCGGCGCGGGCACGCTCGCTTCTGATGACCCGGTGAAAACGGTGGGGTCCTACTGGCCGTATCTGTCGACCGTTTGGGACTATGTGCATCGGGCGATGCCGTTCGGCGAAGCGCAGTCGCTGTCGGACGACGAAGTCTATGCGATCACGGCGTATATTCTGTACCTGAACGATCTGGTCGATGACGACTTCGTGCTGTCGCAAGAGAACTTCGCCGCGGTGCGGCTGCCGAACGAAGAGAATTTCTTCATGGACGACCGCGCCGAGAGCCCGCTGTTCGGCGCGCGCGAGGTCTGCATGAAGGACTGCAAGACCGAGGTGGAGATCACGATGCGGGCTCGGGTGCTCGACGTGACCCCCGACACCGAGGAAGGCGAAGCGGGCGGCGCGGAGGCGCAGACCGTCTCGGCCGAGACCACGGAGGCGGCGAGCGCAGAGGCGCCGGAGCCGGCCCCCGAGCCGCAGCCCGCGAGCTTCGACGCGGCGCTCGCCGCGGAAGGCGAGAAAGTCTTCAAGAAG
>JBCBRF010000074.1:0-17558 GCA_039819865.1 Pseudomonadota bacterium | reverse complement strand
GCCGCTCGGCGGCGTCGCGCTCGAACCGCGCGGCCGCCTCCGGGCTCCGATCCGCCGCGCGGTCGGCCGCAGCGTGGTCCGGGTAGAGGCCGTAGGCCGCGCCGTCATACAGGTCTTCGGGCGCGTGGAGATCGTCCCCCGCGAAGGGGTCGTCCGCCGCGCGGCGCGGAAAGCTCAGCTCAGCGTCGGCCGTCGTCGCCCGACGCCCGTCGCTCCGCGAGGACGGTTCGGGCGCCGTCGGGTCGAAGGCGTAGAAATCCGCCGCCCAGCGTGCGTCGTCGAGTCCGCCGCTCGCGGTCTCCGGCGCGTCCGGCTCGTCGGCGTAGAGCTGCTCGAGGGTGGGCTCCGACCGTCGTTCGGCCGCAGACGCGTTCTCCGCGATCGATCGCGCATAGCGGCTGATCGGACGCGCGCCGGCTTCCTCGCCCACACGCGTCGATCCGTCCGTCCATCCCCGTTCCATGGCGCGCAGCCTCCGGCTCAGCGGTTCAGCGACGCGTCCTCCGTGATCCAAGCCACCAGTTCGACGAAACCCACGCCCTCGTGGGCCGCCTGCTCGGGCAAGAGAGAGGTCGGCGTCATCCCTGGCTGCGAGTTAGTCTCCAGAACCGTTAATTTTTCGGGACCAGCGAGGCCCGGTCGTTCAGAATCATCATAGCGGAAGTCGGTGCGGGTCGCCCCGCGGCAGCCGAGCGCCTGGTGAGCGGTCAGCGCCATGGCGCGCGCGGCATCGGCCACGGCGTCCGGGATCTCCGCCGGCAGGACGTGGCGGGAGCCGCCGGCCTTGTACTTGGCGTCATAGTCGTACCAGCCGTCGCTCACGATCTCCGTCACGCAGAGCGCCCGGTCGCCGAGGACGGAGACGGTCAGTTCGCGGCCGGGCACGTATTTCTCGAGCATCCAGCTCCGCTCGGCGTCGTCGGGGTCGACCCGATCCGCGCCGTCCGCGGGCGCGCCGGCGACCGGGCTGATGGGGCCGGACAAGCTCGCGAGCGTGGGCGGCCGGTTCGCGCCGGCGAGCACCAGGTGGACGCCGACCGAGGAGCCCTCGTTGGCGGGCTTCACCACATAGGGCGGGGCCATCAGATGGCGGGCGGCGATGTCCTCCGCCGGGGCGACGAGGTGCTCCGCGAGCGGGAGGCCGTGGGCGGCGAACAGAGCCTTGGCGCGGATCTTGTCCATCGCGATCGAGGAGGCCGCGACGCCGGAATGGGTGTAGGGGACGCGCAGCCATTCGAGCAGGCCCTGGACGCAGCCGTCCTCGCCCCAGCGGCCGTGCAGCGCGTTGAAGACGGCGAGGCGGGGGGCGTGGGCGGCCTTCTCCTGTCCCAGGCGTTCGGCGAGATCGGGCCCGGCGTCGATCTCGACCACGTCGTACCCCGCTTCGCGCAGACCCTTGGCGCATTCGGCGCCGGAGACGAGCGAGACCTCGCGCTCGGCGGACGGTCCGCCCTTCAGGACGACGACGCGGTCGAATTTTCTCTTTGAGCTCATCGGTGGGGCTTTCGGTCGAGGATCGCGATCGGCGGGCGTGCGCGGGACCATGGCTTTTCTTCGCAGCGCGATCATGGCTTTTCTTCGCAGCGCGATGATGGCCCAACCATCTGATTGAGAGCGCAACCGGGCGGATGTTTGGTGTCGGCTGGACCCGATCGCGCTTTAGCACCCACCCCCGCCGCCGTCGCCCCGCCCCGTCGCCGTCGCGGCGGTTGCAGCCGGGTCGCGCGCCCACCCGCGATGCCGGCGGGGGCGTGGGTCAGGCCGGATGCGCGCCAGAGTCGTCGAAAGCGCGCTCGATCGCCGCCTCAAGAGCATCGGCATCCGCCTGATCGCGTTCGAGCGTGATCGTCGCACCCGCACAAGCGGCCAGATCCGCACGGATCTCAGGCGACGCATCCGACGACGGCCTCGGCGCGGCGGCGGCGCGGTCTGCGTCCACCCCTCGCCTGAGCCCAGGGTCGACAGTTTGACCGTCGCGACTTCGGCGAATGGTCCGTCTTCGCGGACGCAATCGATGAATTGCTCTAATTGAAGCGCTGTCGGCGTCGCGCCAAGGACGACCCCCTCCGACGCGGCGGGCTGGCTGAGCGCCTCGCCGATCTTGAAAGCGATGTCGCGGTCTCGATGCGCGCCCCCGCTAACACCGTCGGCCCTCGGGCGCTCCACAGACACAGACCTGCTCGCCCTTACGGGCTTCGCAGCTGCGCGCCGCGCGCCGGGGCGCGGGTGGGCTTCTCCGACGCCGAGGGGCTCGCGGCGCCCTCTCAGGGGCGGGGCGCCGCGGCGCGCGCTCACCGTCTGGGCTCGCAGTGCGCTTCACGTCTCTCGGCGGCCGATGCGCTGGATCTCCCATTCGAGAAGACGCCCGGAGCGCGCCTGCACCCGGGCGCGGACCTCCTCGCCCAGATCCTCGAGATCGGCCGCGGTGGCGCCGCCCGCGTTGGTCAGGAAATTGGCGTGCATTTCGTTCATCACCGCGCCGCCCTTCGAGAGTCCGCGGCAGCCGGCTTCCTCGATCAGCCGCCACGCCTTCAGCTCGTGGCTGTCGTCGGCGCGCCCGGTGCTGCTATGGCCCGCGGGGTTGCGAAAGGTGGAGCCGGCGGTGCGGTCCTTGACCGGCTGGGCGGCGGCGCGCTTGGCCATCAGATCGGCCATCCGCGCCTTGATCTCGGCCGGGTCGCCCGGCCCGCCCTCGAGCGTCGCGCCGACATAGATCAGATCCCGTGGCGCGCTGTCGCGGTAGGCGAAGCGCATCTCTTCGGGGCCGAGCGCGACGATCTCGCCCGAGCGCGCGACGGCGCGGGCGGCGACGAAGACGTCGGCCAGATAGCGGCCATAGGCGCCCGCGTTCATGCGCAGCGCGCCGCCGATCGCGCCGGGGACGCCGCGGAGAAACTCCAACCCGGCGATACCGGCCTCAGCGGCGGCCTCGGCCACGCGGGCGTCGAGGGCGGCGGCGCCGACCTCAAGACGGGTCCCCTCCGCCCGGATGGTCATGAAGGGGCGGCCGAGGCGGACCACCACGCCCGAGACGCCGCCGTCGCGCACGATCAGGTTGGAGCCGACGCCGATCGGGGTCACGGCGACGTCCTCGGGGCAGGCGCGGAGGAAGGCGGCGAGGTCGGCCTCGTCGGCGGGCGCGAACAGCAGCTCGGCCGGGCCGCCCACGCGCAGCCAGGTCAGATCCGAGAGCGGGCGCATCGGCTCGAGCCGTCCGCGGGGCGCCGGCAGACGCGCGCGCAGCGCGTCGGGATCGAACGGGGTCATAGGGCGGCTCCGAGAAGGACCGCGAGGCTCGCCGCGGCGCCGAGATAGGGGATCCAGAGGGGCATGTCGGGCGCGCCCGCCACCGGATGGACGGGACGCCCGGCGGGGGCCCGCGCGTCGCGGCGCTTCAGCACGATCAGCGCCGCATTCATCAAGACGAAAACCGTCAGCAACACCAGCGACGTCGCGGCGGCGAGATCGGACACCGGGGCGGCGACGGCCAGGGCGATCACGATCAGGCCGCAGACCAGGGTTGCGGCGAGCGGGGTTCGAAAACGTTCGTTCACCCGGGCGGCCCAGGCCAGCGCCCGCGTCCGGCGTCCGAGGCCGAACAGCACGCGAGCCGCCATCACGATCTGCGCCAGCACGCCGTTCAGCGCCGCGGCGACGCCGATCGCGCCGAGCACCGCGCCGCCGCCCGCGACGGCGCGCTCGGCGACGAGGGCGAGCGGCCGCTCGCTCGCGGCGAGCGCCTCCGGCCCGACAGCCCTCAAGGCGACGACGGCGATCAGAACATAGATCGCGGTTACGATAACGAAGGCGAGCAGGATCGCGCGGGGCACGGTGCGGACCGGGTCGCGCGTCTCCTCCGCCATGTTCACGATGTCCTCGAAGCCGATGTACGCGAAGAAAGCGAGGAAGATTGCGGCGGCGAGGCCGCCGCCGCCGCCCGACGGCTCCGCGCTCGCGATCTCCAGCGCCGGGGCGGGCTCGACGCTGAACGCGGCGGCGACCACCAGCGCGAGGCCGGCGATCTCGATCACCGTCAAAACGGCCGCGAAGCGCAGGGCGCCGGCGACCCCCGCGGCGGCGGTCGCCGTCAGCGCGAGGCCGATCGCAATCACAGCCGGCGTCGTCGGGACCGGGACGACGCCGCGGAGATAGCCCACGCCGCCCTGCAAGACCGCCGCGGCGGAAAGGATTCCCACAGCGACGATGGCGAGACCGACGCAGAGCGTGGTCGCCTCCGATCGGAACGCCTCGTCCGCATAGGCCGCTTCGCCGCCCGCCTCGGGGCGTCGGGCGGACAGCTCGGCGTAGCTCGCCGCGGTCAAGGCGGCGGCGGCGCCCGCGAGCAGGAAGGCGACGGGCGTCCAAGCGCCGGCGGCGGCCGCGACCTCGCCGATCAGCACGTAGATGCCGGCTCCGATCATGACGCCGACGCCGTAGAAGGTCAGAAGGCCCAGGCCGAGGCTGCGCCGGAGCGTCGGTCCGGCCGCCGGCGGGGCCTCAGGCGACGGCGCGCTCATGCTCCAGCCATTCCTCGAGACAGCTTCCGAAGGGCTGCGCGACCAGTTTGGGGAAGACCGGCCGGGCGCTCACCCGCTCGAACCAGGCGGCGAGATTGGGCAGATCCGGTCGCTCGATGGCGAGGTTCAGGTAGCGGTAAGTCCAGATCGCCGCCGGGATGTCGGCGAGACCGAAGACGTCGCCGGAGAGAAAGGGCGCCCGCGACAGGCCGGCGTCGATGAACCGATACGGCTCCGCGAGGCGCGCGACATGGGGCGCGAGCTCGTCCGGATCATGCTCCGCGCGCGGCTTGCGCACCGTGCGGAAAAACACCGCGTCCATGCGGGGGCCGAGATTGATCGCCTGCCAGACCAGCCAGCTGTCGGCCGTCGCGCGCTCCGCGGGCGTTTCAGGCCAGAACGGGCCGCCCGCGCCATAGGTCGCGGCGAGGTAGCGCAGGATCGCGTCCGATTCCCAGATGGTCGTCTCGCCGTCTTGGAGGGTCGGGACGCGGCCGGTCGGGTTCATTGCTCTATAGTCGGGCGCGTCGTTCCCGCCGAAGGTTCCGCCGACCGTCTCGCGCTCGACCTCGAGCCCGAGTTCGCTGGCGAGCCACAGAACGCGCTGGACGTTGCTGGAGCTCAGGCGGCCGTAGACCTTGATCATGCGCCCCCTCCGTGCGCTCGGCTCTCTCGCGGCCGAAGCTTGCTCCGGTCAGCGGGTAGCACGCCCCTGCGAGAGACTGAAACCGGTATTCGCGCGCGGATCCGCGCCGATCCGCGCCGACGGCGCCGGGGTGCTCGGCCCCTGGCCTCGCGGCTCCGGCCCCGTCGCTCGGGTCAGGTCGCTCGGGTCAGGTCGCTCGGGCCTAGTAGTAGAACTCCTCGCGGACGATCTTGCCCGCCGCCACGGTGTAGATGGCGACTTCCCTGAGCCGCATTCGCTGTCCGCTGTCCTTCATGGTGACGTCCGCTTCGAAGATCAGCGCGAAACGATCGTCGCCGTGCAGAAACGGGCCTTCGACCTTGCTCTCATGGGTCTCCGTCGAGGCGTCCCACCAGTCGTGCTTGCCCTTGATCGCCTCGACGCCCGCGGTCTCGCGCCCGGACGCGCCGGGCATGACCTCAGCCTCGATCGACACCGCTTCGGGCGCGTAGAGGGCGTCGAGGCCTGCTTTCTCCGTCCCCGCCCTGCAATGGCCGACCAGCGCCTCGCCGATCGCCTTCAACGCCGCATCCGCCATGGAACCCTCCCTTTCGCGCGTCGGGGTCGACGCCCCGATCCGACTCCGTCTAGCTGATTCGACACCGCCGAACAAGAGGTGAACATTCATGCTGGCGCGGGATCGCCGGCCTCCGCCAGAACGGCGCGGACGGCGGCGACGAAATCCTCTCCACGCTTCTCAAAATCGGGATACTGATCAAAGCTGGCGCAGGCCGGCGCGAGCAGCACGACATCGCCGGGCTCCGCCTCCGCCGCGGCGCAGGCGACGGCGCGCGGGATGGCGCCGCAACGCTCATGAGGCGTGTCGCGGAGGGTCATGGCGAAGGCCTCCTGCGCCTCGCCGATCAGATAGGCCTTGGCCACCCGGCCGAACAGCGGGCGGAGGCTCTCGATCCCGCCGTCCTTGGCCCGGCCGCCGAGGATCCAGCGCACGCGCGGATAGGTGAGCAGCGCCTTCTCGGCCGCGTCCGCGTTGGTGGCCTTGCTGTCGTTCACGAACAGGACGCCGCCGCGCTCGGCGATGCGCTGCATGCGGTGGGGCAGGCCCGGAAAGCTCTTAAGCCCGGCGCCGACCGCGGCCGCGTCGAGGCCGAGCGCGCGGGCGGCGGCGATCGACGCGGCGGCGTTCTGCGCGTTGTGCGCGCCCTGAAGCGCGGGGGCGGCGGTCAGATCGTAGCGGGCGTCCGGCGCGCCAGAGGCGTGTAGAACCACGCCGCCTTCGGCCCCGAAAGCGGCGTCGGCGCGCGACAGGGCGGTCGTGGCCGAGATCTCGATCAGCCGTCCCGCCCCACCCCTCAGACGGTCGGCGAGGAAGCGGCCTTCCGGCTCGTCGACGCCGACGATCGCCGTGCGGCCCGGCCCGCTCGCGAACAGCTTCGCCTTAGCGGCGAAGTAGCCGCCCATGCCGCCGTGGCGGTCCAGATGGTCGGGGATCAGGTTCAAGAAGATCGCGATCTCAGGGTCGAGGCGGCGGGCGAGATCGGTCTGGTAGGAGGACAGTTCGAGGACCGCGACCTCGCCGTCGCGCGCGGGCTCCAGGTCGAACACGCCCCGGCCGATATTGCCGCCGAGCTGGGTCGGACGGCCGGCCTCCGCGACCAGATGGGCGATAAGGGCGGCGGTGGTGGATTTGCCGTTCGAGCCCGTGACCGCGACGACCGTCGCGGCCGGCCGACCGGCGGCGCGGTCGGCGGCGCGCTGGGCGAAGAACAGGCCGATATCGTTGTCCACCGGAACGCCGGCCTCGAAAGCGGCCGCGACCGCGCGGTGCGGGGTCGGGTAGAGATGGGGCGCGCCCGGGGACACGATCAGCGCGTCGAGGCCCGCCATCGCCTCGACGAGGTCCGCGGTCTCGAAGCCCTCGCGCTCGGCCGCCTCGCGACCGGCCGGGCGGTCGTCGCCGCAGACAGGCGCCGCGCCGCCCGCCGCCAGAGCGCGCGCCGCCGCGAGACCGGAGCGGCCCATGCCGAGCACGCCAATGCAGCGGCCGGGGAACAGGTCGATGCGGCGCATGGCTCGGCTTCCTTTCGTGCTGCGCTCATTGGCGTCGAGCTTCGGCGTCGGGCTTCCGCGCCGTCCAGGTGCGGTTCGGTCTTGCCGCGCCGGCCGGGCGGGCGCCATGATACGGTCGGCGACGGAACAGGCGCGCGCCCTCGTTAGCATCAGAGCGAAGCCAGGGGACAGCTCATGTGCGAACAGTGCGTCTCTCGACGACAGATGCTGGTCGGCGCCGGCGCGGCGACGCTGGCGAGCGCGGTCGGGCTCGGCGGCGGAGCGGAGGCGCGGCCGGTGCTGCGGATGACCACGCTCTGCGCCTATGCGGGCGCGCCGCGGATCAGCCGGCTTGCGCCCGCGACGCGGCGCGCGGTCGACGAGGTTTCGCAGATCCAGCGCGCGATCGGGTACGCGCAGCCGCTCCATGTGTTCCGCGGCGACGCCGGGAACGCGCTCGCCTCGATCGTGAGCGACGGCTCGGGGCGGCGGCGACGGGTGATCGTCTATCGCCCGGAGTTCATGGAATCGCTCTATCGCCGCGGCGGACCCGGGGCGCCCTTGACCGTGCTCGCGCACGAGGTCGGGCACCACGCGAACGGCGATTTCAGCTATCGGGCGCAGCATAAGCACCCGTGGCGAAAGGAGCTCGGGGCCGACTACATCGCCGGGCTCGCGTTGGCCCGGCTTGGATACAGATCCGCGGACGCGACGCGGGCGCTGATGATGCTCTATCGCCGCTACGGCTCTCGCACGCACCCCGATACGCCGCGACGAGTCGAAGCGATGCGGGCGGGCTGGCGCGACGGCGGCGGGCGCGACCGACTGCGCTTCGGCTGAGGCGCCGGATCTCGGCTCGGCGGCGCAGCGGCGGCGCGCGCAGGTCAGCCGTAGATGCCGCGCGACTTCAGCGCCAAAAGCAGCGCCTCGGCCATCACCTTGCCTTGTTTGCCGCGGCCGCTCGCCAGAGGGGCGGCGGGCTCCACGCGGCGGCGCAGCCCGTCGTCGATCACGTATTCCACGACGGGCAGACCGCCGTTCGACTGGATCAGGCCGTCAATCTCGAAGTCATGGTCGGCGCCGGCCTCGACCAAGCGGTCGAGCCCTTCCGACATCAAGCCCTCGACAAAGGTCTTGAGCTTCACTTCGTCTTGCGCCGCCTTGGTTCGGATCGCCTTGTCGGCGGCCTCCGGCAGCTTCATACGCGCACGCCAATTCGCCATCGGGGTCCTCATCGGGTCCGTCTCGTTCGGATAGGTGATTCGGGATCTCGGATGGGGCGATACTGTAAAAGAACGAATCGTACAAGCGGTACGCCGTCGCGGGCGCGAAATCGGCGCCCTCTTCGCTTGCGCCGGCTGCGCGCGCCGCCTATAGAGCGCGCTTCGTCGCGCGGTCCGGCCAGGAATGGGCTGCCGCGTCCGCGCCGAAAGAGCCCCAATGGCGGCTCCTCCCCGAGAACGGAGATCAAAATGCCCAAGATGAAGACCAAATCCGGGGCCAAGAAGCGGTTCAAAGTGACCGCCAACGGCCGCGTGAAGGTGCAGCAGGCCGGCAAACGCCACGGCATGATCAAGCGCACCAACAAGTTCATTCGGAACGCGCGCGGCACGACCGTGCTGTCCGCGCCGGATGAGAAGATCGTCAAGCAATTCCTGCCGTACGCGCGCTAAGGGGAGACCGACCATGGCACGAGTGAAACGCGGCACGGTCCAAAAGGCCCGCCACAAGCGCGTCATCGAAAAGGCGAAGGGCTATTACGGCCGTCGCAAAAACGTCTTCCGCGTCGCCAAGCAGGCGGTGCAACGCGCGATGGAGTACCAGACCCGCGACCGCAAGGTGCGCAAGCGGACCTTCCGAGCACTCTGGATCCAGCGGATCAACGCGGCGGTGCGGGAGATCGATCCGGCGCTGACCTATTCCCGCTTCATCGACGGGCTCAACAAGGCCGGGATCGAAGTGGACCGCAAAGTGCTCTCGGATCTGGCGATCCACGAGCCCGAGGCGTTCAAAGCGGTGGTGGACGCCGCCCAAGAGGCGCTGTCCCGCGCCACCGAGGCGCGCGCCGCGGCCTGAGGCCGTTCCCGGCTCTCGCACAAGAACCCGCGCTTAGACCGTGATCCTGTTTCGAAAGAACACGATCACGGTTTTTTTGTTTGATCGCGCGATCGGACGGATAACCGGTGCCCACTTATCCTGATCGCGCTCACTTTGGTTTGTCGCGCGATCGGACGAATAACCGGTGCCCACTTATCCTGATCGCGCTTCGAGCGCCTGTTCTATCGGGTCAGCGCTTGAAGTGCTTGGACAGGCGCAGGCCCTGGGCCTGGTAGTTCGAGCCTAACGCGTCGCCATAGAGCCGGTCGGGCGGCGACAGCATCGGCTCGTAGATCAAGCGCCCAACCACCTGGCCGTGCTCGAGCGCGAAGGGCTGCTCATGGCAGCGCACCTCGAGCACCCCGCGCGACCCCGCGCCGCCCGCCGCGGCATGGCCGAAGCCCGGATCGAAGAACCCCGCATAATGGACCCGGAACTCGCCGACGACGGCGAGATAGGGCGTCATCTCCGCGGCGCAGTGGGGCGGCACATGGACCTGCTCCTGGCTCACCAAGATGTAGAAGGCGCCGGGATCGAGGATCACGCCGGAGGCGGTTCCGCCCGCGCCTGCGAAGCGCTGAGGGAAGATCGGGTCCCAGAAATCCGCCGGGTCGTAGTGTGCGATGCGGTCAAGATCGATCAAGCCGCAGAAGCGCCGGGCGCGATAGCCGACGGGGCCGCCGTCGGTCGAGCGCAGATCGACGCTGAAGGGCAGGCCCGGCGCGTCGCCTGGACCGCCCTCGAGATCCAGCCCGCCCGACACGGCCACCAGCGCCTGGTCGGCCTGAAGACGCGCAAGCTCCTCCGCCGAGAAGGCGGGCGCGCCAACGCGGAAGCGGATCTGGCTGAGACGCGCGCCGGTGCGGGCGAGCACGGAGAAGGTGCGCGGCGCAATCTCGACATAGAGCGGGCCGTCATAGCCGGCCTCGATCCGGTCGAACTCGGTTCCGTAGTCGGTGATCAGGCGGGTAAAGACGTCGACGCGGCCGATCGAGCTCTTGGCGTTGGCGGCGGCGGACATGTTCTCCGGCAGCCGCACGCGCTCCTGCAGCGGGGCGACATAGACGCAGCCGGTCTCGAACACCGCGCCATCGGTCAGATCGACCTCATGCATCGCGAAGTCCTGGAGGCGCTCGGCGACGGTGGCGCCGGCGCTCGCCAGGAAACTCGCGCGGACCCGGTAGGCCTTGGCCCCCAGCCGAAGGTCGAGGCTCGCCGGCTGGATCTGCGCCGGGTCGACCGGCTGGCCGCCCGGAGCGACGCCGACGCATCCGGACTCGACCAGCCGGGCGATGTCCTGCGCGGGAAGCACGCCGTCGCTGCGGGCGCCTTCAGCAGGTTCGAAGCTCGGAGACGGATCGATCAAGGGCGCGAACTCTTTCAGGCTCGTACGCGGCGGGGCGGCCTTCGATCTCTGAGGCGGGCCCACGCTTCGAAGCGAAGCCGGGCCGCGCCGACGGAGCGTCTCGACCGGGCGTCGGGCGAGGCTCGCCCCGGGTGCGAAACGCCTCGGGTGCGAAACGCCTCGGGTGCGAAACGCCTCGGAGTTGGTCGGGCCGGCGGGATTCGAACCCACGACCTCATGCGCCCCATGCATGCGCGCTACCAAGCTGCGCCACGGCCCGAGCCGCTCCGAGAGACGCTGTGTAGACGCGCCCGGGCGGGAGCGCAAACGGTTCCGACGTCGAAAGGGCGACGCCAGGAGCGACACCCCCGATATCGCAGACGCGCCTCTTCTCCAGACGGCGCGCGCCGCGATCAAACGGTTCCTTTGGCTTGGACGCGCACGGTCTGGCCGGGCTCTTTCGCGGCGTCGGCCGCGGAGGCCTCGGTGGACTGGGCCTCGGTGGACTGGGCCTCGCCGTTCATACGGTTCTTCAGAATGTGGCTAGCGCGGAACACCAGCACCCGACGCGGCGTGATCTCCGCCTCCTCGCCGGTGCGCGGGTTGCGCCCGATGCGGGCCGCCTTCTCGCGCACGTCGAACGCCCCGAAGGAGGAGATCTTGACCGACGCGCCCTCGACCACCGCGTCCGTCATAATCTGCAGCACGCTCTCGACCAGCTCCGCGCTCTTTTCGCGCGAGATCGGCTCGGAAGGATCGACCTTGCGATTGAGCAGCCCGAGCCGATACACGGCGTTCGCCAGTTCGGCGCGGGTTACCGTTTTGCCGGACATGATTTCCCCCGATGCGCTTGGTGGACTGCGATCGTAACGTAATGCGGCGGCGCACAAAAGCGTCGCCCGAACGACCTCGCGCTGACATATCGGCGTGCTATCCAACCCAATCAATGGTTTGAGAGCTTGTCAGGCGGGAAATTTCAAAGAGTTGACCGCAAGCGCTGCGACATGCCGGCGACGCTCACCAGCGCAGCAGCGCGGCCCCCCAAGTCATGCCGCCGCCCATCGCCTCCATCAGCACCAGATCGCCGCGCCGAATACGGCCGTCCTTCACCGCGACGTCGAGCGCCAACGGGATCGACGCCGCGGAGGTGTTGCCGTGGCGATCGAGCGTGAGGACGACGCGCTCCATCGGGACGCCGAGCTTCTTCGCGGTCGCGTCGATGATCCGGCGGTTGGCCTGGTGCGGCACGACCCAGTCGACGTCCCCGGGCGCGATCCCGGCCGCGTCGAGCACGGCTTGGCCGGTCGCGGCGAGATTGACGACGGCATGGCGAAAGACCTCGCGACCCTGCATCCGCAGATGACCCACCGACTGCGTGGTCGAGGGCCCGCCATCGACATAAAGGAGATCGATCAGATCGCCGTCAGTGTTGAGATCGGTCGCCAGGAGGCCTCGGGCGGACGCGGCGTCGCCCTCGTCCGGCTCGGCCCGCATCACGACCGCGCCGGCGCCGTCTCCGAACAGGACGCAGGTGGTCCGGTCGGACCAGTCGAGAATGCGCGAAAACACCTCGGCGCCGATCACCAGCGCTGTTTTGGCGCCGCCGGTCCGCAGATAGCTGTCCGCGGTCGCGAGCGCGAACACGAAGCCCGAACAGACCGCCTGCTGATCGAAGGCGAAGGCCCGCTTGGCGCCGAGCTTCGCCTGCACGCGGGTCGCGGAGGCCGGGAAGGTGCGGTCGGGCGTCGAGGTCGCGACGATGATCAGGTCAAGCTCGTCCGGCGCGACGCCCGCATGCGCCAGCGCCTGCTCGGCCGCCTTCAGCGCCAGATCCGAGGTCGCCTCGTGCGGGGCCGCCAGACGGCGCTCCCGGATGCCGGTGCGCTCGATGATCCAGGCGTCAGTGGTGTCGACGGTCTTCGACAGCTCCTCGTTGGTGACGACGCGCTCCGGAAGGTAGGAGCCGCAGCCCAAGATCACCGATCGCATCTGGCTCATGCCGACCCCGTCGCTACGCCCTTTGGCGGCCCGTCCTGCGGGAGCCTCTCGGCGCCGTCCCCTGTTCCCGCGCCGCCGCCGGATCGCGCCATGGGCGCGTCGGACGGGGCGACCCCTCTGTTCGCACCAGCGGCATCGTCGCCGCTCGCGCCCAAAGACGCAACCTGCTGGGCGATCCGTTCGGCGATCCGCGCCCGCCCCATCCGAGCGGCCAGGGCGGTCGCGGTGGCGATGGCGAGCCCGTCGGCGCCGCCATGGCTCTTCACGACCACGCCAGAAAGACCGAGAAACACGCCGCCGTTCACCCGACGCGGATCCATGCGCCGCTTGAAGGCCGCCAGCGGCCGTTGCGCCAGAAGCGCGGCGGCCCGACCGATGAGAGAGCCGCCGAGGGCCTCGCGCAGATAGTCTCCGACCAGACGCGCCGCCCCTTCCGCGCTCTTCAACGCGATGTTGCCCGAGAATCCGTCGGTGACCACGACGTCCACGTCGCGCGAGGCGATGCGGTCGCCCTCGACATAGCCGGCGAAATCGAAGCCGGCGCCCTCGGCCACGGACGCGAGGCGCTCGGCCGCGAGACGAAGCTCGGGCGGACCCTTCGCCTCCTCCACGCCGACGTTCAGCAGCGCGGCGCGCGGACGGTCGACGCCGAGCGCGATGCGCGCATACTCCGCGCCCATCACGGCGTAGGCGACCAGCGCGTCGGCGTCCGCGCGAAGATCCGCGCCGACGTCGAGCACCACATTGTAGCCTGCTGGATTTCGCGACGGCCAAAGCGCTGCGATCGCCGGGCGAGACATGCTGTCCGCCGGGCGCAGCCTGAGGGTGGCCATCGCCATCAACGCGCCGGTGTTGCCGGCGGAAAGCGCCGCGTGGGCGCGGCCGGCGGCCACCGCGTCGAGCGCGAGGCCCATGCTGCTCCGGCGGCCGGAGCGCACCGCCTCGGTCGGCCGCGCGTCCATTGGCACGACGCTGTCGCAGATCACGACTTCAGACGCGCGCGCGAGCGCAGCGCGGTCCTTCAGCGCCGCGGAAAGCGCCGCCTGCTCGCCGTGAAGAAGAAAATTCAAGCGGGGATCTTCGGCGAGGGCGCGGTCCAATCCATCGAGGACGGTCTCGGCGCCATGGTCGCCGCCCATCGCATCGACTGAAACCACGACCACCGGGCGCGCCGTACTGCGCGTGGAGCCGCGATCGTCAGTCTCGTCACCGGACGTCATCAGAGCGCCTTACATCACCGTCGGACCAAGGTAGGTCCGCCACGGGGTCGCAGCAATGGCGCCAACGACGCTTGCGAGCCGAGCGTGCGCGTCGGAACGACGGCGCCAGCCGTCTCCGAGCAACGCGCGCGCCGGCCCGGGACCGATCGATCAGGCCGCGTCTTCGTCGTCGTATTCGTCGATCGCGATCGCCACGACCTGACGGCCGTTATAGTGACCGCACGCCGCGCAGACATGGTGCGGGCGCTTCAGCTCGCCGCAGTTGTCGCACTCGTTGAAGGCGTTCTTGCCGAGGGCGTCGTGCGAACGGCGCTGGTTGCGCTTCATGCGCGTTACTTTTTTGCGCGGGACCGCCATGGCGAGACCTCATTGCTGTCGGCCGGTGCGCGCCGCGGCGGCGCGCTCCGTTCGCGCAACCCCGCCGCCCGCTCTCGGCCGCCCGGCGAGCTGGCTCGCGGGCGTTGGAATCCGGAAGCCGGCCTATTCGCAAACCAAGCGGGCCGGCGCAACCGATTTTCGCATCAAGACGGCTCTTCGTCCGTCGGGCCCGCATTCGCCAATCCTTTCGCCGAGCCTTTCTCCGAGCCTTTCTCCGAGCCTGGCGCAGGATCCGCGCCGTCGGGCTCGCCCTCGACCTCCCTTGCGCTCTTGCGCCCCCCTGCGCCCGCGCCCTCGCTCTCGCCCTCGCTCTCGCCGGACGGAGCGGGGTCGGTCGCGCTCTCAAGCTCCGCCTTCAGACCGGCGAGGGCGGCGAAGGGGCGCTCCGGCGCGATCGGCTCCGCGCCCGGCGGGGCGGCCGCGGCTTGATCGAGAGCCGCGCCCGGCGCGCGCGGATAGGGATCGAGCGACAGGGCCAAGGTCTCGAACGCCGCTTCGGCGAGATCGAGGATGTCCGGCAGCAACTCGGGCTCCTCGCCTTCCTCAGCGTCGACCACGCCCGCCTCGAAACCCTCGCGCGCCGCCTCGAGAGCGGCGAGCGCGGCCAGCTCCCCAGCGGGCAGCCAGATCCGCTCGACCGACTCGTGCAGACGCCCCGGCGCGGGATCCAGCGTCACGACGCAGGTCTGCGCGTAGCGGGCGCGGACAGTCCCCTCGAAACGCCAACCGCCGCGCCGATAGGGCGCGAGCGTCCCCTCGACGGCCAGCTCCCCGAGCGATTGCAGGTCCAACAAAGCGGCGGCGGCGGCGCGCTCGTCCTTGTTGGCGCGCTCGTCTATCCGCAGCGCCCCGGCGGCCGGCTTCAACCGCGCGACCGGCGTCGGCCGGGAAAACGGGGCGGCGGCGCTCGAGAGCGGCGCGTCGATCGACGGGCCCTCGGCAGCGCGCTCGGACGACGCGCGACCGCGAGATTTCTTCATGGACGGCCTCTCGGTCGAATTGCGCGCGGCTTTCGCGCGTTCGACGGATCTTGTATAGCCGCCGCGTATTAGCAACCGCGTCGCGCGCGCTCGCCCGCGACCGCTCCAGGAATAAGAGGCCCTCCGGATGCGTCATGGTCCGTTCGCCGCCACGCCGCGCGCCGCGCGTTCCCGCCTTTCGATCAGGCTCGCCGGCCTGCGATCGCTTGGGGCGTGCGTCGCGGTCGCGGCGGCCCTCGCGGCCTGTTCTCCGATCAAGAAGACCCATGGCTACACGCCGCGCGAGGCCGAGCTCGAAGGGGTCCGGGTCGGCGCCGACACCCGCGAATCGGTGATGCAGAAGATCGGCCGACCGTCGACGCTCGGCACCTTCGACGCCAAGGAATGGTACTACATCTCGCAACAGACCGAGGCGTTCGCGTTCTATGAGCCCGAAATCGTCGACCGGACGGTCGTCACGGTCAGCTTTGACGAGGACGGTCTGGTCAGCGAGGTCGGACGATACGGGCTCGAAGACGGCAAGGTGATCGATCTGGTCACGCGGACGACGCCCACCGCGGGGCGCCGCCTGACGATCCTGCAGCAGATCTTCGCCAATGTCGGACGGTTCAATCCGGGCTCGCAAGCCGACGGACCGATTCCGGGTCGCTGAGGCGCTCGGGGCCGGATCGGCCCCGGCCGCTCAGCGCTTGCGGATGCGCAGCGGCATGCCGCCCTTCGGCCGCAAGGTCATGGTCAGCACCGGCTCCGGGCGGAGGTTCCGCCGAGGCTCGACGCGGAGCCGCGCCAGCACGCTCGCCAGGATGATGGCGGCCTCCATCAGCGCGAAGCTCATGCCGATGCAGACGCGGGGGCCGGCCCCGAACGGCAGATAGGCGAAGCGGGAGCGCGCCTTCACGCGCTCGGGCAGGAAGTTGTCCGGATCGAACCGATGCGGATCCTCCCAGAGCCGCTCATGACGGTGGAGGCAGTAGATCGGCAGAATCACCGTATCGCCCGGGCGGATCTCGCGGCCTGAGAGCATGTCCGGCTCGCGCGCGTCGCGGCCCAACATCGCGGCCGGCGGGAACAGCCGCATCGCCTCGTCGATTACGCGCCGAAGATAGGGCATGCGCTCCAGCTGCTCCGCGGTCGCGGGGCCGTCTGCGATCGCGGCGCGGGCCTCCCCGGCGGCGCGCTCCTGGGCCTCCGGATCGTTCGCCAGCAGATAGAGCGACCAGGCGAGCGCGAGCGCGGTGGTCTCGTGGCCCGCGACGATGAAGGAGAGCAGGTTGTTGCGGAGCGTGGCGTCGTCCATGCGCTGGCCGCTGTCGGGATCCGCCGCCTCCAGCATGTAGTCGAGCAGGTCGCCCGCGCGCTCGCCGCGATCGAAGGCGACGCGGCGGTCGGCGATCAGGGCGTCCACCATCTCGACGGTGCGGTCCATGACGCCGCGATTGGTGAGCTGGGCGGGGCGCGGGACCCAGTTCGGCGCATTCAAGATGTCGAGCAGGGACACCCGTCCGATGGTGTTCAGATAGCGGGTGATCGAGGCCCCGATCTCGCGCCGGTCGAGGCCGTCGCCGCCCGCCAGAAGCGCGTCGCAGACGACCTCGAAAGTGGCCGTCACCATCTCCTCCATCACGCAGGCGACGCCGACCCCGCCATAGCCGCGATCGACGGCGGCGCACAGGCGGTCGGCCGTCCGGGCGCCCGCGGCGGACATCATCGGAGAGAGCGCGACCATCTTTCTATGGTTGAAAATCGGCGCGGCGGCGCGGCGCTGCCAGCGCCATTCCTCGCCTTCGGCGGTGAAGATCGAGGAGCCGATCGCGGGGCGGAGCAGGCGCTGGGTGGTCTTCGATTTCGGATAGGCGTCGACGCGGTCGAGCAGGATCCGCTTCAGCGCCTCCGGATCGGTCACATGATGCCAGCGGAGACCGGCGGTTGTCCCGGAGACGATCGGCTGGACGTAAGCGAGGCCAGGGATGGTCGAGAGCACGTTCCGTCGGGCGGCCATCGCGACCTCGGCCGTCGACATCGGCCGAACCACCGGGGCGACGTGGACGGGCTTGAACTTTGCGCGGGGCGCCGCGCGTCGAGCCGGCGCGGCGCCGTTCGGATCATGCCGAGGATCAAGCATCGCGGCCTCCTGTCTTGGGATCTGCCGTGACCAGATAGTCGCCAATGGCGCCCTCGGCGAGGCGCCCGGTTCTCAGCGTCCCGCTCGCCCGCCGCTGAGCGTCCTTCCGTCGGAGCCGCGCGTCGCCCCGCCGAGGCCGCTCGCGCCGGGGCGCGGGTCAAGGATCGAAGACCGCGTCAGCGGCGGGCCGAAACGGCGTTTCGGCC
>JBCBRF010000073.1:15942-17569 GCA_039819865.1 Pseudomonadota bacterium | reverse complement strand
CGATGGACGGCGCGAGCAGCGCATTGCGGACGGACGCGACGGGTCCGGACCGCTCCCGGATGTCGGTGTCGGATCAGTGTCGATTTGCCGGAGCCCGAGGGGCCGCAGACCACGATCCGCTCGCCCTCATAGACCGTGAGATTGATGTCCCGCAGAACGTGGAACTGCCCGTACCACTTGTTCATCGCGGTGATCTGGATCGCCACCTGATCCGACACCGACATCCGGGAGCGGTTCGACGGGTTGAGCGCTGCGGCCGCTTCCATTGGGCACCTCTTTGCGGGCCGTCGGGCGCGTCGCGCGCCGACGGTCTTGATGGTTCACAGATCAGGGGTCAGCGGGCGTGACCGCGTCGGAGCTTGCGCTCCATGTACATCGAGTAACGGGACATGCCGAAGCAGAAGACCCAGAAGATCACCGCCGCCATCAGATAGCCGGTCGGCGCCTGCACCGGTGTCGACCACTCAGCGTCGGAGAAAGTGGACTGGACCTGCCCGAGCAGATCGAACAGGCCGATGATCAGGACCAGGGTGGTGTCCTTGAACAGGCCGATGAAGGTGTTGACGATCCCGGGGATCACCAGGGTCAGCGCCTGCGGCAGAACAATGAAGCGCATCATGCCCGAATAGGGCAGGCCCATCGCCATCGCGCCCTCGTATTGGCCCTTCGGGATCGCCTGCAGACCGCCCCGCACGACCTCGGCCATGTAGGCGGCGGAGAACAGCATCACCCCGATCAGGGCGCGGAGCAGTTTGTCAAACTCGGCGCCCTCGGGGAGGAACAGCGGCAACATCACCGAGGACATGAAGAGCACGGTGATCAGCGGCACGCCGCGCCAGAACTCGATGAAGACGACCGAGAGGATCCGCACCGCCGGCAGGCTCGAGCGCCGGCCGAGCGCGAGCAGAATGCCAATCGGCAACGACGCGACGATGCCGGTGATCGCGACCACCAGCGTCACCAGCAGGCCGCCCCACAGCGCGGTCTCGACCTCTTCCAAACCGAAATTGATGGTGCAGACCCAAATCGCGACCGCGGAGACCGCGAACAGCCCGCCGACCGCGTTCAACACGCCGCTGAGCGCGTGTCCCGCTTCGCCCAGCATGCCGCGCGCGCCGGCCGTCCCGAGGCCGAGGCCGCCGATCGCGATGGCGAGCCAGAACATCCAGAAGCCGGAGGAGACCTCGAAATGGCCGCCGGTCAGCAGGATCAGCGCAATCACCGGGAAGACCAGCAGCATGAACGCGCCGACCCATTTGCGGAAGGGAGCGCGCTCGATGATCACCCAGGCGACGCCGACGGCCAGGATCAGATAGACGATGTTGACGCGCCAGAGTTCCTCGCTCGGGAAGCGGCCGTAGATGAACAGCTTCAGATTGGCGGTCACATAGGGGTAGCAGGCGCCGAACCAGCCGTTCGGCAGCGCGCCGCCCTGCGCCACGGTAAGGCAGGCGGCCCGCTTAACGCCCTCGGGGCCGGTCCAGACGGCGCTGAACAGCACGAAGTCGAGGAAGGCCCAGACCTGCGAGACGCCGAAATAGGCGACGCTGACCGACAGAACGATCATGCCGATGGATTGCGCCGCCGCGCCCGCCGTCGAAAAGTTCGACATCGAGGCGAACACGTT
>JBCBRF010000073.1:0-15845 GCA_039819865.1 Pseudomonadota bacterium | reverse complement strand
CTGACCGACAGAACGATCATGCCGATGGATTGCGCCGCCGCGCCCGCCGTCGAAAAGTTCGACATCGAGGCGAACACGTTGCGCCAAAGCCAGCCGCGGAGGCCGATCTGGCTCGCCGGCGGCGGCAGAACCGGCGCATCCTGGGTGCGGAGATAGGCGTAGTTGTGCTCGGTCATCGCGCCCTCATCATCGCTCGATAAGCGCGATGCGCTTGTTGTACCAGTTCATCACGATCGAAATCACGATCGAAAAGAACAGGTAGACCATCATCATCATAAAGATCATCTCGATTTCTTGACCGACCTGGTTCAGCGCCGTGCCGGCGAAGACCGAGACGACGTCCGGATAGGCGATGGCGACCGCCAGCGACGAGTTCTTGGTCAGGTTCAGGAACTGCGAGGTCAGCGGCGGGATGATCACGCGCAGCGCCTGCGGGATGATGATTAGGTTCAAGGTCGGTTGAGCGCGCATGCCGAGCGCGAAGGACGCCTCGCTCTGGCCCTTGTTCACCGCGAGGATGCCCGCGCGCACGATCTCGGCGATGAAGCTCGCCGTGTACAGGGTCAGCGCCAGGAACACCGCGATCATCTCGGATTTGATGCTCACGCCTGCGCCGTCGCGGAAGCCGAAGCGCGATCGCGTGGGCTCTTCCCAGTCGAGCGGCGAGCCCAGGATCAGGAAGAGGATCAGCGGAACGCCGATGAACAGGCCAAGGCCGATCAGGAAGACCGGCGGCCGCTTCCCCGTCTTCGCCTGGATCCCGTTGGCGACGAAAGAGAAGGCGATCCAGAAAACAAGCGTCGCGATCAGTGCGACGACCACGATCCAGAACCCAGCCTGCGGCAGGGGCGCCCAGCCCCAAAGGCCGGTTTGATCCAGGCTCCAGCCAAAGGGCAGCGCCAGCGGATCACCCCGCTTGGCCGGTAAGAAAGCCAGCAGCGCGCTGTAGATGAACAACATCTGCAGCAGCAGCGGCGTATTCCGGAACAGCTCGACATAGGCGGTGCCGAAGCCGCTCAAGATCATGTTCTGAGACAGCCGGAAGACGCCAAGGACGAAGCCGAGAAACGTTGCGCAAATGATGCCGGTGAAGGCGACGACCAAGGTGTTGACGACGCCAACGAGGAAGACGTCGAGATAAGTCGATTCGCCGATGGTGTAGTCGAGCGCCGAGGTGCCCGGGGTCGTCAAAATCTGAAAGCCGGCGGTGTCGCCGAGAAACCCGAAGCCGAAGCGCTTATCGAGCGCCGCAAGGTTCGTGATCGTGTTGTCGATCAGCGAATAGACGAGGTAGGCGACCAGCAGCAGCAGCGCGATCTGGAAGAACAGACCCCGCGCCTTGCGATCATAGAGCAGAGCGCTCCAGCCTTGGGCCGGCTCATCGACCTTTTCGGCCGCGGTGCTCACATCGGTTTGCGCCATCTTGGTGCGGCTCCCTCAATCCCCGTCGCATCGATTGGAGCGCTCGAAAACGGCGCCTTCGACACGGTCGGGCTCTGATCCCGGGCCGGCGTCCCGAGATGCGAGCGAAGGGCGCAGGAAGCGCGCCCTTCGCCTTGTCGATCAACAGACCGCGTGATCAGCGGATCGGAGCGCCGTACTGCAGACCGCCATCGGTCCAGAGCGAGTTCACGCCGCGGCTCAGCTTCACCGGGGTGTCGGGGCCGACGTTCCGGTTGTAGCTTTCCTCGTAGTTACCCACCTGCTTGATGATGTTGTAGGCCCAGTCAGCCGAGACGCCGAGCTCCGCGCCGAAGTCGCCCTCGACGCCGAGCAGACGCTTGATCGACGGATTGTCGGAACCCTTCATCTCATCGACGTTCGCCGAGGTGATGCCCATCTCTTCGGCGTTGATCATCGCGTAGTGGGTCCAGCGCACGATCGCCATGAAGTCCTCGTCGCCGCGGCGCACGACCGGGCCGAGGGGCTCCTTCGAGATGGTCTCCGGCAGAACAACGTGGGCGTCCGGCTCGGTCAGCTTCAGACGGTTGGCCGCGAGCGCGGAGCGGTCCGTGGTGTACACGTCGCAGCGGCCGGCGTCGTAGGCGGCGACGACGTCGTCAGCCTTCTCGAACGCGACCAGCTCGAAGGTCATGTTGTTCGAACGGAAATAGTCCGTGATGTTGAGCTCGGTGGTGGTGCCGGTGTTGGTGCAGATCGCAGCGCCGTCGAGCTCCAGCGCGGAGTTCACGCCGAGCTTGCTCGGGACCATAAGGCCCTGGCCGTCATAGTAGTTGATGACCGCCGGAAAGGTCAGGCCGAGCGTGGTGTCGCGCGTCATCGTCATGGTCGTGTTCCGCGACAGCATGTCGATCTCGCCCGAGCTCAGCGCGGTGAAGCGCTCCTTCGCGGTGAGCGGGGTGAACTTCACGGCCTTGGCGTCGCCGAGGATCGCGGCCGCGACGGCGCGGCAGACGTCGACGTCGATGCCGGACCACTCGCCCTGGTCGTCCGGGTTCGAGAAGCCGGGCACGCCCTGGCTCACGCCGCACTGGACGAAGCCCTTCGCCTTGATGTCTTCGACGGTGCTGGCGGCCGCCGGCAGCGCCAGAAGACCGGCGACCGCTGCGCCGATAATTGTCTGAATCTTCATTCCGTATCTTCCCTTCGATGACCCTAATCGGTTGCGACCTCGCCGTTCGCTCGGCGATGTCCCGCAATTCTTCCTACGGGCGGGGCCAGGCCCCGCGTCACCATGACCAGCCAGCGAAAGGCTGACAAGTCAGGTCGGGACCTACGTTTTCAGAAATTGGACGCTTCCGCAATGCATGCCTGCGTAACTTTCGAGCGGAGAACCGCCGACTGCTCCACTCATGAGCGCAATGCGCCGCCCAACTCTCGCCTGACGCGCATTTTTTAGCCAAACCCTGAGCGCGAGCACGATCGAAATCATTCGCCGTGATGCCTCCGTTCACGGCGCGATGCGCCAAACCGAGCGCATGAAAAGGCGGCGCATGCCAAAATGATACCTTCCCCGGCGAACCCGGCACGGCTAGTCTCCGATCGGGATTGGGCGCGCCTACGATCGCGCGCTGCGGGGTCGAGGCGCGGCCGCGGCGAGCCGTCGCCGGACCGTAGCTCTCGGGGCGGGCGCTGGCGCGTCGAGCCTTAGAAAACGATGGATCGCGAAATGAAGGACCGAACGCGCGCGACGGTCGCCGGACGACGCCCGAGCGCTCAGCACGGCGCCATCAGCACGCCGGTCACGCACGCCTCGACCATCCTGCAACCGAACCTGGCGGCCTGGCGGGCGTCGCGGAAGGTGCGCTACGGCGACGGCGTGACCTACGGCGTCCATGGGACGCCCGGGACCTATGCGCTCGAAGAAGCGATCGCCGCGCTCGAAGGCGGGCATCGCACCCGCCTCTGTCAGTCCGGCCTTGCGGCGGTGACCGGCGCGTTGCTGGCCTATCTCTCGGCCGGGGACCATCTGCTGATGGTCGACAGCTGCTATGAGCCGACGCGGCGGTTCTGCGACGGGATGCTGCGCCGGCTTGGGGTCGAGACGACCTATTACGACCCGCTGATCGATCCGGAAGGGCTCGAGGAGCTGCTGCAGCCGAACACGCGCGTGCTGTTTCTGGAAAGCCCGGGCTCGCTGACCTTCGAGGTGCAGGACGTGCCGGCGCTGGCGGCGGTCGCGAACGACATCGGGGTCTGGTGCCTGCTGGACAACACATGGGCGTCGCCGCTGTTCTTCAAGCCGTTCGAGCACGGCGTGGACGTCTCGATCCAGGCGGTGACAAAGTACATCTCCGGCCATGGCGATCTGGTGCTGGGGTCCGTCACCGCGAACAAGGCGGCCTATCCGCGCCTCCAGAAATGCTGGGGAGAGCTCGGCCACTCCGTCGGCCCCGACGACGCCTATCTCGCGCTTCGGGGCTTTCGCACCATCGGGGTGCGGATGGCGCATCACGAGGCGGCCGGGATCCAGGTCGCGGACTGGCTGGAGGGCCAGCCCGAAGTGCTGGAGGTGATGCATCCGGGCCGCCCAGGCGATCCCGGCCACGCGCTCTGGCGGCGCGACTTTCTCGGGGCGAGCGGGCTGTTCGGGTTCGTGCTGGCGGCGGAGGCGGCGACGGACGCCAAGCTCGCGGCGCTGGTGGACAATCTGGACCTGTTCGGGCTCGGCGCCTCCTGGGCGGGTTTCATGAGCCTGATGATCCCGGCGGATCCGCGCTCGAACCGGGCGGCGACGCCCTGGCCGCGGCCCGGGCGGCCGAACGGTCAGGCGATGCGGGTCTCGATCGGGCTCGAGGATCCAGGCGACCTGATCGACGATCTGCGCGCCGGGTTCGAACGGCTTCGCAACGCCTGAGCCGGCTCAGATCATGATCCCTTTTCGTTGAACCGCGGTCGCCGTCTCGCCTCTTGTTTCGCCGCGCGATCGGATGGATGAGCGGCCTCCGCCTAGCCTGGCCGCGTTCTAGCGCGGCGCCGGCGGCGGAGCGTCGGGAGCGGCGTTGGGCGCCCGCAGGAAACGCGCGGCCTCGTGCTCGGCGGCGCGCTTCAGCACGTCGACCGACCAAGTTTCGGGCGCGGGCGCGGGGGTGACGGCGGCGACGTCGGCGGCGGGCGGACCCTCGGCGCAGAGCATCCGCATCCGGGCGACGGTCTGGGCGGGGCCCGCGAAAACCGCGTCGACCGCGCCGTCCGTCAGATTGCGGACATAGCCGAGCAGGCCAAGCCGCCTCGCCCACCCCTCGGCCCAGTAGCGATAGCCGACGCCCTGGACCCGCCCCTCGATCCGTACGCGCGTGGCGACCCAGTAGTCGAAACTCTCCGCGTCCTCGGCAGGCATGCAACGCTCCACGTGATCGTCGGCCGCCCCCTTTTCGCAGTTATTGAAGAGCCTCGACGCGCGAGGCGCAAGGGCGCCGAAGTCGCGGCGGGGCGCGCCCACCTTTGCTCAGGAGAGCGGCATAACCAGGCAGGTGGTGGTCCCGAAGGCGTAGAGCTTGCCGCTGTCCTCGCCGAGCAACTTGCCCTCGGCGGCGGCGGTGCGCTTGCCGGCGTGGAGAACGTCGCCGCGCGCCAGCACCGCCTCGGAGTCTTCGAACAGCGGGCGGACGATGTTCACGCGGTATTCGAGCGTGGTGTAGCCGAACCCCTTGGGCAAAGTGGTCTGGACAGCGCAGGCCATGCAACTGTCGAGCAGGGTCCCGAACCAGCCGCCATGGACGCCGCCGATCGGGTTGTAGTGCTCGAAGCGCGGACGCCCGCGGAACACGACGCGGCCCTCGGCGACCTCGTGCAGCGCGAAGTCCATAAGGCGCGCGATCGGCGGGGCCGGGAGCCGACCCTCAGCCATGCCGCGGATGAACTCGAGGCCCGACATCTCCGCGAGGCGTTCCAGCGAGACCAGCTGCTCCGGGCTCTCGGGGAAGAAAGTCTGCGGCGGGGCAGGCGAACCGGCGTCGCTCGGCATGGGTCCGCTCCTAAGCTCCGGGCCGCGTCGGCGCCGGTCATGTGGGCTGTCGGCGATGACGTCGCGGCGCGCGCCTCAGGTCGTCTCGCGCGCCGAGCGGCCGATGGCGTCGATCGCCGCCTGCAGCACCGACCGATCGGGCTGATCGGGATGCGGGCGGAGATAGACCAGCGACAGCAAATCTCCGTCGGAGCGCGCGTTCAGATGGGCGAGGAACGCGTTCAGCTGCGCGCCGCTCAGAAAAAGACGGCCTGATCGATCGTAGCGCGGGCGCATGTCGCACACCAGATGCTCGTCGTCGCCCAGGAAGCATTCGGGCCGGGCGTGCCGCTTCGCCGCCCACCAGAGCGCCGCGATCAACGGGTCGTCGCCGTAAAACCGCGCGCTCGGCGCAAAGCTGCGGGGGCGCGCCGTCAGCTCTTCGGCCCAGTCGAAGGCCCGGCCGGGCTCAGCGCCGCCCGAGCGCGCCAGAGGCTCGAAGCGCTGCGAGACGTCGACGCCCACCGCCATGTGCGCGTTGTCGTTCGCGGAGCTGGTCATGGACGTCTCCCCTCGTCTCTCCAGATCTCGAACCGCTACATATCGAGAGTCCCGGAGAAAGGGAGCCTGTATTTTGCGCGCAGAGCGATAAAGTCTGCTCAGCGCGGCGCGGCGGACCCAGGCGCGAGCAGGGCGGAGATCCGGGGCCAGAACAGCTCGACCAGAACGCAGCCGGTGACCAGGGCGATGGCGACGAACTCGAGAGCGGTCGGCTCGGCCGCCAGGATGAAGATCGCGAGAACGGCGGCGATCACGGGCTTCAGGAAGAACAGGTACGAGGCGCGGGTGATGTCCGGCGCCGCGGCGAGGCCGCCGAACCAGAGGATCTGGGTGATCGTCGTGTTCCAGAGCGCCAGGATCAGCAGCCACCACCCCGGATTGACGCCGACGCTGGCCTCGGACGGCGGACGGGCGAACAGATCCGTGAGGTCGACCCAGACCCCCCAGGCCACGCCCACGACGAGCCAAAGCCCGACGCCTCCGATCGCCAGCGAAAGAGCGGTCACGGGCAAAGCGCCGTGGCGCGCGATGATCGGTTTCACCAGCACCGCATAGGCCGAGCCGAAGGCCGCGCAGAACACCGCGAGCAGAACGCCGAAGAACGCGGAGCCTTCGGCCGCAAGCTGGTCGAGATAGCCGTCCGTCAGCATCGCCGCGACCCCGAGGGTCGCCAGCGCGCCGGTGACGATCTTCACCGTCGTCAGAGCCTGGCCGTTGACCACCAGGTTGGTCAGGCCGACGAAGATCGGGATGGTGGTCACGACGGTCGCCACCTGGATGACCGAGGCGAAGTCGAGCGCCCAGTGGAACGCGAGATAGGTGGCCGAGACGCCGACCAGCGAGAGGATCAGGAACCAGATCGCGCCGTCGCGACCATCCTCGGTGAGCGGGGCCAGCAGCTTGGCGCGGGCGGACGGGATCGCCAGCGCCCAAAGCACCAGGCCGAGCGCGCCGATGGTGTAGCGCCACACCGAGACTTCGGCCCCCGCCACCCCTGAGAGCTTGGCGAAGAACTCGGAGGAGGCGTGGCCGCAAACGCCGATGAAGGCGGCGAGATAGGCGAAGCGGACAGGAATGGTCATCATGCGTCTCCACGCGGCGCGTTGGGGCGGCGGTCAGCTCGCGGCTTCGATCTCGGCGCCGAAGGCGTTCAGCGCCTCGGCCAATTTCTCGGGGCGCTCCTGCGGCAGCAGATGGCCGGCGTCCGGCCATTCCTGACGGCGGGCGTCGGGCAGGCGAGCGTAGAGGCGGTCGACGACGTCGCGGTCGAGGAAGACCCGGTCCTGCAGCCCGGTGACGACCAGGGTCGGCGGGGTCAAGCGCTCATAGGGCAGGTCCCAGTCGGCGGCGCCGGCGTGGCTCATCAGGTTCATATGCCCGTGCGCCGGGTCGAGCGGCTGGTATCCGCCTTTGATGAAGTTGGGGCGCGCGGCGGCGGCGAACTCGGCGTTCACGAGGAGCGGGAACAGCGCGTCCAGGAACAGCGGGACGCCGCCCGCGGAGACGATGGTCGGCATCGCGTCGTTCACCCAGGCGATGCGCGGCCCGATCTCGCGAAGCGTGTTCAAGAGGACGAGCCCCGCCGCCGGCGCGCCCTGCAGACGGGCGTGGGCGGCGAACAGACCACCGATCGACAGGCCCGTCAGGATCGGCTTCGGCGGGTTGATCGCGGCGATCAAGGCGCGGAGATCGGAGACGATCAGCTCCGGCGTCAACGCCACGTCCGCGCCGAAGGGCGAGCCGTCCTGACCGCGGAAATTGTAGCTGAGCGTCCCGAAACCGGCAGCGCGGAGCGTCGGCGCGACGACCGCCTCCCAGGCCTGCACGTTGCCGGTGAGGGCGTTCACGAAGACGAAGCTCGGCGCGCCGGGCCGGGTCGGGGCGGCGTATTCGTAGTAGAGCGCGTTGTCGGCGTCGAAGGCGTGCAGGGCCATGTCTTCCTCCCGGGGGCGGCGCGTTTCAGCGGTCCGTGATCAGTCGGCGTTCGTCAGGGGACTTGGGTAAGCAGAGGACTTGGGTAAGCAGGGGACTTGGGTAAGTCGGAATTCGGTCAATCGGCGGCGGCGACGGTCGCCAGACGGCGCGCGGTGGCGGCGCCGGAGGCGAGGCAGTGGGCCCGGGCGACGGCCTCGGCGCGATCCGCGTCGCCGGTCCGGATCGCCTCCGCAATCTCCCGGTGCTCGCGCCAGCTCTGGCTGCGGATGCGCGCGCCCTCGCCTTCGGCGCGCAGGACCGCGGACATGGCGCGGCGGACATGGGGCCAGAGGCCGGCGGCGGCGCGCTCGATCTCAGGATTGCCGGACAGCGCGTAGACCGCGCGGTGAAAGGCGAGATCGGCGGCGATCATGTCGCCGACGACGCCCGCGACGAGGGCGGCCTCGCCTGCGGCCAGATGCGCCTCGAGCGCAAACGCCTCGGGCGCCATCGACAGCTCGGGGGCGCGCGCGGCGGCGAGGCTCGCAGCCAGCCCCTCGAGCGCGGCGCGCACCTCATAGATCCGACGGACCCGCTCCGGTTCGAAGGGCGCGACCTCGAGGCCGCGGCGTCCGCGCTGGACCGCGAGCCCCTCCCGGCGCAACAGCGCGAGCGCCTGATGGACGGGCTGGCGGGAGACGCCGAGACGGAGCGCGAGCTCGGCCTGCGCCAGCGGCGCGCCCGGCGGCAGATCGCCGTCGAGAATGGCGTCGCGGAGCGCCCCATAGGCCTCGTCGGCCAGATCCGGCTTGTCTTGCAGCGGCTTCATGCGCTGCTGATCGCATACGGTATACTGTATGTCCAGTGGGGACTTTGTGACAGAGCGGGCCGGGCCGCCGTCGGGCGGGTGGGCGCGACGGCGGAACCGGCGAAACGGTCCGGCGGGTGGGAGACGGCGGGTCGGCCCGCGGGCGGCTTATTCGAACTCGAGGATCACCTCGTCGACCGCGAGGCTCGCGCCCGGGGCCGCTTTCACGGCCTTCACCACCGCCCGGCGCTCGGCGCGAAGAATGTTCTCCATCTTCATCGCCTCGACGACGGCGAGCGCCTGGCCCTCCTGCACCACGTCGCCCACCGCGACGTCGATGCGGACGATCAGACCCGGCATCGGGCAGAGCAGCAGCTTCGAGGTGTCCGGCGGCAGTTTCTCGGGCATCAGACGGGCGAGCTCCGCCGCGCGGCGCGAGCGGGGCGCGACAACCAGATCGGCGCCGCGCCAGCGCATGCGCCAGCCCTGCGCGGCCGGTTCGACCTTCGCGATCATGGTCGCCACCGACGCGGCGCCGCCTTCGCCGCGCTCGAACCACGCATGGGCGAGCGTCGATCCCGGACGCCAAGCGAGCGTCAGGGCGCCGCCGTCGGTGAAGCGGAACAGGCCAGGACCGCCGACAGCGGGCTGCTCGACGACGCTCAATGAGACCGGAACGTCCGCGAGGCCGATCGCCGCGACCCACTCCAAGGGCGGCGCGTTCGCCGCCTCGCGCAACTGGCCGCTCAGGCCCTGGCGCCGCGCCGCGTCCAGCCACGACATCGCGACGGCGATCCGCGCCAGGCGATCGAGATCCGCGGCCTCCGGCGAGACGCCGGAGAACCCGTCCGGGTACTCATCCGCGATGAAGGCGGTGGAGAGACGACCCTCGACGAAACGGGGATGGTCGTAGACCGCGGCGAGGAAGGGCAGATTGTGGCCGATGCCCTCGAGTTCGAAGGCGTCGAGAGCGTTGCGCATGGTCTCGATCGCGGCGCCGCGATCTTTGCCCCAGGAGCAGAGCTTCGCGATCATCGGATCGTAGAACATCGAGATTTCGGAGCCTTCCTCGACCCCGGTGTCGTTGCGAACGACCGCCGTCTCCCGACTCACGGGCTCGGGCGGGCGATAGCGGGTCAACCGGCCGATCGAGGGCAGGAAATTGCGATAGGGGTCCTCGGCGTAAAGGCGGCTCTCGAACGCCCAACCGTTCAGCACCACGTCCTTCTGCGCGATCGAGAGACGCTCGCCAGCGGCGACGCGGATCATCTGCTCGACCAAGTCGATCCCGGTGATCAACTCGGTGACGGGATGCTCCACCTGGAGGCGGGTGTTCATCTCCAAGAAGTAGAAATTGCGGTCCGGATCGACGATAAACTCGACCGTGCCGGCGGAGCAGTAGTCGACCGCCTTGGCGAGGGCGACGGACTGCTCGCCCATCGCCTTGCGGGTCTTGGCGTCCAGGAACGGGCTCGGCGCCTCCTCGATCACCTTCTGGTTGCGGCGCTGGATCGAGCATTCCCGCTCGCCGAGATAGAGCACCTCGCCGTGCTGGTCGCCGAGGATCTGGATCTCGATATGGCGCGGCTGCTCGACGAACTTCTCGATGAAGACGCGGTCGTCGCCGAACGAGCTGCGGGCCTCGTTCATGGAGGCAGAGAAGCCCTCGGCGACCTCCTGGCGACTGCGGGCGATCCGCATGCCCTTGCCGCCGCCGCCGGCGCTCGCCTTGATCATCACCGGATAGCCGATCTCCTCGGCGATCTCGACGGCGCGGGCCTCGCTTTCGATCACGCCCAGATAGCCCGGGACGGTCGAAACCTTGGCGGCGGCGGCGAGCTTCTTCGATTCGATCTTGTCGCCCATCGCGCGGATCGCGCCCGGGGGCGGGCCGATGAAGGCGATGTTCTCGGCGGCCAGCGCCTCGGCGAACTCGGCGCGCTCGGACAGAAAGCCGTAGCCCGGATGGACCGCCTGGGCGCCGGTCTGGCGGATCGCGTCGAGGATCTTGTCGATCAGCAGATAGCTTTCGGCGGCGGGAGGCGGGCCGAGATGGACCGCTTCGTCGGCCATGCGCACATGGACCGCGTCGGCGTCGGCGTCGGAATAGACCGCGACCGTCCCGATCCCCATGGCCCGCGCGGTTCGAATGACGCGGCAGGCGATCTCGCCCCGGTTAGCGATCAGAATCTTGTCAAACATGCCCGGGGCGGCCTCCAGAAATTGCGGCGGAGCGCCGAGGTCTTCGGCTGCCTCGGCGAGGCTGACCAAGCGGCCCCGCAGCGACGCGAAATCATCCCCAGCTTGCTGCCCAGCCTGTGGAAAAACAGGGTTTTGCGGCGAGCGCGGATCTCGGCTCCCATGCGGCGCCTGCGAAGTCAAGCGGACCCAGACGCGCAACGGAGACGGCGATCGCGCCTCGGCTCGTGCGGCGCCCCGTCAGTCGGCGTCGGCGAGCGCGCCGTCGAGAATGGCGAGCGCCTGGTCGATCTCCGCTTCGGTCACGGTCAGCGGCGGCGCGATGCGGAACACGCCGCCCATCGCCGGGATGTTGACGATGTTGATGTTGAGCCCGCGCTCCAGGCAGAGCCGGGCGACCGCGTCGCCAAACGCCGGATCAGGCGTCTTGCTCGCCTTGTCGCGAACCAACTCCAGCCCAAGCAAAAGACCACGTCCGCGAACGTCGCCGACCCGCTCGTGGCGCGCCAGCAGCGCCTCAAGCCCCGCTTTCAGGCGCGCGCCCATGGCGGCCGCGCGGTCGGCGAGGCGGTCGCGGGCGACGATTTCCAGCACCTTCAAGCCGACCTCGGCGGGCAGCGGATCGGAGACGTGGGTGGTGTAGAACAGGAAGCCGCGCTCCGCGGCGATCGCCTCGATCCGCTCGCTGGTCATCACCGCGGAGAGCGGCAGGCCGGCGCCGAGCGTCTTGGACAGGGTGAGGATGTCGGGCGTCACGCCGTCGCGCTCGAAGGCGTAAAGGAGCCCGGTGCGGCCGACGCCGGTCTGCGCCTCGTCAAGGATCAGAAGCATGCCGCGGCGCTCGCAATGCGCCTTCAAGGCGGCCAAGTAACCCTCCGGCAAATCGATGATCCCGGCCGAGGACAGGATCGGCTCGGCGATGAAGGCGGCGAGCGCGCCGGTGGATTGGCGATCGAGCTGGACGAAGGCGTCGTCGAGCTCGGCGCGCCAGTCCAGCCGTTCGAGACCGAAGCGCGGACGATAGGCGTGGGGCGCGGGGATCGAGAAGTTGCCCGGCGCGGTCGGCCCGTAGCCGCGCCGCCCGGCCGAGTAGGTCGCCGCGGCCGCGCCGCCGGTCATGCCATGCCAGGAGGCGCTGAAGCTCACGATCTCCCACCCGCCGGTCACGAGCTTCGCGAGGCGGATCGCGGCGTCGTTGGCCTCGCCGCCGGTACTGAGGAGCTGGACCTTGTCGAGACCGGGCGGCGTGCTCTCGATCAGCGCCTCCGAGAGCGCCACGACCGATTCCGAGAGCATGCCGCTGTAGAGGTGCGCGAGTTCGGCCACGCCGCGCTGGACGGTCTCGACGATCTCCGGGTGGCCATGACCGAGGATGGCGCTCATCTGGCCCGAGGTGAAGTCGAGGATCGCGCGGCCCTCGGCGTCGAACACCCGAGCGCCTTTAGCGCGGACGATGGCGCGGGGATAGAAGGCGCCGCCGTAGCGGATCAGCGCGCGGTCGGCGCGCTCGGAGAAAGTGGGCGACCGCATCGAGGAGCCTCCGAGTTGGGCGACGAGACCAGGGCACGCTCCGCGCCGGCGCGGACCAGGTCAAGAGCGCGGCGGGGCGTAAAGACGGTCGCCGGCGACCGCCCGGCGCGCCCGGGACCGCTCACACCGGCAGGCCGCGCGCCCGCAACAGGGCGGCGAGATCGAGGTCGGGCGTGACGCGGATCGCCGGCATGCCGAGCGCCTCGGAGGCGGCGACGTTGGCCGGGCTGTCGTCGAGGAACAGCGCGTCCGCGGGGGCGAGGCCGCGCGGGCGAAGCTGGCGGTCGAACAAGACCTCGTAGATCCGCGGGTCGGGCTTCACCAGGCGCTCATGGGCGGAGACCACCGCGTCGTCGAACAGCGTCAGGAAGTCGAACCGCTCCAGGCATTCCGCCCATTTCTCCGCGGAGAAGTTGGTGATGGCGAAGACGGGGAGCCCCGACGTCCGCAGGCTTCGGAGCAGGGCGACGTTGGCGTCGATCGGGCCCGGAACGGTCTCGCGCCAGCGGCGATCGAAGGCCTCGATCAGCACGGCCTGGTCCGGATGGCGGGCGACGGCTTCGGCGACGCCGTCGGCCCAACTGCGCCCGGCGTCCTGCGCGAGGTTCCACTCCGGCGGACAGATCTCGGCCAGGAAACGCTCGACGGCGGCCTCGTCCGGCAGCAGCTTGCGGTAAAGGTTTCGCGGATCCCATTCGATCAGCACGTTTCCGACGTCGAACACGACGGCCTTTGGCGGGCGGACGGCCCGGAGTTCCTCGGCTTTGTCGTTCATCGCGCTCTCGCCTCCCCAACCTGCAATTCCGCGACCCTCGGCGACGCCGTCGATCCAGGTCTGGAGCAGCCTGGTCCAACGCCGCGCGACCGCCCCGCGTCATGTTGCGCTTCGGTGAAAAACACTCCGCTCAAGCACCGGATTGTCTAGGACCGCCTCCCCCCTGCAGAGGCGCGGACTCTTCGGCCGCACAGGGGCGAATCACACGCTTCAGGAGGCGAATCAGTTGAGCGCCGACGCGCGCTGAGCGCCCTGGCTCTCGACCACCAGAGCGGCGCGCTGGCCAGCGAAAAAGGTCGCGCCGTACTCGATCGGCTGCCCCGCCATGTCGAGGTTCAACGCCTCGGCGCGCAGCACGGGGGCGTTGTCAGGCTGACGGAGCTTCTTCGCGATGGTGCGCGACGGCGCGATCGCCGCGATCCGGGTCCAGGCGCGGACATAGTCGATCACGCCGTAGCGGGTCAGCGCCGTCGTGATTGACCCCGTTGTTTCAAAGACTTCGGCAAAATCCGGGAAGCGCTCGGCGGGGAAGAACTGCTCCGAGACGCAGACCGGGGTGGCGTCGACCTCGCCCAACGTCTCGATCATCAGAACTTCGCGGCCCGGCTTCAAACCGAGATGGACGGCGATGCGCTCCTCCGCGGGGACGATCTCGTTGCGCAGAAGATGGGTCGCCGGGGATCGGCCAAGCTCCAGAACATTCTGACTGAACCGGGTGCGCAGCCCAATCTTGTACTCCAGGATGCCGTCTGCGACATAAGCGCCGCTGCCGCGGCGGACAGCGATGATCCCCGCCTGGCTGAGCTCCGCCAACGCGCGGCGGACAGTGTGGCGGTTCACGTCGAACCGCTCGGAATACTCCTTTTCCGTCGGCAACTTGTCGCCGGCGTTAAAAGTGCCGTTGACGATCTCCGAGCGCAGGGTCTCGTAGATCGATTTCCAGACCGGTGTCCGCCCCATCTTCATTCCCATCTCAGCAGACGAACAGCACCGCGCCGCCCTCCGCCCAAAGCCCTCTGATCGCCCGCGGCCCCTTGCGCGCGGGTCGGAACCACGGTAAAATGTCTAGACAAGCATGGGTCGTTTGGCGCTTGCCCTCACCGTTCGCCGACCTCACTGAAGGGGTCTCGACAAATTGGTCGTCGATAGATGTCGAAAAATGACGCAACACGCAACCGGGCAACGCTGGACGGGCGCTCGGACGACACGGCGGACGACCCGGCGGACGCCCGTCGCGCCTCGTCGATGAGCGCGCTCGCACTGGCCGACGCCAAAGAGCTTGCGGAACTTTGGGCGCGCGCCGGCCTCGAGCCGCGCTACGAAACTCTGCGCGGACCGGAGGTGGGCCTCACGATGACGCGCGGGCGCGCCGGGGCCGCCGGGGCGGCGTTCAATCTTGGCGAGGCGACGGTGACGCGCTGCGTCGTGCGGCTCGATAGCGGCGTCGGCGGCGCGGCCTACGTTTTGGGCAGAGCGCCGGAGAAAGCGCGGATCGCAGCGCTTTGCGACGCGCTGCTCCAGACGGAGGCGGCGGAGACGGTGCGCGCGCACATCCTCGAGCCGCTCGAACGATCACGCGCGATTAAGATCCGAGAGGCCGAGCGCGCGGCGGCGGGAACTCAGGTGGAGTTCTTTACGATGACGCGGGGCGAGCCGTAGGCGACAGGCCGACCGACGAAGGGGACCAAACATGGCGAGCGACTCGGATCGAGATCCTTCATCGGAGCGCCCGGCGGCCGACACGCCGGCGATCGGCTCGTCGCGCGCGTTCCGCACAATCCTCGGCGCGCTGGCGCGGCCCGGGCGGATCGAGCGGTTCGTCGACCCGATCGCGGCGCCCGCGCCGCTGTCCGAGGCGGCGGCGCAGGTGCTGACGAACCTCTCGGACGCCGATGCTCGGCTCTGGCTCGGGCCGTCCCGCAATACGCCGGATGTCGCCGGGTTTCTCAGATTTCAGACCGGCGCGGCGCCGATCGCGACGCCCGACCTGGCGGCGTTCGTCTGCGGGACCTGGTCCGAGATCGCCGGCGACGCCCTGGCCGCTCTGCCGGTCGGGACGCCCGAGTATCCGGATCGGTCGGCGACGCTGGCGATTGAAGTGGACGCGTTGTCCAACGAGCCGATCGCGGGCTCCGGCGCGGTCCTGCGCGGGCCCGGCGTCGACGGCGCGGCGCGGCTCTGGGTCGGCGGCGCCACCAACGAGTTCTGGGCCTGGGCGCAAGAGAACGCCGCGCGCTTCCCGCTCGGGCTCGACGTCATTTTCACTGCGGGGGACCGGATCGCCGGCCTGCCGCGCAGCACGATCGTAGAACCGGTTTAGGGCCCGGCGCACCCGCGATCGATGTTGGGGAGAGCGTCGGGCGCGCGGAAGCGGCGGCAATGCGGGGCGAAGCCTCGAGAACTTGGGGGAAGGCGCATGTACGTCGCCAGCAAAGGCGGAGAGAAAGCGATCGCAGCCGCGCACCGGCTCCTGTCGGAGCGGCGGCGCGGGGATCTTCGGATCGCCGAGCTGTCCGTCGCGCAGATCCGCGAACAACTTCGGCTCAGCGTCGCGCGGGTGATGTCGGAGGGGTCGCTCTACGACCCGGATCTCGCGGCGCTCGCGATCAAGCAGGCCTGGGGCGATCTGATCGAGGCGATCTTCCTGCTCC
>JBCBRF010000072.1:0-17606 GCA_039819865.1 Pseudomonadota bacterium | reverse complement strand
GACGAGACATGAAGACCGCGCCCCTGATGATCGCCGCCCTCTTTGTCCTGAGCCTCCTCGGCGTCTCCGCCGCCCTCCTCGGCGCCCGCGGCGCGCCGGAGCAGGCGACGGCGATCGCACCGAGCCAGCCCCCGCTGCCCGCGCCGCTCCAGGCTTTCTCGACCTACTGCGCCAAGGAAACCCTGTCCCGCGGGCATCTGCTGGAGAGCCGCCGAGCCGCCGTCTCACCGGCCGCGGCGGCGTCGCTCTGCGACTGCCTGGCGACGCGCCTGAAGGCGCGCTTCCAGGATCCCCGCTCCGCCCGCTTCGCGGAGCGCCGCCTGACGGCGCTTATCGCCTCGGACAAGCGCCGCTTTCGCGCCCGCGCCCTGTTCGCCGTCGCGCGGGAGCGGGCGACGGCGATGAACATGTCCCTGCGCCACCGTCGCGCCGTCGCAGAAACCCTCGACGGCGCCGTCCTCCGCTGCAGAGCGCGCGCCTGAGGATCCCCGCCGCCGCGGCCGCGGCGAAATGCGCGGCGCCCGGTTCTGGACCGACGCCGCGTCAAACGCCCATTTGCCTCGCCATGCATGGTGGAGGCGCGCAATGTACCCGTTTGTTCGACTGGCCTGGATCCTCGCCGCGGCGCGGCGGAAGCCGCCGCTCCGGCCCGACCAGGCCTCGGTGCTCACACTCACCGCCTGGCCCTGGGACTGCGACGTCTACGCCGAGGTGAACAACGGCCGCCAGCTGACCCTGTTCGACCTCGGCCGCTTCGACTACGGCGCGCGGGTCGGCCTGATCCCGGTGCTGAAGAAGAACGGCTGGGGCCTTGTCGTCGGCGGGTCGAGCATCCAGTACCGCCGCCGCCTCCGGCCGTTCCAACGCTTCAAGCTGGTCACCCGCTTCGTCTGCCGCGACGAGAAATGGTTCTACGCGGCGCAGACCACCTATCGCGGCGAGACCCCCTGCAGCCAGGCCGTGCTCCGCACCGCGGTGGTCGCCGGGTCCCGCGGCACGGTGCCCACGGACGCGGTCGCCGAGGCGCTCGGCGCGCCCGAGTGGCGGCCCGAGACGCCGGACTGGATCGCCGCCTGGATCGAGGCCGACCGCCAACGTCCGTGGCCGCCCGAAGAGCAGCCTCTGAAGGCCCTGGAGCAGGCGACCGCGTGAGCGAAACCCGCTCTCAGCCGCTCATCTTCGCCAGATCGAGCGGCACCCCTGCGGCCAGCCACCCGCCATCGACCGGCAGGATGACGCCCGAGACATAGGCCGCCGCGTCCGAGGCGAGCCACAGACAGGCCCGCCCGATCTCCTCGGCCTGGCCGTAGCGCTTGAGCGGGACGGACTTTTTCACCGCGACGCCCGCCGCCTCCGTGGGCGCGAGCCGCGCCATGCCTTCGGTGTTCTCGATCGGCCCGGGCGAGATCGCGTTCACCCGAACCCCGACCCCGCCCCATTCGAGCGCCAGCGTCTTCGTCAGCATGTCCACGCCGGCCTTCGCCGCGCAGACATGCGACTGGAACGCCATTGGCACTTGCGCCTGAGGGGCGGAGATGTTGATCACGCTCGCCCCGGGTTTCTTCAGATGCGGAAACGCCGCGCGCATCACGTGAAAGGTGCCGAGCAGGTCGATATCGACCACCGATTTGAAGGCGTTCGGGCTCATCCCCACCGCGGGCGCCGGAAAGTTGCCCGCCGCGCCCGAGATCAGCACGTCGGTCTCGCCCCAATCCGCGATCGCCGCGCCGACGGCCTCCGGCTCGCGCACGTCGAGCGCATAGCCCTTCGCGCCCGCGCCGAGCTGCGCGACCGCGGCGTCGACCTTCTCCTGGTTGCGGCTGGCGACGCCGACCGCGGCGCCCGCCTCGGCGAAGCACCGTGCGATGCCGAGATTGATGCCGGACGTGCCGCCAAAGACGAAGACCCGGGCCCCGGTGAAATCAAAAACCGCTTTCATCGCTCACCCCGCTTTCGTCCGCTCGGCCCGGCGCTCTTCCTCGGTCTCGACCGCGCCGCCCGCCTCCTTCCACGCGCCGAACCCGCCGAGCATGTGGGCGACCGGCTTCAACCCCATATCCTGTGCGGTCTTCGCCGCCAGCGCGGAGCGCAGCCCGCCCGCGCAGAAGAACACGAAGGTCTTGTCCTCGCCGAACACCGGCTTGTGGTACGGGCTCGCCGGATCGATCCAGAACTCGAGCATGCCGCGCGGGCAGTGGAACGCGCCCGGCACCCGGCCGCTCCGCTCGAGCTCCCTCGGATCGCGGATGTCGACGAACACCACATCCTCCTGCGACCTCAGCGCCTTCGCCTCCTCCACTTCGAGGCAGCGCACCTCCTGGTTGGCTTCGTTCACCAAATCGCGGTACCCGCGGACGATCGTTTGCGGCATGGAGGCCTCCCAGCGGTTCCGGACTGTCGCCGGAGATTGCGATCACGCTGACCGGCTCTAGGGATCGCGTCAACCGACGCGCCGCCGCCGCCCGATGCCGCCGCCCGATGGCGAAAGGACCCGACCTTATGTTCCGAAGCATCGCCCCGAGAAGCGCCGCACGAAGCGCCCCGCGCATCGCCGGCCCGATCCCCGGCGTCGCCGCCGCCTGGCTCGCGGCCCTGGTCGCCGGCCTCCTCCCGCTCGCCCCGGCGCGCGCCGAACTGGCGGAGCCCGCCCTGTCGGCCCCGACCCCGGGCGCTGTGGCGCGGGAAGCCGCCGCCGCCGCGCCGCCGCCCGGCGTGGCGCTCTGGCGGGTGACGGACGAAGACAGCGTTCTGTGGTTGCTCGGCTCGGTCCATCTGCTCGATCCGGAGCTTGAATGGCGCCGGCCCGCGATCGACCGCGCGATCGCCGGCGCCGAGCGCGCCTATTTCGAGACCCCGACCGATCTCGCCGCCCAGGCGCAGGCGGTGTTCCTGATCGCGCGCCTCGGCGCCCAGCCGCCCGGCCGCTCGCTGAACGACCAGCTTTCGGACGACGGGAAGGCGGCGCTCGAGAACGCCGCCCTGGAGTTGGGCTTCGATCTCGCCCAGATGGACCGCCAGCGCCCCTGGCTCGCCATGCTGCAGATCGTGACGCTGTCCTTTCGGAAGATGGGGTTGGACGTGGAAGCGGGCGTCGAGAACGTGATCTTGCCGGAGCTCCTGCGCGCAAAGAAGGAGATCCGCTATCTCGAGACGATCGAGCAGCAGCTGCGCTTCCTGGCGGACCTGCCGGAGCCGACCCAGCTGAACGCGCTCGAGCTGACGCTCGCCCAGCGCGACGAAGAGGCCGCTCAGCTCGACGCGCTGATCGCGGCCTGGCGAAACGGCGACGTCGACGCGCTGGAGGAGATCAACGCGCAATCCTACGAGGACGCCCCGGCGCTCTCCGAGGTTCTTCTGACCCGCCGGAATCGCGCCTGGATCGACCCGCTGCTGAAGGAGCTCGCAGGATCCGGAGAAACGCTGGTCGTCGTCGGCGCGGCGCATCTGGTGGGCGAGGACGGCGTGCCGGCGCTCCTCGCGGCGAGCCCGCGCGGCGCCGATCTGGTCATCGAGCGCCGCTGAGCCTGCGCCGCCGCCTCGTCTCTCGCCCCTGCGAGATCCTCGGCTCTCAGCACCGCGGGGAGCGCCGGAGCGGCGAGACGAGCGCGCCCGCCCAAGAACGATGGCCCAAGAACCACGGCCCAAGAACCACGGCCCAAGAACCACGGCCCAAGAACCACGGCCCAAGAACGACCCCCAAGAACGCCCGCCCAAGAACGCCCACCCGAGAACGCCCCGCGAGGAGCGCCGGGCGACCCCCTGCAAAGCCCTCTAGATCCGCTCGATCGCCACCGCCGCGCCCTCGCCGCCGCCGATGCAGAGCGAGGCCACGCCGCGCTTCAGGTCCTTCTCCTCGAGCGCGTGCAGCAGCGTCACCAGGATCCGCGCGCCCGACGCGCCGATCGGGTGTCCGAGCGCGCAGGCCCCGCCATTGGCGTTCAGCGCGTCCCGCGGGATGTCGAGCTCCCGCATCGCGGCCATCGGCACCACGGCGAACGCCTCGTTGATCTCCCAGAGATCGACCTCCCCGGCGGTCCAACCGACCTTGTCGAGCAGCTTCCGCATCGCCGGGATCGGCGCCGTGGTGAACCAGCCCGGCTCCTGCGCGTGCGACGCGTGCCCCCGCACGACCGCGCGGATCGGCAGCCCCCGCTTCTCCGCCTCGGAGCGCGTCATCATCACGAGCGCCGCCGCCCCGTCCGAGATCGACGAGGCGTTCGCCGGCGTCACCGTGCCGTCCTTGCGAAAGGCGGGCTTCAGATGCGGGACCTTCTCGGGCCGCGCGTTCCGAGGCTGCTCGTCGCTGTCGATCCGCGCCTCGCCCTTCCGGGTCTTGACGCTGACCGGCGCGATCTCCGCCGCGAACCGCCCCTCCGCCTGCGCGGCCTGGGCGTTGGCGAGCGATTTGAGCGCGTAGTCGTCCTGCTGCTCGCGCGTGAATTGGTACTTCTCCGCGCAATCCTCCGCATAGGTCCCCATCGCCCGCCCGGGCTCATAGGCGTCCTCGAGCCCGTCGAGCATCATATGATCGAGCACCTGGCCATGCCCGATCCGGATCCCCGAACGCCCCGACGGCAACAGATGCGGCGCGTTCGTCATCGACTCCATGCCGCCTGCGACGAACACCTCCGCCGCGCCCGAGATCAGCCCGTCATAGGCGAGCATCGCCGCCTTTATGCCGGAGCCGCACATCTTGTTGACGGTGGTCGCCGGCGCGTCCCAGGGGATCTCCGCCCCATGCGCGGCCTGGCGCGCCGGCGCCTGACCCAAGCCCGCCGGCAGCACGCAGCCCATCAGCACCTCGCCGACTTGGTCCGCGCCGAGCCCGGCGCGGGCCAGCGCCGCCCGGATCGCTTCGGCCCCGAGCTCCGGCGCCGTCATCGGCGCGAGCTCTCCCTGGAACCCGCCCATCGGGGTGCGCGCCGCCCCTACGATCACGATCGGATCATCCTGCATCCCGCGACCTCCCGCTCATTGTGTGCGACACGGGGCGAACGCGCCGGCCGTCGGCCGCGCCCCCAGTGACGGAGCGGAGTGAACCCGAGATGGCGTCCGACCACCAGCCCCCGCGCGCCGCTCTGCGCCGCTCGCCGCCGGATCGCGAGGCGATCGCCGCTGAGATCCTGGCGCTGGTCGCCGCGCGCGGCCCGGGCAAGAGCATCTGCCCCTCCGAAGCGGCGCGGGCGCTCGATCCCGACGACTGGCGCCGCCTCATGGGCGCGGTCCGCGCCGAAGCCGCCGCGCTGGCGCGTTCGGGCCGTTTGACGATTCTGCGCAAGGGCCGGCCGATCGATCCTGACGCGATGCGCGGCGTCGTTCGCCTCGCCCTCCCGCCGCCCGATTGACGCCTCTGTTGCGGCCGGAACGCGAACGCCGCTCGCGCCGCCCGCCGCCGCGCACGGGGCTGCGACAGATCAGCAATTGTTAACTTCTGCGGCCCATCCCGAACGCGCCCGCGGAGCGCGCGCCGACGGCGCTCGGGCGGTCGTCTCGCTTCGGCCGCCCCTCTGCGAGAGAACCGCCCGTAAGGGCTTGAAATCGCCGCGGAACGCCAAACGTTCCCCAGCGGTGAAGGGAGTACGACGATGACTGATCTGACGAAAATCGACGTCAAGACCGCGATCCCGGTGGGCGCGGCGGTTCTGGATAAGCCGCGGACGCGGCGGCCGCACACGGTGAAGCGCACCCAGGCCGACGCCGTCTTCATGGAGCTCATGAGCGACCTGAACGGCTTCAAACCGTACCACCAGGCGGCGACGGTGGCGACCTACGCGATCGGCGTGATCGCGGCGGGCGTCCTGTTTGCGATCCTGACCGCGCTCGTCGGCTGACCTCGAGCCGCCGCCGTCGCTTGCTCAGCCCGACCGCGCCGAGCCGGCGGTCCACGTTCGGCCCTGAGCGCGGCGCTTCGCTCCGCCCGCTCCCGCCGGATCGAATGGGCGGCGCGCTCAACTCCGTAGCGCCCCGTCCGCAACTGGTGTATGCGAGTCGGCGAGGAGTTCAGGGGAGAGAACGGGCGTGACGCCCGATCGCGGCGGCCGGGCGTCGTCGCGCTGCGTCGGTGTCCGTTGAGAGGTTGGAGAGCGAGGCTCAATGGCCATTGCTGTAAGCGCGACACCGTCGCCGGCGGTGCGCATTTTCGCCGGCGTCGCAGCGCTGTATCTGGGCGTCGCCGTCTATTTTGCGGGAGACGCGGCGCTCGTCCCTTGGGCCGAGGGAACGGCGATCGACGGTCTCGACGCGGAGCGGCTGCCGCTGATCTGCGCCTCGATGCTCTCGATGGCGACCGCTCTCGCGCTCGCGTCGCGGATCCAGTCGGTCTGGGCGATTCTCTTCGTGCTGGCCGCAAGCTTCGCCGCGCAGCTCGGCTGGAGCCTCTGGATCGACGCGCAGCCCTTTGGCGCGCTCGGCGCGTTGTGGGAGACCGCGCGCCGCCTCGCGGCCGCTCCGAACCCCGAGCTGTTGTTCGCGTCGCAATCGCCGATGGCCGTCGCGATTTACGCCATGGCGGCCCGAACCTTCGGCGCGGACATCGACGTCGTCCGTGGTTTGGCCGCCGCGCTCTGGACGCTGCAGACCGGCTTCGTCTGGCTGATCGCGCGCCAGATTCGCGAGATCAAATCGGGCGCGCTCGCGGCCGCGGTCGCGGTCGGACTGACCCCGGGGGCCATCGTCTACGGCGCGCTCCCGAGCGCCGAGGCGGTGTTTGGCCCCCTCGCCTTGGCGTCCATCTATCTCATCCTGAGCCATCGAAGCCGTGGACTGTGGCTGAGCGCGGCGCTCTCCGGCCTCCTGCTGGCGCTCGCGCTCCTCACAAAGCCGTCGGCGGTCGCGTTCGCCGCCGCGATCCTGGCGGTTCTGGTCGCAGCGCTGCTGGCGTCGCGCCGCGTTTCGACCGCCGCCTACGTGCTGGGCGCGATCCTGGCGATCGGGCTCGGCGCGGCCGCGGCCCTCGGACCGGTGATCTCCGCCCAGTCGGAGCGCGACGCCTCGCTGGCCGCCAAACTGACCCCAACGCTCGGTTTCGAACTGATGTTCGGCGCAAACCGGGCCTCCGGCGGCGTCTACGCCGTGTCGGATCTGGAGCGGATCGGGTACGAAAACGCATCCGGCGGCGCCGGTTTCGCGGCCGCCGAGCGCGCCGCCCGAGCGCTCGCCTGGGACCGGATCGCCGAGGATCCGATCGGTTTCGCGACCTTCGCCGCGACCGAAAAGACCCGCCGCCTCTGGAGCTCGCAGGAGCCGCTGCTGCTCTGGACGGTGAACGCGCCGTCGCGGCGGAGCGCCGAATTGCAGCGCTATGACGTTCCGCCCCGCGCGGCCGCGGTCATCGACGGCGCTCATCTCGCCCTTCTGACGCTCGCCGCCCTCGGAGCCGCCGTTCTGGCGGTGCGTGGCACCGTGCGGGATCCGAGCCGCTGGCTTCTGATCCTCGGGACCTTCGCCGGGCTCGTCTTCATCCACTCTCTGCTGCTGGCGGAGCCGCGTCACGCCCTCGCATTCGCGCCGCTTCTGGGGTTGCTCGGGACCTACGCCCTGACGCCGCAACCGCGCGCGGCGCATGCGGCGGCGACGGACCAGGCGGACCGGGCCCACTCCCAGATGGTCGCCCTCTCTCCGGAGCAACGGCTGGCCACGGTGCTGAAGCAGATGTCGAAACCGCCCCGCCCCGAAGACGGCCCGGCCGACGACGGTCCGCGGTCGAGCGCGAAGGGCTCCGCTGGGGCGGACCATGCGTCGCGCCGAGGATCGCCGTCGCGCGGCGGTCCAAGCGCGACCGCTGCTCCGTCCAGCGCGAACAGTCCGCCACGTGCGCCGGCGGCGGGAAGAGAGCGTCGCGGCGAGCGCGATTCCCGAGACCGTTTGGTCTCCGCCCCGCGCTGACCAGCGATCCGCCCGGAGCGGCGCGTCGGATCGGCCGAGACGGCGCGGCGACGATAGGCCCGCGCCCTTAGGACGATGCGCCCGCGCCATTAGCACGATGGGCCCGCGCCCTTAGCCGGTTTCAGCCTTCGATGCGGTGAAAATCTCGGAACCAGGCCACGAAGCGCGCCAACCCTTCCTCGAGCCCGATCTTGGGATCGAAGCCGACGGCGCGCTCGAGATCCGAGACGTCGGCCGCGGTCGATTCCACATCGCCCGGCTGCATCGGCAGCATCTGCGTCACGGCTTTTCGGCCCGTCTCGCGCTCGAGGATCGCGATCATCGACATCAGCGGCTCAGGCCGTCGCGCGCCGATGTTGAAGACGCGATGCGGCGCCCAGCTCGCGCCAGGCACGGGCGCGGCCCGATCGAAGTCCGGATCGCCGGCCGGCGGGCGCGCCAGACAGCGCACCACGCCCTCGATGATGTCGTCGATATAGGTGAAGTCCCGGGACATCTCGCCATGGTTGAACACCTTGATCGGCCGCCCCGCGAAAATGGCCTGGGTGAACAAGTAGTAGGCCATATCCGGACGCCCCCACGGCCCGTAGACCGTGAAGAAGCGCAGCCCCGTCGCCGGCAGGTCGTAGAGATGGCTGTAGGCGTGCGCCATCAGCTCGTTCGCCTTCTTGGTCGCCGCATAAAGGCTCACCGGATGGTCGACCGCGTCCGCGACCGAAAACGGCAGCTTGCGGTTCCCGCCATAGACCGAACTGCTGGACGCGTAGACCAGATGCGCGAGCTCCGCATTCCGGCAATTCTCCAGGATGTTCAGAAAGCCGGTGAGGTTCGAGTCCGCGTAGGCGTGCGGGTTCTCGAGCGAGTACCGAACCCCCGCCTGAGCCGCCATATGCGCGACATGGCGCGGCCGGGTCTCGTCGAACAGGCCCGACACCGCCTCTCGATCGGCGAGGTCTCCCTCGACGAATCGAAACCCGCTGTGCGCCGCGAGCAGATCCAATCGCGCCCGCTTCAGGGCCGGATCGTAATAGGCGTTCAGATTATCGAAGCCGACGACCGGGAGCCCCGCCTCGAGCAGCGCGCGAGAGAGCCAGAACCCGACGAACCCGGCGGCCCCGGTGACGATGACGGGACGGCCGGTGTCGATCGGCGTCGCCCAATCGAAAGCCGTCTGATCGCTCATCGCGTGATCCTCCCGCCGGCGCGCAGCGACGCCACCGGGGAGGAGGTCGCCCAGCCGCGCGCCGAGGTCAAGGGCGGCTGGGCGGCTGGCCGGCGCGCGGATCACGGCCGCGAGCATTCGCGCAGGGGTCGCCGGCGACGCGCCTGAGCGGAATCACTGCAGACGCGGCGACCGCAACAGCATCAGGCGGTCGCGGACTGCTGCGTAGCGCTGTCCTGATCTCCGACGGCGACCTCCATCTTTTGCACGGCGCAGAGCTTTCCGACGACGATCGAAAGGCCCGCGGCGGCGAAGGAGAACAAAGCGCCCATCTTGGCGGCGTCCTGCACCGGCCCCGCCGGGAACGCCACGGATGCGACGAACAGCGACACGGTGAAGCCGATCGCCGCGATGCAGCCGAGGACGAACAGATCCGTGGTCCGCATCCCCGCCGGCAGGCCGAAGCCGAGCGGCCGGGCCGCGACATAGCCGAAAGCCCAGATCCCGAGCGGCTTTCCGACGATCAGCCCGAGCAGCACCAGCCAGGTCGCCGGCCCCATCGAAGAGAACTGCACCCCGGCGTTGGCGAAGCCGAACAGCAGCAGGATCACCTCCACCGGCGTCTTCAGCGCGTGCTCGATCTCGTTCAGCAGATCGTGCATATGCGTCTCCGCCTCGGCGAACACGCCAAAGGCGCGGTCCGCATGCGGGATGGTCGGCACGATCGGCAACAGCCCGAGCGCCGGATGCAGCCCGCTCTGCATGAACCCGTACCAGCTGACCGCCCCGGCGATCGCATAGGGCCAGAAGCTGAGGGTTTTCCGCACCCAGGTCGAGTTGGTGCGCGCCTGGTCGCCCCGGTCCAACCGGCGCGGCAGATCGTTGGCGAGGAAGAACACCGCGACCGCCGCGAACAGCGACAGCAGCAGCCACTGCGGCGCAAGCTCTCCGCTCGGATAGAAGATCGCCAGGATCACCAGGCCCGCGGCGTCGTCCGCGATGGCGAGCAGCAACAGGAACCGCACCGCCGGGTGCCCCGCCCCGAACACGATCCGACCGATCAGATAGCTAAAGGCGATGTCGGTGGCCGTGGGGATCGCCCAGCCGTTGGCGACCGCATTATAGGTCGTGGAGCCGAACAGCATCGCGACGCCGAGATAGACCGCGATCGGGCCGAACATGCCGCCAGCGGTGGCGACCAGCGGGGTCAGCGCGCGCTTGCCCTTGAGCGACCCGCCCCTCAGCGCCACCGCCTCCCAAACTTCCTTGCCGGCGATCGCGAAGAAGAACGCCATCAAGAGATCATTGATCAGGTAATGCAGCGTCAGCGTCCGATGCGCATGGCCCTCGGCGTCGACGTGCAGATGCCCGATCGGCGCGTGATCCCACAGCACGGTCTCGATTACGATAGCTATCACCATCTGGTCGAGATTGGCCCAGAACAGCGCAACCACTGCGCCTATCACCAGCAGCAGCGAGTACTCGGTCAGGAAGTTCCAAACCCGATACATCTTTACCGGCGCTCGACCGTTGGCCGTCTGGTCCGTGGACGCCATTTGATTTTCCCTTTCGGTCGCAGTTCGCTCGACACTAATAAAGCGCCGCTCCGCCTGCATAGGGCGCGCATCCGCGCATCCGGGGCTCGGTCGAGATCGCTGGCTCGACGGCGGCGATCGGGAGGCCAGCTCTGTCTCGCATGACCAACGACGCCGACGCCGCCCCGATGCGGTCAAGCGCCGGCGCCCCGAGCCGACCTGTGCGGGACCCTGGCCGCCTGGCCGCGCTCGCCGCCGAGATCCGCGACTGCAGAGCCTGCGCCGAAGATTTCGCCCGCACGCCGACCGCGCATCCGCCGCGGCCGATCCTCCGCCCGTCGACGACGGCGCGGCTCTGCATCGCCAGCCAGGCGCCCGGTTGGCGCGCCCATCGCTCGGGCAGACCCTTCGACGATCCCTCCGGCGTCCGGCTCCGCGATTGGATGGGCCTCGACGAGGAGACCTTCTGGGACGATCGCCGCGTCGCCATCTTGCCGATGGCGTTCTGCTTCCCAGGCCATGACGGCAGGGCGAAAGGCGGCGGCGGAGGCGGAGGCCGAAGCTTGGGCGGCGATCTGCCCCCGCCCCGGCGCTGCGCCGCGCTGTGGCGGGACCGGCTGTTCGAAGCGCACGGCGCGGCCCCCGTCGACGGTGGATCCGGCGGCTTCGACCTGGTCCTCCTGGTCGGCGGCTACGCCCAAGCGTGGCACCTCGGCGATGCGGCGCGCCGTCGATCCCTCGCCGAGACCGCGGCGGACTGGCGGGCCCACCTCGCGCGAGGCCTGTTCCCGATGCCTCACCCGTCCTGGCGCAACACCGCCTGGCTGAAGCGCCATCCCTGGTTCGAAGCCGAGGCGGTGCCCGAACTCCGCCGACGGGTCGCGGCGCTCCTGGCCGTATCACCCGTCGACGCCCCCTAACGCGGCGCCCCGAAAAGGCTCGTTTCGAATCCGAGGCTCTCGGGGTCGCTCCATCACGATCGGAGGAAACATGCGTCGCCGAGATCTGATCGCCCTCGGCCTGTTGGCCGCCGCCGCCCCGACCCGCTTGCTCGCCGACGCGCGCGGGCGCGCGGATCCGTCCGCCGATTTCGCCCGCCGCCTGTCCGACGCCGCCATCTCTCGGACCGAGCGACGCGTGTTCTACGACGGCGGCTATCGCCGGATCGCCTATCCGATGGGCGACGTGCCGGACCATCTCGGCGTCTGCACGGATCTGGTGATCCGCGCCTATCGCGCGGTTGGCGTCGACCTGCAGCAGCTGGTCCACGAGGATATGAGCCGCGCCTTCCGCCGCTATCCCCAGGCCTGGGGCTTGTCGCGCCCCGATACCAACATCGATCACCGCCGCGTGCTGAACCTCGAGCGGTTCTTCGAGCGTCAGAACGCGGCGTTGCGCGTCTCCGACGATCCGCGCGCCTATCGCGCCGGCGATCTCGCCACCTATCGCGTCGCGGGCGGCAGGCCCCATATCGGTGTGGTGACCCATCGGCGCGGTTGGACCGGACGGCCGCTGGTCGCCCACAATATCGGGCTCGGGCCGCAGCTAGAAGATTTCCTGTTCGCCTACCCGATCATCGGCCACTATCGCTTCCACCCGGCGCTCTGAGGCGACCTTGAACGAAGACCGACGCCATGACCGATGACGACACGCGAGACGAAGACGCCCGGAAGGACGGCGCTCTGAACGATCAGGCTCTGAACCACCAGGCTCTGGACGAAGAGGCCGAGGACGATCATCCGGAGACCCGGATCGACGCGGCTTGGCGCGCGGCGCAGGAGGCGCCCGACTCCGACGACGTCGCCGCCGCGCGGTTCTTGGACATCGTGCTCGCCGAGGCTTTGCTCTGCCCCGTCTGGGAGGAATCGCACGAGGATGACGACGGCGCCGACGCGTTGGACGGCGCGTCTGGCGGCGAGGCCGAGCGCGGCGAGGTCGCCCCGAAAATGCTGGAGATCGACGGCCGGGACACGCTCCTGCTGTTCGACAGCGAAGAGCGTCTGGCCGCCTTCTCTTCCGATCCGACCGCCTTCATCGCATTGCCCGGGCGCAACTTCTTCGAGATGATGGCGGGCCAGGGCGCCCAGATCGCCCTCAACCTGGAGGTCGCGCCGAGCGCCACTCTGTTCGGTCCCGAAACCGTGGACGCGCTGGCGGAACTCGCCGCCTCCGCCGGAGAAGAGATCGACCTCGATCCCTCCGCGCCGCTGATCGTGTCGGCGCCCACCGCGGCGCCCACCCCCCTGGTCGCCGCTCTCGCCGCACGGCTGAACGCCGCGCGCGACATGATCGCGGAGGCCTGGCTCGCAGAGTTCTCCGAAGAGGACCCCGGATCCGAGGGAGCTCCCGGCCCCGGGCGCCGTCTCGCCCTCTGCTTGCGCTTGCCGGAGGGCGTCGACCCTGAGGAGGGCCGCGACCTGGCGATGGAGCTCGGTCGCCTCGGCGCCTCTTTCCTCGAGGACAGCGCGCTCGACGTCGCCCTGATCCGCGCCGACGACCCGATCCTCGACGCCGTCCGGTCCGAAGGCTTCGGCTTGATCCGCACGGCCAGCTGACCGCCGAGCGCCTCGCGCCCCAGGACGGTTTCGTCTTGCCCGCGCGCCGGCGCCGGCGTTTAGGTCGCGCGTCGCCCCAAATTCAGACCGGAGACGCGCATGTCAGGCCCGAAGACCGTCGCCGTCGGCCCCTACGAGATCGCCCAGGACAAGCCCGTCGCCCTGATCGCCGGCCCTTGTCAGCTGGAGAGCCTCGAGCACGCCCTGATGATCGCCGAGCGCATGGCCGAAACCTGCGCCGGCCTGAAGATCCCCTTCATCTTCAAGGCCTCCTACGACAAGGCGAATCGCAGCTCGATCGCAGGCGTGCGCGGCCTCGGGCTCGAGCAGGGTCTCGAGATCCTGGCCGAGGTGAAGGCTCGCCTTGACGTCCCGACGCTCACGGATGTGCACGCGCCCGAGCACTGCGCCCGCGCGGCGGAGGCCGTCGACGTCCTGCAGATCCCGGCCTTCCTCTGCCGCCAGACCGACCTGCTGCTCGCCGCCGGCGAGACCGGTCGCGCGATCAACGTGAAGAAGGGCCAGTTCCTGGCGCCCTGGGACATGGCGAACGTCGCCGCCAAGATCGCCTCGACCGGCGCCGACAAGATCATGCTCTGCGAACGCGGCGCCTCCTTCGGCTACAACACGCTCGTGACCGATTTCCGCGGGCTGCCGATCATGGCGCAGACCGGCTGGCCGGTGGTGTTCGACGCGACCCATTCCGTGCAGCAGCCGGGCGGCAAGGGAACCTCCACGGGCGGCCAGCGCGAGTTCGCGCCCATCCTCGCCCGCGCCGCCTGCGCCGTCGGCGTGGCCGCGCTGTTCATCGAGACCCACGAGAACCCGGACGCCGCGCCCTCCGACGGCCCGAACATGATCCCGCTCGACCAGATGCCGGCGGTTCTGAAGACGCTGAAGGCGTTCGACGATCTGGCGAAGGCGGACCCGGTCCAAATCTGACCCCCCGCTCTGACGCAACTGTGAAGCGCGACAGGCGCGAATGGGTTATTGGTACGCTCGGTTCAAAACCCGGCCGCTCAATTCTCGGCGGTCGATCTCGGACAGGAGCGACCCCGATGCTGAAATTCTACTACCACACCGCGCCGAACCCGATGAAGGTCGCGCTCTGTCTCGAAGAAATGGGGCTCGACTACGAGCCGGTCCCCGTCGACACCCGCAAGGGCGAGCAATTCACGCCGCAGTTTCTCAGCCTCAACCCGAACGCCAAGACGCCGGTCCTGGTCGATGGCGAGACCACGGTTTTCGACAGCAACGCGATCCTCCTCTACCTCGCGGAGAAGACCGGCCAGTTCCTGCCCGAGCCCGCGCAGCGCGGGGACCTGCTGTCCTGGCTGATGTTCATCGCCTCCGGGATCGGGCCCTATTCAGGCCAGGCCGTACACTTCAAGCGCATGTCGCCGGTCGAGCAGGACTATGCGATCCAGCGCTATCAGTTCGAGGCCGAGCGGCACTGGGGCATCGTCGACGACCGGCTGGGCCGCACGCCCTTCATGCTGGGCGAGACCTACACCATCGTCGACATGGCGCTCTGGGGCTGGGCGCGGGCTGCGGCCTTCGTGCTCGACGAGGACAAGTTCGACCGCCTGACGCATCTGAAGGCTTGGCGGGAGAAGATTTCCGCCCGCCCGGCCGCCCAGCGCGCCGAGGCCATCAAGGACCGCCACGCCTTCCAGGCCGAAGTCGACGAGGCGGCGATGAAGGTCATGTTCCGCTACCTCTCCTAAGAGGCCGCGCCGCGGGCTCCCTCAGAAGGCGAGCCGAGGCCCCGCCGGATCGCCCGCGCCGGGTTGACAGGCGCCGCGCCGCTCGGGCTCATCGCAGCGCAGCATCTCCCGGGCGGTCGGGGGATCGAGGAACGCGGCGCCCGCGGCGTCGGTCTTGCTTGACGATAGGTCAAGCGACCGACGCCCGCGCGTCGCCGGACCCAACAGGAGCGCCTCAGATGTCCATGCCGAAGCCGCTGCCCGAAGTGACTGAAAACAGCTGGGAGTATCTCTCGGTTCCGATGATCGCGCCCACCGGGTTCCGCGAATACGACGCCCGCTGGCAGTACCCGGACAAGATCAATCTGATGGGCATGCAGGCGATCGGCCTCGGCCTCGCCACCCAGCTTCACGAAATGGGCAAGGAGCCGACCGTCGTCGTCGGCAACGACTACCGCTCCTACTCGCTCTCGATCAAACACGCGCTGATGGTCGGCCTGATGTCCGGCGGCGCCAAAGTGCTCGACATCGGCCCGGCGCTCTCGCCAATGGCCTATTTCGCCCAGTTCGACCTCGACGCCCCCGCCGTCGCCATGGTCACCGCCAGCCACAATCCGAACGGCTGGACGGGGGTGAAGATCGGCTGCGACCGCCCTCTCACCCACGGGCCGGAGGAGATGGCGCGCCTGAAGGAGATCGTGCTCGAAGGTCTCGGCCAGGAGCGCCCGGGCGGCTCCTACGCGCGCATCGAGGGCGTGCGCGAGCGCTACATCTCGGACATCGTGGGCGATTTTAAGCTCTCTCGCCCGCTGAAAGTGGTCTGCGCCACCGGCAACGGCACCGCCGGGGCCTTCGCGCCCGAGATCCTGTCCAAAATCGGCGCAGAGGTCGTGCCGCTGCATAACGGGCTCGACTACGACTTCCCGCATCACAACCCGAACCCCGAGGCGATGGAGATGCTCCACGCCATGGCCGACGCGGTGCGCGCAAGCGGCGCGGATCTGGCGCTCGGCTTCGACGGCGACGGCGACCGCTGCGGCGTGGTGGACGATGAGGGCGAGGAGATCTTCGCCGACAAGGTGGGCGTGATGCTCGCCCGCGACCTGATCAAGCTCTACCCGGGCGCGACCTTCGTCGCCGACGTGAAGTCGACCGGGCTGTTCGCCTCCGACCCGGCGCTGATCGAGGGCGGCGCCAAGGCCGACTACTGGAAGACCGGCCACAGCCATATGAAGCGCCGGGTGAAGGAGCTGGGCGCGCTCGCGGGCTTCGAGAAGTCGGGCCACTACTTCCTCGCAGAGCCGATCGGCCGCGGCTACGACTGCGGCATGCGCGTGGCGGTCGAGGTCTGCAAGATGCTCGACCGCAACCCCGGCAAGTCGATGTCGGACCTCAGAAAAGCGCTGCCGAAGACCTACTCGACGCCGACCATGTCGCCCTACTGCTCTGACGAGGAGAAGTACGACGCCATCGCGGCGCTGGTGGACCGTCTCGCCAAGCTGGGCGAGGAGGGCGGCGCGCTCGCCGGGCGCAAGATCGAGCAGGTGGTGACCGTGAACGGCGCCCGCGTGCTGCTCGAAGGCGGCGCCTGGGCCCTGGTCCGCGCCTCCTCCAACACCCCGAACCTGGTGGTGGTCTGCGAGAGCCCGAACTCCGACGCGGAGCTGCGCGCGGTCTTCGAGGCCCTCGACGCCATCATCCGCGAGCGCCCCGAGGTCGGCGCCTACGACCAAACCTTCTGAGCCGCCCCCGCCGGCGCGTCCGCAGGGGCCTCCGCGTGGGCGTCCGCGTGGGCGTCGCCGAAGCCTCATTCGGCGGAGCCGCGCTCGCTGGTCGGCGAGCGACGCGGGGGCCGTCCTGGTCCAGGGCGCGGCACGCGCCTCGGCGCAGCCGAGGTCCCCTGGATCAGGGCGGGCGCTGTGTCGATCAAAGACCGGCGAGCGCGGATCCGACGCATGAGGCGGCCCTCATTCGGTGGTGAGCGTGAGCGAAATCACGCTCTTCGCCCCCGCGCCCGGCCTCCGTCCGCGCGCGCCAAGGCGGGCGAGCCGGCCTCGATGGCCGGCGAGACCGCGTCCCCCTTCCGCTCCCCCGCCCCCCGGCGGCCTCCCTGCGCCCTTCCTGGGCGACGGGGCCGTCAGGTCGCCCGTCTTCGGAAGATCCGGTGCAGCCACAGCCCCGCGAGCGTCGTGCACACGCCCCAGGCGACGAAGTAATGGAGGTCGAAGGCCAGCGTCGGATGGTTCTCATAAAAACCCATCCGCACCAGGATCACGCCGTGGACCAGCGGGTTCCAGACCAGGATCTCCCGCGCGAAGTACGGCAGGAAATCGACCACATAGAAAATCCCGGACAGCAGGAACAACCCCCGCGTCGCCACCCGCCAGACGGACGCCCACGGTGAAAACATCGACGCCAGCATCGCGTTGCAGAGGCCGAAGCCGAACGCCAGCAGCGCCGTCAGCAGGATGCCCGCGATCGCCACTAAGGGCTGCGACGGGAGCGCATGGCGGATCCCGAGTAAATGCATGCTCGAGCAGATCGTCACCGACGCGGCCAGCGTGATCAGCAGGTGCGTGAGCACGTTCGCGAGCGCATAGGTCGCGGTCGAAGTGAGCGGCGACGCCTCTTTGCCGCCCTGCAGCTCGTCCCGCCGCACGGCGCTCGTCGCCTGCAGGAACATCATGTAGGGAATGATGCCCGTCACCAGGAACAGCACCTCGCTGTCGCCAAAGGCCGGGCGTCGACCGATCAGCGAAAACAC